>NZ_VOSK01000134.1 GCF_009296175.1 Microvirga tunisiensis | reverse complement strand
TGCGGATGAAGGGAGTGCATCACGTCCTCCTGCGGTGAGAAGCTCGGCGTCGCAGGCCGTCAAAGCGCCAAGTGTACTCCTCAATGGCGTAACGCACCCGATCCCAACAACGTTCCGCCACCAAACACATTAGCCACCCATCGAGACGCCGCCGATCACCCGTCCCATGCGGTCGTTCATGATGCGGAACTTGCCTTCAACCTCCGGCATCAGATCCTTGAGGAAGGCCGTTTCCATCGGCTCCTTGCGATCCACGTACCACGTGGTGATTGCGGAGGGGAGGACGATGACAGCAGGAGGCATCAGGCCATCGGCGATGAGCTTGTCGATGGTCTTCTGGGCCTCGCCCTTGGCGACCCATTCATTCTCGTCGCCGCCATTGCCGTGCAGCAGATACATCACGGGATACCGCAGCTTGCCCGTGTCATAGCCGTCGGGAAGATAGACGTTGTAGACCTTACGCACACCATCTTCATCGACTGTAAACGTCATAGACTAAATATATATGTTTATTACAGTTTATCCGATGTTGACACGTTAGAGGCCAAGCAAGATCATTTTGCGATAGGCGCACCTCAGGAAAGTGTAAACACGTGCAGCGTCGGTTCGCGATAAAGACGATAATATTTGGAGACGGAGAGCGCTTTCCAATCTTAACTCGGATCGAGACTGGAGATCCTGTTTTTGACGTCTGCGTCTATGCCGCCTCCGACCTGCGTCCAAGGAGTGGGTCCGAAGACACAATCGAGCAGACTCTGCGAGGGGTGCAACTCCTGCTTACATTCATTGAAACTAGGGGAATTGATCTCAACGAGCGAATATCAAGTGGTCGCTTTCTAGATCCTTATGAGCTGGATGCTCTCGTTGTGGCGGCCTACAAAGGGACCGAGTCTTCAAAGACTAGTAAAAGGAAGTTGGTGGAGCCATTCCACAGCTCCAATATCCTAGCGCACTCCAACAAGTCTAAGACAGAGCGCGGCAAAGCCAAGCGTGGCACGGTAGCCCCAAGTACGGTCGGGCTTAGACTTCGCTATGCGCGACGCTATCTGGAATGGTTGGGCAAGAGAGCTGCGGGTCGGGTCGGCTCGACGTTGGAACGGCGGCGGATGTACATGGACCGATTGACCGAATTTTGTAGAGAGTTGCAGGTCCGCACTCCCTCCGAGCGCACGGGCGATCGACTGAGCATGACAGAGGAGGAGACGAAGGCATTACGCCGAGTGATTGATCCAGCGTGTTCTGAGAATTCTTGGGAGGCAATGCCAATCCGAATTAGGAATCGCCTGTATATAGAATGGCTCAGAGGAACAGGCTTGCGGCTGGGCGAACTGCTAGGCATCGAGATTAAGAATATCAACTTCGCGACCAACACGGTCACCATATTAAGGAGATCAGGCGATCCGAAAGATAAGCGCCGACGTCAGCCAAAAACCAAAACGCGGGCACGTGAGGTTCCTATCTCGCGAGAACTTGTGGCATTGACCCATGACTACATCATCAACGTAAGAGCCACTACCAGACGAGCTAAAAAGCACGGGTTTCTCTTTGTAGCCAGAAATGGCGATCCGTTGTCTCTTTCATCGATCGCGAAGCTGTTCTCGACTTTGAGAGAGAAGCATCCTGCTGTTGGGGGTAGTCTTTCAAGCCACGTGTTTAGGCACTCTTGGAATGAGGCCTTCTCTGAAGTAGCTGATGAACATGGGCTATCGGAGGAAGATGAGCGGAGAGCTCGGATTCATTCTATGGGCTGGTCCGATCATTCGAAGATGCCAGACCTGTATCTTAAGAGGCGAACGCGGCGAATTGCTGCCGAAGCCTCCATCTCAATTCAGAATAAGATGCTGAATCATACAGGCGTATCAGAAAATTGAATATGAGAATTCATCATGATCAAACACAAGCTCTTGCTCCCCTGAGAGTTATAACGACTATTGACGGAGCAACCTTCGACCCATCATTACTGGTGTGGAGGCTCGTTGGTGCGATCAAACCCAGGAAGTTTGATTTTCTTTCCATTCCGTTCGTTACCGAAGAGCTTCGTATCGCTATACGAGATGCATGTGCGAGCCTTTTGCTTTCTGCTTCTCCTGACCGAGTATGGATGATCCTTTCTAGTTTGCGGAGTTTTTTTAAGTTTTCAATCAGCCAATGCCATACAAGCGCACCGATCGAAAATATAACTCTAGCTGGCTTCATGAATTATGCGACCTCTATACCGCTCAGAAAGCGCCATAAACTTGCTCGCTTTCGAGAGAGCCTTCTTTCTTTACGTTCTGTTGGGTTCCCTCATCTTCAGGATGACCTCGTAGCCACCCTCTCAGAGCTCAAGATCCCAGAACATGACAAGGGGTCTGCTGTAAGTACGATGGATCCTACGAAGGGTCCACTTACTGATCTGGAGTATGATGCACTTATAGCCGCGATCCAAGACGCGTTTGCACAGAACCAAATGAACTTGGCAGACTATGTTTTGATTATGCTGGGCATCACTCTTGGCGCTCGGCCGACACAGCTTGCCATGGTCAAAGTCAAGGACCTGCAGGTCGGCGTAAAGCCCAGTGGCGACAAGTTCTATGTGCTACGCATCACCCGTCTCAAGCAAGGCAAGGGAGTTCGCCCAAGAACCTATTTTCGAGATCGAGCGCTCGCGGCTGATTTTGGGGCTATTGTTGAACGGCAGTGTAAAGCCTCACGCACTTGGGCGAGCGAGCGAGGGCTGAATGAAGATGAGGCTCCACTTTTTCCGTCCAACCACTACTTTGATAGACCGAGCGAATATACATCGGTTGCACCCCGGTACGAGTACCATCGAGGCGGAGCCATCATTGGCGAAAGGATATCCAGAACTCTAAGCAAACTGAGGGTTGTCTCGGAGCGAACTGGGAAGCCGATGAGGATCTTTCAAGCGCGCATCCGAAGGACGTTTGGAACCCGGTTAGCCGCGGAAGGGTATGATCTTGATGTCATATCAGAATTGATGGATCACAGTCATAGCAAGAGCTCTCATGTTTACATCGAAACACGTCCTGAATTGATTGAGAGAGTGGATAGAGCTCTGGCGCTTAAGATGGCGCCCATGGCGCAAGCGTTTCTCGGAACCATCGTAAGTGATGATGAGCCCTCAAAGAGGGACAAATTTGCGCCCGGGAGAGTGGTGCACCTATCCAATGCCGCATCCCTTGAGGCTCTTGGAGGATGCGGTAAGCGAGACTACTGTGGTCTCGCGGCTCCTCTAGCGTGCTACACATGCACTTTGTTCAACCCTTGGGTGGACGGATCCCACGAAGCCCTCTTGGAGTTACTGATTACAGAGCGTGAGGAACAGCTTCAGCTTGCTGATCGTCGTATAGCTACAGTCAATGATCGGACGATTCTTGCCGTAGCCGACGTTGTCAATCGCTGCTCCACAATCCTCTCTTCAGAACATAAGTAGGCTTCAAGGTGGACAACATAGTTATATTCACCGCCCAACGCGAGCTAACCGCAGAGGAACGGCTTGCTTCATTCATAGCCTTTGCAAAACTACAGCTACAAGCGTTCGGGCCAAAACTCGATTTTGACTCGCCCTCCTGGAATATAACGGACTATTGTCTAATTTCGGGGTTCAGGAATACTAGACTTAACGAATGCACGTTGCACTTCAGTCACCGGATTAGCCGACAAGAAAGACGCCCCTTCACCCCAATTTTGATGGGTTTCGCGAAAGCATATATTCGCTACAGCGCCAACAATAACCCAACTACGCCATCGAACCTCTCTTGCATACTACGTGCACTGAGGATCCTCGATCTCGCCCTTATAGGCGCAGGCAGCGAAAGCCTCACAAGGTGCAATGCAGCAATCCTCGATAGAGCGACGGCCCTTCTCCAATCTGCTAATCAGGGTACATTTAACAGCACAACCTACGCTCTTGAAACAATCGCTCGGTTCTTGGACGAGCACGGATTAGTTGTTAACCCTATAGGCAGTTGGGTCAGCTCAGGGCGTACTAAGAATATCCGCTCGGGGGACCGCCTTGGGAACTCGTTCGAGAGAAACAGGGCTCGCAAACTTCCGTCCGCAGAGATCCTAGATGCGCTGCCCCAAGCTTTCCGATTAGCGACAGAGTCACGAGATGTGGTTGTGACGTCCATGGTCGCGATCCTCTGTGCAGCGCCTCAAAGAGTCAACGAAATCCTAACACTTGCCGCCGACTGTGAAATTATTGATCCGGCTTGGGAGATCTTGAAATCCACGACCGGTCGGACCAGATCGACGGGATGAAGCATATAGACATGCGCAAGCTGCCAGCAGCAGCACAAGAGGAGCGTCGGCGACAGGTGGTGGGGCTACGCGAGAGCGGCCTGACCTATGAGGCCATTGCCGCCCAGGTGGGCCTGACCCGAACCGGCGTGTTCAACATTTGCCGCCGCTTCGCCGAGCAGGGACTGGCCGGATTGGCCAGCGGACCGCGGGGCCCGGCCCCTGGCACAGGACGGTTTCTCCAGGCCGAGCAGGAAGTCCAGATCCGCGCTCTGATCAGCCGGCACACGCCCGACGAACTCGGTCTGCCCTTTGCCCTGTGGAGCCGGGCGGCAGTGCGGGAGCTGATCGAGCAGTCCTGTGGGGTCCGGCTGGCGGTGCGCACCATCGGTACGTATCTGGCGCGCTGGGGCTTCACGGCCCAGAAGCCGCTCCGGCGCGCCTATGAGCAGTCGCCGAAGGCGGTGCGGCATTGGCTGCGGCTGGAGTATCCGGCCATCGTGGCGCAAGCCAGAGAGGAGAAGGGCACGATCTTCTGGGGCGATGAGACCGGCCTGCGCTCTGACGACGTGCGCGGCCGCAGCTTTGCCCCCAAGGGCCGCACACCTGTGGTGCGCCCCAGCCACAAGCGCACGAGGCTGGGCTTGATCTCGGCTGTGACCAACAAGGGCGAGCTGCGCTGGATGGTGCTCGACGGCGCGCTCAAGGCTCCGGGCCTGATCCGCTTTCTCGCGCGGCTGATCCAGGATGCCCGCGGCAAGGTGTTCCTGATCTGGGACAACCTGCCGGTCCATCGGGCCCAGGCGGTACGGGGCTGGTTGGCCGAGCGCCAAGAGCAGATCGAGGTTTTCCACCTGCCCTCCTACAGTCCGGAGTTGAACCCGGACGAGGGTCTGAACGCCGACCTGAAGCAAGCTGTGACCCGCAAGCCGCCCGCCCGCAGCAAACACGAACTCAAGCGTACCGTGATCAGCCACATGCGCCGGCTGACAAAGCTCCCCGAACGGATCCGAAGCTACTTCAGGCATCAGCCATTCCGCTATGCCGCGTAGTTCAAGATCACCCAAGCCGGATCAATAACAGCATCGGCTCGCACGGGCGCAAGATGTTGGGCCTACGATGGAAAGGATCGAAGGGAGCTGCTGACCATATCAAGTGGATCATGCCCGGAATGGCAGACGTCATTCGAGAGGCCTTGATAAGGATCAGGCGTGAGACGGAAGAAGCGCGCCGGATGGCTCGATGGTATGAAGAGAACCCAGATCGCCTCTACCTGCCGCCGGAACTTTCTCATCTCCGATCTAAGCAATTCCTGACGATGACGGAGGTAGGATCACTATACTTCGGCTCCTCGGCAAATAACTATGAGGTCAGGAAGTGGTTAAACAAGCAAGGGATCCCGACACCGTCAATGAAGGGAGCCGACAACCGAGACATCGCTCATGTCGCCTTCGCAGAATTTGAGCATCTTATTGTGTCACTCCTGCCTCTTGGGTTCCCGGTTCGCGATGCAGCAACTGGTATGCGTTACAGCGAATCTCTTTTTGTGATTCCCTTCAAACACTTCTCAAGATCAGGCCGCAACGGCACCGCGTGTATGTTCGAGCCAGTATCCTACGGGCAGGTCTATTTGAGCCTAGGCGGAAACGATAAGATTAAGTCTGTCTTCCAAAAAACTGGGCTCGATCCAGATGGTCGCCTCAAGGTATCAACCCACCAATTTAGGCATTATCTAAACACGATTGCCCATACTGGTGGTTTGTCCCAGATCGATATTGCAAAATGGAGCGGTCGAAAGAACGTCTCCCAAAATTCGGCATACGATCATCTGTCGAGCGCTGAGATTCTTAACAAGCTCCGGAGCCAGGTTGGCGATGAAAATCTGACAGTTGGCCCACTGGCTGAAATGCCCGCAAACCTTCCGGTAAGTCGAGAGAAGTTTTCAGAACTCGCCATTCCGACCGCTCACGTGACTAAGTACGGCTTTTGCGTCCACGACTTCGCGGCCTCGCCTTGCGAGATGTTCCGCAGGTGTCTGAGTTGCACGGAGCACCTTTGCATAAAAGGCGACGAGGCGAAGAGTGCCCGTATCCGGGAGCAACTCCAAATGGGGCGGCAATCGCTCAGACGGGCGCAGGAAGCCGTGGTTGAGGAGGTCTATGGCGCTTTTGACTGGGTAGAGATCCATGCAAAGACCGTCAGTCGCCTTGAGCAGTTGGTCGCTATCCTAGATGATGCCTCAGTTCCGGCCGGAACGATTATCCAGCTGAACAACTCTGGTAATCTGACGCTATCGGCCCAAGCCCTTAAAGACCGGGACCTTCTCGACAGCCCGACAGGGGCGGGGTTGCAGGCCTCCAACCAGAACCGAATTGAGATCACGCATGGCTAGGCGTGCACCAAACCTTACAGAAGCCAGGATCGATCAAATCGTTGAGATCGTTCGCGGAATCGATGGGCGCAGGACTTGGCCGGCGCTCATTGCGGCTGTCCACAAAGCGGTGGGAGCGACGTACACGCGCCAGGGGTTGTTCAAGCACGAGAAGATCAGGATCGCTATGGGCGTAGAAAGGGCCTCTTCGCAGCGCGGCGCCCAAAAAACGCCTCGCCCTAAGTCGAAGGAGCTCAAGGCGACACTCGATCGGCTTGAGCGTGCGGAACATGAGAACGCGGAGCTTACCATCCTTTTGGAACGAATGAGGGCGAAGTTCGTCCGTTGGGCCTACAATGCCAGCCTGAGAGGGATAACAGAGGCCCAACTCGATGAACCACTCCCTCCCATAGATAGGAACCGGAACAGACTTTAAGGGCTGCGACACTAAGGCGGGCCATACGGCAGACCGCTAAAGGTCCGACATCTCAGCCTACTTGCTCGGGGTGAACTTCGGTCACGTCCCAGAGATCGTGGCGCCCGCGTCCAAAAATATCTCCGCAATCGTTCAACAGAGGCGAAGTCGGGAGACGCCGTAAAACGGCGTCTTACATCCCGATCACCTCAAAGTGAGCCGTCGCTTCAGCGACGTCTTGCACTTTTCGCCGCTCAGGATGTCCAAAAAATGTGGTGGTGCAAGGTGTCAACAATTTCGCCTCACGAAAACAGGAAGTGGGACTTTGTTGACCATTTCATCATTCGGTCGCACCCAATTGAACAGAAATGTTAATCTGAACAGAGACTTGCAAAGATGTTAACGGTGCACTGTTCCAGGGAATTCCCCCAGTCCCGCTTCAACGTCGGTGACTGAAACTTCTGCGATACGACCGTGCCCGCGTCGGCGGACCAGGCCGCCATCGTGACGGCCAGTGCGGCGACAATCCTGCTCAGGGCTCGTGTAAATCTCATGGCTTCCTCCCGATTCATCTGATTGGAAGGGGAAGCCTAGCATTTGATGTCCTTACGCCAATCGTCTTCGTTCGAAGGGACCATGTCCCGAGAAGCAAGACCCCATTCGAGCATGGGCACCTTGCGTCCCGTCCCATGCGCACTTACCAAGATGTCCTATGAACACGCCCTGTCCCCGCTCCTGGGTCTCCACCGCCATCCAGATCATCGAGGCGGATTTCAACCGCTCGTCGGATACGCATTTGTTGCGAGTGCCGTTGCCTGCCGCTCCAGGTGTTGAACTTTACCTCAAGGATGAATCGACCCATCCTTCGGGCAGCCTCAAGCACCGGCTGGCGCGCTCGCTGTTTCTGTTCGGCCTGTGCAACGGCTGGATCGGGCCGGAGACCACGATCATCGAGGCATCGAGCGGGTCCACGGCCGTGTCGGAGGCCTATTTCGCCCGGATGCTGGGCCTGCGCTTCATCGCGGTGATGCCCCGTTCCACGTCGGCCGAAAAGATCGCGCAGATCGCCTTCTACGGCGGCGAGAGCCATTTCGTGGACAGCCCCGCCGAGATGTATGCGGAGAGCGCGCGTCTCGCCGAGGAACTCGGCGGTCATTACATGGACCAGTTCACCTATGCCGAGCGGGCCACGGACTGGCGCGGCAACAACAACATCGCCGAATCCATCTTCAGCCAGATGTCCTACGAGGAGCACCCGGTTCCGAGCTGGATCGTCGTGGGGGCGGGGACCGGCGGCACCTCGGCGACGCTCGGTCGCTATATCCGTTACCGTCGCCTGCCGACCCGGCTGTGCCTTGCCGATCCGGAGGCGTCCGTATTTCACCGGCACCTCGCGGACCGGTCCGTGTGCAGTGTCTCCGGGCCACCATCGGTGATCGAAGGTATCGGCCGCCCACGCTGCGAGCCGTCCTTCGTGCCGGACCTCATCGACCGCGCATTCGCGGTGCCGGATGCCGCGAGCATCGCCGCCGCGCGGGTGCTGTCGCGCCGCATCGGCCGCTCCTGTGGGGGCTCCACCGGAACCAACCTGTGGGCGGTCGCTCAGATCGTCGGCGAGATGGTGCAAAACGGGGAGCAGGGCTCCGTCGTGACGCTGCTCTGCGATTCCGGCGAGCGCTACCGCAGCACGCATTTCGACGATGCGTGGCTTGCGAGCCGCGGCATCGATATCGGGCCGGCCGAGGATGCCATGGAGCGGTTCTTCGAGACGGGGGCTCTTCAATCCGTTTGATGTTAGTCGCTGACCTCGTCGTGAGAGGCCGACTCAGCAAATGCATCCCTCGCTGTCATGGCCGGGCCTGTCCCGGCCATCCCGATCCTGTGAGGCGAGGCGCTTCAAGCTATCGAGATCACCGGGACCAGCCCGGTGATGACGGGAGGAAGGCTGCTGGTCCGTTATAAGCAAGATCCTGAGAACCCATGCAACAGGCGTCTTCGCAGTATGGGCCAGGGCTCGTCCAATCCGCTTACTGGCCGGGCTGCCCGAACCACTTCACCAGCAGGCTAAGATCAGTCTGCGACAGGTTGTGGCCCGAGGGCAGCATCTGGTGCTGAACCTCTGCGCCGGATGCCGACAACGATGCGGCGAGCCGGTTGGAGTTATCCGCCGGAATGATCGGATCCATGGCGCCGGAAATCATCAGCACGCGCTTGCCTGCAAGGTCCACCTGCGGTGCACTCGACAGCGGCACCATGGCCCGCAGCAGCGCCGCGCCGGCAAGCGCCTCAGGCCGAAGCATCAGCATGGCGGCGGCGATGTTGGCGCCGTTGGAGAAGCCCACGGCAACGGGCGCCTCGAGCCCATAGGCCCTGCGGGCCTCGGCGACGAAATCCGCCAACTCGTTCGCGCGGAATCTCACATCCTCCTCGTCGAACACGCCTTCCGCGAGACGACGGAAGAAGCGTGGCATGCCGTTCTCGAGGATCTTGCCGCGCGGGGAGAGCAGGGCGGAGCCGGGAGAGCTCATGCGGCCGAGGCCCAGAAGATCGTTCTCGTCGCCGCCGGTGCCGTGGAGCAGCAGGAGCGGCGGACGTTTCGGATCCGTGGCGGGTTCATAGCGGTGGATGAAGGACAGCTCGGTCATGGTTTTGTCTTTCTGTCAGACAGACACGTGTGCGCTTGTTCCCTCCCCCTTGCGGGGAGGGCAGGGAGACAGGCTGAGTGCGCCACCTTCCACACGTCATGGCCGGGCCCGTCCCGGCCATCTCGATCGGTGGGGCGCGGCGCTTTTCTGTATCGGGATCACCGGCACAAGACCGGTGATGACGAGGGAGGAAGAGGCTTGGGGCCTGTCGATCACGTATGAGCTCCGGCTTTCCGACCCCCGCCCTCAATCCCTCCCCGCAAGGGGGAGGGAAGAAGGTTGGCGTCAGTTCAAGCCAGCTCAGGCAGGTGAGACTCGATCTCGCTGCGCCGAGGCTCCAGGAACGCCGGCAGCTTCAGCTCGGCGCCCAAGCTGTCCTGCGGCTCGTCCACTGCGAAACCAGGCTCGTCGGTGGCGATCTCGAACAGAATGCCGCCCGGCTCGCGGAAATAGACGGACCGGAAGTAGTTGCGGTCCTTCTGCTCCGTAGGCTGCAGGCCGTGGATCTCGGCGAGCTTGCGTACCATCTCGGCCTCCTCGGCATCGTCCTTGGCGCGGAACGCCACGTGATGGACGGAGCCGCCGCCCATCCGACCCGGCAGGAAGCCGCCGGCGCTGCGGATATCGACAGTGCTGCCCATCAGGGCGTCGGTCTTGTAGCGCACGAGGGAGCCGTCGCGAGCAGTCTCGCGAAAGCCGAACACGTCGGTGAGGATCGCGCCTGTCCGCTCGCCGTTCTCGACGAGGAGCGTGACACCCTCGAGGCCGCGAACGGCATGCTCCGCTGGGATGCCTTCGACCGTCCAGGCGGGCTCGCTCTCCGCATTGGGAGTGCCGACAAGCGCGAGGCTGGTGCCGTGCGGATCCTTGAAGGTCAGCACGCTCTGACCGAAGCGCTTCTCCACCGTGCCGTGCTCGACGCCCTGCTCGATGAAGCGATGCGCCCAGTAGCCGAGAGACGCCTCAGGCACCCGGAACGAAGTCTCCTGGGTCGAGCCGATCCCGTTGCGTCCGGGTGCGACATGCTCCCACGGGAAGAATGTCAGAATCGAGCCCGGCTGCCCAAGGCCGTCACCGAAATAGAGATGATAGGTGCCGGGATCGTCGAAGTTGACGGTCTTCTTGACGAGGCGCAGGCCGAGCACGCGGGTGTAGAAGTCGAGGTTGCGACGGGCGGGGCCGGCAATGGCAGTGACGTGATGAATACCCTGGTGCCGCATGGGACCATTCCTTAACGGGCGAGCGCGGATTTGCGCTGCGTTGTCGAGAACATAGGTATCATCGAAGACCGCTGAAGTGCGGAAAGGGTGACCTTGCGGCATTGCAAAGCTACAGGTCCCCGGCATGCAACTGCGCGGGATTCCTGGAGAATTCGGTTCGGCAAGATTCCAGCAACCAAAGTCTCTCAACAACGCTTAACCTCAACGGCGATTCAGTATGTCGTGTTAACGGTTTGAGCCTGCCATCCGTGTGAGAGTCATCCTCGGACAAGCGATCAACCGGCAGCCAGCCAAAGAAAAGCCGGCGGGAGTCAAACGGATGATGAAGGATCAACTTCGCGATCTCATCGACAGGATCACCGAGGCGAACCATGTTTCGGATGATGACGTGAAGATGCTTCAGGGCGAGATCCTGGACACTGGCATCACGTGCCGCCTCGAGGTCGAATCCCTGCTGGCACTCGACCGCGTCGTCGATGCCGCGGAGAGCTGGGGCCCGGTCCTGACCAAGCTCGTGGTCGATTTCGTCGTCTGGAACCGGGCGCCCCACGGCGTGGTCAGCAATGACGACGCCTTCTGGCTCGCAACCCTGCTCGAGATCAGCGGTCCGTCTCCGAATGCCATGAGTATCGCCTATGCCATCCTCGATGAGGCCGGCTACGTCGATGTGGCGCTTCTCGATTTCATCATGCGCGGGCGCCAGCAGGCGAGGCTCTCCCAGATGGCTGCCTGAGGAGAGCGCTCTATCTAACGCTAAATGCTGACGAAGCCCCGCTTCCCCAAGGCACGGATGTGCAGTAACGGAGGTGGGGTTTAGTTTTGTTTGGGTGGAGCGTTCGAGGGTTCATGTTCGACAAGATCCTGATTGCGAACCGGGGCGAGATCGCGTGCCGGGTCATCAAGACCGCCCGGCGCATGGGCATCAAGACCGTCGCCGTCTATTCCGATGCCGACCGGGACGCCCTCCACGTGGAGATGGCCGACGAAGCCGTCCATATCGGGCCGGCCGCGGCCGCCCAATCCTATCTCGTGATCGAGAGGATCATCGAGGCCTGCAAGCAGACCGGCGCCCAGGCCGTGCATCCCGGCTACGGCTTCCTCTCCGAGCGCGAGGCCTTCCCAAAGGCTTTGGCTGAGGCCGGCATCGTCTTCATCGGCCCCAACCCCGGCGCCATCGCCGCCATGGGCGACAAGATCGAGTCGAAGAAGGCGGCAGCCGCCGCGAAGGTGTCCACGGTTCCAGGCTATCTCGGCGTGATTGAGGGGCCGGAGCAGGCGGTGACCATCGCCAACGAGATCGGCTATCCGGTCATGATTAAGGCCTCTGCCGGCGGAGGAGGCAAGGGCATGCGCATCGCCTTTTCCGCCGACGAGGTGGCCGAGGGGTTCGCGCGCGCCAAGTCCGAGGCGGCTTCGTCCTTTGGCGATGACCGCGTTTTCGTCGAAAAGTTCATCACCGATCCGCGCCACATCGAGATCCAGGTGCTCGGCGACAAGCATGGCAACGTGATCTATCTCGGCGAGCGCGAATGCTCGATCCAGCGCCGTAACCAGAAGGTCATCGAGGAGGCGCCTTCGCCGCTCCTCGACGAGGCCACCCGCCGCCTCATGGGCGAGCAGGCGGTCGCGCTGGCCAAGGCCGTGGGTTACGACTCGGCCGGAACGGTGGAGTTCGTCGCCGGTCAGGACAAGTCGTTCTACTTCCTCGAGATGAACACCCGCCTGCAGGTGGAGCATCCGGTGACCGAGATGATCACTGGCATCGATCTGGTGGAAGAGATGATCCGCGTCGCCGCCGGCGAGCGCTTAAGGCTGAGCCAGAGCGATGTGAAGCTCAAGGGCTGGTCGGTGGAAAGCCGCATCTATGCGGAAGACCCGGTGCGCAACTTCCTGCCCTCAACCGGTCGCCTCGTCACCTACCGCCCGCCGCAGGAGGGGGAACGCCACGGTGTCACGGTGCGCAACGATACCGGCGTGTACGAGGGCGGCGAGATCTCGATCTACTATGATCCGATGATCGCCAAGCTCGTCACCCACGCTCCGACCCGCCTCCAGGCCATCGAGGCCCAGGCGACGGCGCTCGACGCCTTCGCCATCGACGGCATCCGCCACAACATCCCGTTTCTCTCGGCCCTGATGCAGCATCCGCGCTGGCGCTCAGGCAAGCTCTCCACGGGTTTCATCGCCGAGGAGTTCCCGCAGGGGTTCAAGGCTCCGGCGCCGGAGGGCGACGTGGCTTTGCGCATGGCGGCGGTGGGCGCTGCCATCGATCACCTGCTCAACGAGCGCAAGCGCCACATCTCGGGCCAGATGCGCCAGGCCTCCAGCGTGCAGTTCGACCGCGAGCGGGTGGTGCTGCTGGGCAGAGAGCGGCATGAGGTGGTGATCGAGGACATCGAGGGGGGCTTTGCGGTCGTGATCAACGACCAAGCCTGGCCCATCGTCTCGGGCTGGGTGCCCGGCCAGCCGGTCTGGACCGGCACGGTGGGCGGCGAGTCCATTGCCGTCCAGGTGCGGCCGATCCTCAACGGCGTTGTACTTTCCCATGCAGGGGCGGCGGCCGAGGTGAGGGTTTACACCAAGCGCGAGGCGGAGCTGACGGCCCTGATGCCGGAGCGGCTGGAGGCCGACACGGGCAAGCAATTGCTCTGTCCGATGCCAGGGCTGGTGAAGGCGATCAGCGTGAGCGTGGGCCAGGAGATCAAGGCGGGCGAGCCTTTGTGCATCGTCGAGGCGATGAAGATGGAAAACGTGTTGCGCGCCGAGCGGGACGCCACCATTTCCAAGATCCACGCCAAGGAAGGCGACAGCCTGGCGGTCGATGCCGTGATCATGGAATTCGCATAAGGCGGTCATATTCGGTCGTTGTCCTGAAGACCGGTTCATAACCGCCGTCCTCATCCTGAAAAACCGGCCAGGAATCGGAAAAGGTCGGCTAGCCTTCTGTACGACAGAGACTGGACGTCATGGCCGGGCTTGTCCCAGCCATCCCGATACGAAGAGCGCCGCGCTTCAGACAATCGGGATCACCGGCACAAGGCCGGTGATGACGAGGGAGGGACGTGTCAGGCCAGCCTCTCAGCATGAGACGCATCAGCACTCGAGGAAGCGCTTAGATCATGCCCCTCTATTTCGCCTATGGGTCCAACATGGACCAAGCCGCCATGCTTCAGCGCTGCCCGGCTTCGAAGCCCGTCGGCATCGGGCGGCTCATGCGGCACCGCTTCATCATTTTCGACGAAGGCTATGCCTCCGTGGTGCGCGATCCGCAGCGCGCGGTCTGGGGCATGGTCTGGGACCTGGCCCTCGCCGACGTGCCCGCCCTCGACCGTTATGAGAGCCTCTCGACGGGCCTCTATACCAAGGTGGTCCAGCCTGTCGTAACCGAGAAAGGGCCGCGCCGGGCCGTCGTCTATATCGGGCGGAGCGCCAAGGCGGGCACGCCGCTTCCGGGTTACATGGAAGTGGTGGTGGAGGCGGCCGGGCATGCGGGCCTGCCGGAGGACTACATCCGAAGCCTGGGGATCTGGCTGCCCAAGGCGCAGAGTTCGGCCCCGATCCAGCAGAGCCCCAAGGTTCGACCGCTCTGGAATGCCCCTTCCGGAACAGTCCGCCGGAGCCGCTGACCGAACGAGGGGGTACCTGCATGAAAGCGAAGATCGATCGGATTTTCGGGTAAGTCGGACCCTGAGAAGGGAGAACGCATTATCCAGACGCTCGATGAGGATTACGCCGGGCGTCACACCGATGCCCGCCATGCACACCGGTAAGGTACAATGGCCGAGAACCGAACGTCACACGTTCTGATCCATGGACGCGTCCAGGGCGTGAGCTTTCGCGCCTGGACGCAGCATCAGGCTGAATTGCATGGGCTCAAGGGCTGGGTGCGCAACCGGCGCGACGGTACCGTCGAAGCGGTGTTCTCGGGTCCCGAAAACCTCGTCGACGTGATGCTGAAGGCCTGCCATGCGGGACCCGCCGGCTCGCGGGTGGAAAAGGTCGAGATCCTGGCTCATGGCGAACCCGACTTCGATGCTTCCGGCCGCTTCGAGATTCGGAGAACGGCTTAGCCCTTCGACGGCTCGGCGGTCTCGACAGGACCGCCCGCATTCTTCCAGGCGGTAAAGCCGCCCTCCACATGGGCAACGGCTTCAATCCCATGTCCTGTGCCGTCGCGGTCGAAAGGGCGGAGCGCCAGCCGGCGGCGCAGAAGAACACGTAGGTCCTGTTCTGAGCGAAGACCGGCTTGTGATAGGGGCTTTCCGGATCGATCCAGAATTCCAGCATGCCGCGCGGACAGTGCACCGCACCGGGAACGCGGCCCTCACGCTCGAGCTCTCTTGGGTCGCGCAGATCCACGAAGACGACATCCTCGCGGCCATGCAGAGCCAAAGCCTCGGCGACGGGCAGCGTCCTGATCTTTGCGTTGGCTTCGTCGAGCAATGTCTTGTAGCCGCGTGTGATGGATTGAGGCATGACAGGCCATTCTTCCCCTATGAGCTCTTCAACAAACTGGGCAAGATGGCGGCGGAGTCAACCGGAGGCGACGGGTGCTGGATTTCACCAATCTCGATTATGTGGCGCTGGCATTCTTCATCATCGCCTGGTTCGGCTATCACGCGGCGGTCGAACTCTCGCCTGCCGGGCAGAAGAGCTTGAACAAGCTCATGAACCAGTACCGCTATCGCTGGATGGAGCAGATGGTTGTGCGCGAGAACCGGATCGTCGACACCACGATCATGGCCTCGCTCATGAACGGCACCGCGTTCTTCGCCTCCACGTCGCTGATCGCCATCGGCGGTGTGCTGGCCCTTCTGCAATCCACCGACTCGGTGCTTCCTGTCTTCGCCGATCTGCCCTTCGGGGAGCCCCCGACACGACTGGCCTGGGATGTGAAGGTGGTGGGGCTGGCGGTCATCTTCGTCTATGCCTTCTTCAAGTTCGCCTGGTCCTACCGGCTGTTCAACTACATGGCGATCCTCGTCGGAGCGGTTCCCGTGCTGAAGGAGAGCAGCCGCGAGGAGGCGCTGGCCGTCGCCCGTCAGGCCGGCGCGATGAACGCGGTGGCCGGCAAGCATTTCAACCGGGGACAGCGGGCGTTCTTCTTCTCGCTTGCCTATCTCGGCTGGTTCGTCAGCGCCTATCTCTTCATCGGGGCGACGGCCGCCGTGTTGCTCGTGATGTGGCGGCGCCAGTTCCTGTCAGATGCCCACGATGCAGTCTTGAGGCAAACCGATGTCTAAAAGCGCGAGTCCCGAGGAACTGGAAGCTGCCGTGCTGGCTCTCCTCAAAGAGCGTGGCCCTGGCAAAACAATCGGCCCGGCCGATGTGGCCCAGGCCATCGGCGGCAATCAGCCGGATGGGTGGGGTCCTTTGATGCAGCCGGTCCGGAAAGTGGCCGTGCGCCTCATGAAGGACGGGCGCATCGTCATCCTGCGCAAGGGCCGTCCGGTCGATCCAGACGATTTTCGGGGGACCTATCGGTTGGCGCTGCCGCCGGAAGCGGATGCCTGAGGGCCGGGGAAGAGCCTCGGTGTGCGGTTCGTCGCATAATAGCCGATCAGGCCCGCCCATTCCTTCGCGCCCAGATCAAGGCGACGCAAGCCTTCCGAGACGAAGGCGAAGGGGCGGTGATTATTGCCCCCGCCGCCGGTCCGGAAATCCACCGGATAGGATGTGACGGGGAAGCCCGCCTTCTCGAAAACGCCGACCGCACGCGGCATGTGCCAGGCCGATGTCACGAGGAGCCAGCGCTCGCCTTCCCGAGGCTTGGCGAGATCACGCGAAAAGACCGCGTTCTCGGATGTGGTGCGCGAGCGCTCCTCCACGAGGATGCGGCTCGGATCGATGCCGACACTTCCGAGATAAGCGGCGATGATGGGAGCCTCGGCCGCGCCGTCACCGAAGACCGTGCCGCCTCCGCCCGAAATCAGGATGCGGGCCTTCGGATAGCGGTGGGCGAGCTCAATCGTGTCGAGCACACGCTCCGCCGATTCATTGGAGACGATCATGCCGCGCGAAGCAGAATCCGCTGCCTCCACGGAGCCGCCGAGAAGGACAATCCCGTCCACCGGCTTACCATCGTCGCGGAAGGGTGGAAACCGCTCTTCCAACGGCAGCAGGATGTAGCTGGCGATGGGCAGGAGGCCGAGTGCGATGGTCGCCAGCGTGACGACGAGGCTCATCCCAATCCCGAAGGATCTCAGCCGCTTGAACAGAGCGAGAATCAGCCCCAGCAGAATGAGGCTGATCAGGAGATTGGACGGAGTGGCGAAGAACCACGCGACTTTCGAGATTGTGTAGAACACCCGCCATCCTTATTCTTGGCGCTTCAACGCAACATCTTATACCAAGTCCCAACGAGGATGACTCGTCGCAGTTTCAAAGCACCAGAGATGTGATTCAACATGGCAAACGAGGAGGTTTGCTGTGTCGACACCGGTGGCGCTCCGATCTGATTACGATGCCACTCG
>NZ_VOSK01000133.1 GCF_009296175.1 Microvirga tunisiensis | reverse complement strand
TGGAAAGCGCGTTGCCCGGATCAGTCGCCGACTTGCACCGCCTGGCCCGCCGCGAGTTCGGCCGCCTGCAGCAACGGCCTGAGCTCATCACCAGCTTCTTCCGGCACGCAGGTCTCTCCGTTGCAGGTCTTTAGTGAAGATCATTAAGATACTCATCAAGGGATTGGTCCAGCGCAAGCATATGCCAGGCTGCCGTTAGGACCATCCCTCGTGGAGGTGCCTCGCGCGCACGGTTCCTCCCTACCAAACACTCGTTCAGAAGTAATCGGGATGGCCAGGAGTAATAAATGAGGTGACGGAGCTAGTCTCGGCAGCGAAATTCTGGTATTAAAGCTGCCCCGCGGATCTTCCGCACGGTTCACAGCCACAGCCAGAGGAGGCGTTACATGTCCATGCGACTTTGCACGTACGAACGCGCCGCTCTCCTCGTCACAACTCTTGCTGCTGGTGGCTCCGATGAAACCGACCGTATTCCCTCTGCCCTTGGTAGGGCTCGCATTCCGCTTTGAGTTCATTCGCGTTCCGCGCAAGCCGGCGAACGATCATAAGCGTCCTGTCTTGGCGTTTGAGTTTGTCGAGGCCCTGCGACGAGAGATGAGCCCACACATCCTGCGCGACATCGGTGTCGATCGCAGCCGGAGCGACTAGCAGTCCGGCTGCGATGCGGTCGAATGATCGCGTTTGGAACTGGTATCGTGCGTCACCACACATCGGCATGTCGTGCGCGCATCTACATGGGACGTGCGATGCCGGAACACATCGCACACGCCCTGGTGGGAGGTCTGGTGCTCAGCCTCCCACCGGGGCGCTTCGTACTTGTGCACAGCGTCGGTTGAACTTCCAGCGTTCATGGGGCATTGTGGCGTCGTGGTGTTGCAACCGGCATCACAGAAGCGCCCTGACAGTGAGCTCCGCACGGCTAACTCTGTCAGGGCGTTGTCACTTGTAAGCACCTTGCTCTCATTGGTGGCGAGCCTGTACTCGAGGTATGTTCCCCCGTGGATTACCAAAACGTCGTTGCATCTTCCGCTCAGGCTATAGCAGGTCGAGCACCTATCACTCTCGGGCCACGCGTGAGAGGCGGAGCTCGGTAAGCCTACGCTGATCGACTGTTTCTCTGAAATCGAGCTTATTCGACCCCAGCGGCAGATCAGCGGGCACGAGTCTCGGGTTAAAGTCGGCGGCTGAGTGGAAACCATAGTGCGGGGTTCAGGGTTGCCGTCCCCTCTCTCTGCCATATACGAATAAAGAGCTTCTCGATCCCTTACATTGCTTGGGTTTCATGACCGTTCGCCGCCGCTTTCTGCTCACCCCGTCCTTCGCCCGCCTGATCCGACGCGAGAGGGGCGGCCTGCGCCATGTCGAAGGCTTCTTCCCCGAACAGCGGGATCGCTCCTCCTGGGTTAGCTTCGAAGAAGACAGAGGCCTGCTGATCCTCAAGACGGTCGGCCCTGACGGGGAGATCGAGGACCAGACTGAAATCCCTTCCGCCCACGCTCACGCGCTGCTCGAGGTCTGCGCCGGCGAGGTCGACTACACCCGGACACCCCTGCCGATCGGCGTGGGTCACGCCCTGGTCGACGAGATCATCTGCCCCCGTACCTGCACTTCGTCACCGTGGAATTCGCCTCTGAAGGGGAGGCGAGGGGCTTTCGTTCACTTGAGTGGTTCGGACCTGAGGTAACGGCCGAGCCCCGCTATACCCATCAGTCCATTGCTCTCAGGGGGCTTGCTGAGACTCCAGAGATCCCATTGTCCGATGTGGCGCTCAACAGCCTGATCGACACACTGGAAGGCCGCTTCCCCGCCCAGGCGCATAAGAGCATCACCCGACCCAAGTTCAAGCAGGTGCCGGTGACCCGAGCCAAGGCTCAGACCAGCGGCGAAACCGTTAAGGTCAACCTCGATGAGATCGAGGCGGCTATGATGCGCGAGATGGAGAAGACCCTGCAGAAGGCCCAACCTGAGTAAGAGCCGTTCCCAGGATGCCGGACGCCCGTTCGCCCATTCGGCACCATCTGGTGCTCTATCGGCGTGACGCGGAGCAGCGCAGGGCACGCTTCTTCGGCCTGATGATTGAGCGTGATCTGTTCGGCACGATCCGGCTGGTCCGAAACTGGGCTTCGTTGGCGCCAAGGGCCAGGAGAAGGTCGAGATGTTTCCCAGTGAGGCCGAAGCGACTGAGGCTTTAGAGACGTGGGCCACAGCCCAGCGTCCGAAGGGCTATATGGACCTTTGATCTCACCATAGTCGACCCTCATTGCACATCTCAGGCTCTTGCCGAGTGCGCGGCTGTCGACCTATATGGACGCACAAGAAAGGACGACCTCCCCCAGACGCTGGGCCGATCGTTCGGGACAACCCGAGCTTTGACCCGCTGAGGGAATACATGCGAACCGCACGCGACCGCATTCGTCACGCAATCAGCTTTGAAATCATCGGCTTGGCGCTCATCACACCACTCGGTGCCTGGGCGTTTCACATGCCCATGCACGACATCGGTGTGATGGGGATCGTTGGCGCGACTGTCGCGACACGGTGGAACTACATCTATAATTTTAGCTTCGACCACATCATGCAGCAGATGCGGGGCAGCACCAGGAAGACTACCCCGATCCGTGTGCTGCATGCAGTCATGTTTGAGGCCGGGCTCCGGTTCGTCCTGCTGCCGCTCTTCGCCTGGCATCTCGGGATTAGTCTCTGGCAGGCTCTCCTGATGGATGTGTCCTTTGCCCTTTTCTACATGGGCTGTGCATTTGTCTTCAATTGGGCCTACGACCGCCTGCTCCCGTTGCCAGAATGGCAAAAGCTGGAAGCCGCATGACCGCTATGCACAGGAGCGGCGGTATCTGCGGCCTGATGGTCTGTCGCTAGCACGTGAAATCCCCCGCTCCAGCGGTTCAGGCGGCTGTCGTATGCTCCTCCTCATTGAGTGGATGAAGGTCGCGGGCCATGTGGTGGAGGCGGGAGGTATCCAGATGGGTGTAGATCTGGGTGGTGTCGATGCCGGCGTGTCCCAGCAGCTCCTGCAGCACACGCAGGTCGGTGCCGCCGGAATGCATATGGGTGGCAAAGGCATGGCGCAGCACGTGCGGTGAGACCCGCTCGGGACTCGCCAACCCTGCGGCCACTGCTGCCTCCTTGATCTCCAGCAGAGCCGCCTGGCGCGTCAGGGCCTTGGTGCCGTTGCGCACCGCGTGGAACAGCCAGGGGGAGGGCGCTCCACCGGAATAGGCACCCGCCAGCCGCTGCCAGAGGGCAAGCGCCTCGATCGCCCGCTCGTGCAGCGGCACCAGGCGCTGCTTGTCACCCTTGCCGCGCACCAGCAGCATGCGGGTGCCCGCTGGGGCGGCATCGGAGGGTAGGGACAATGCTTCGCTGATGCGCATGCCGGAGGCATAGAGGGTCTCGAACAGGGCAGCCCGTCGGGCATAGCCGGCCTGCCGGTACAGCCCTACCGAGGGGTCGGCCGCCAGCCGGTGAGCGGTCTCCAGGAGTGCTTCGGTCTCGGCAATGGAGAGGACGAAGGGCAGCTTGCGCGACCGCTTCATGGCCGCCAGATGGGAGGTGGGATCGCGCGAGCCGAGTTCCTCGGCGATCAGGAACTTGTGCAAGCCGCGCGCCACGGTGATCCTGCGGGCGATGGTCGAGCCCGCGTAGCCGCGCCCATCGAGACCAGCGATGTAGTCCCGGATCTGCTCCAGGCCGACCTCATCCAGGCTGAGGCTGTTCTCATCGAGCCAGGTGAGGTAGCAGTTCAGATCATCGGTGTAGGTGGCAATGGTGCCCGCCGAGGCCCCGAGTTCGGTGGCCAGGGCATCGAGCCAGAGCTGGGCCAGCCGTCGATTGGTCCGCATGAGTTCCTCCTGCAGGAGGAATATCGCACAGCACCGGTTACGGACTTCTTGTCAAAACTCTCCGGCCGCCTATTCCCCGCAGGCTGAATGCACGACTTGCATTACACCCTCAGCGTCTTGAGCCTGTTGGGGCGGTGGGTCCAGCCTCAGCGGGAGCACGGTCACAATCATCTGCTCTCGTCGCTGGTAGACGATCCTTACGTTCGTGGATGCTGAGAGATTGCGGCGTGTCAGCTTGGCGATGACCATGACTCTAGGGTAGGGGCCCCAATACGGACTCACAAAAGCAGCCCGGTACTTGAGCTCGATCCGATCGACGAGGTCGATCAAGGAGGTGGGATCATAATCGTCGAGATTGTAGCGCTCGCGGAACCGCCGGAGTGCATGGATCGTCCAGTGGCGTTCGATCGCCGCCATGATGGCCTGATGAGACTCAGTGGAGATCATGACCGCTCGACAGAGAACCCCGTACCCATGATTGGGATTATGTTTCAAGTTAGCCCGATTACAATCGCGACCTCCGACAGAATTGGCTGCAATCAGCCGTAATGCTAGATTCTCGTCCATGACACAGATGGACGACGAGATCCGCGCCCTCATTGCTGATCTGTACCATGACCCTGAGGGTTTCCTGAGGACGCCGCACCAGTGGTTCGGCGGGCGTTCGCCGGACGAGCTCATGGCAACTGAGGCTGGCCAGTTCGTGCTCCTGAAGTTCCTTCGCGGAGAAGACCACATGCCGCCCATTGAACCTGATCGAGACTTCAAGCCCTATACGACGGCAAACGCCGACGACTGCATTGACCAGGCGATTGCCCGTCTTGAGGAGCAAATCGAGCAGCTCAGGTCCCTGAAAGGATCCGGGCCGGAGATCGCTACGGTCATCGGACGGGCACGGGAGGTTTATGGTGATGAGGGCCTGCTGTGGCTCCTTGAGTATAACCAGGTCCTGCAGACGACACCTTTGGATCTCGTGCTCCAAGGTAAGGCCGAGCGTGTCCTCACGCAGCTTGGACGGATTGAGCACGGAGTGTATGCGTGAGCGTCGCCAAAGTGCTTATGGGAACGAAGCCGGAAATCTTATGTGAGTGCAGCTGAGAGGCTTTCTGCTGAGAAATCCGGCCCGCCGACGAGGGCGCGGGCTTTGCGGTTTATCTGAAGCGCAGAGGCCGATTACAATACCCTGGAGCCGGGCGCCTGCGGACCAACAAGGCTTGCATGGAAATGACGGAAGAACCGGTTGTGAGCGATCCCAAGATCCTGGGCGGCATGCCGGTTATCAAGGGCACACGGGTCCGAGTTTATGACTTGGCGGCATCCGTTACGGCAGGCATCCCGCGGGATAGAATTCTGGCGGCCTATCCCACCATCGAGGAGCACCATCTGGATCTGGCTATCGCTTACGCAGGGGCCAATTCATTGCCGCGGCAGATCCGTCATAAGCTTCCTCCATGGTCGGGAGCAACGTTGGTAAAGTCGGGGCGGATACTGCGGAGGAAGGGATGACGGCCGACGAGTTTTTCGATTGGATCGAGAGGCAGTCCGAGCCGCATGAACTCGTAGATGGCATGCCAGTTCGCATGATGGCGGGGGCCAGGCAGAGCCACAGCGTGGCTACTACCAATATCGTGGTAGCACTGGCCCCGTCAGCCAAAACGAAGGGTTGCCGCACAACATCGAGCGATACAGCGGTCAGAACCGGCCAATTCGGCGTCCGATACCCGGATGTCGTCGTCGATTGCGGCCCGCCTGATCCGTCGGGGAAGGAAGCGGCACGGCCCACGGTTGTCGTGGAGGTGTCCTCACCCGGTACCTTGGCCATAGACCTGACGGATAAGATCGATGAGTATCAGGCCCATGACGACATCCAGGTCATCATGCTCGTGGAGCCGGATGTCACCTCGGTGAAAGTCTATCAACGCGACGTGCATGGCCTCTGGACCATCGAGAAATACGATGACCTCGAGCAGTCCGTCGATCTTCCCGAAATCAACTCGTCCATACGACTGTGGGACATCTACGAAACTCTGGAGCCGCAATTGCATGTGGTGGAGGAACCGGAAAGCAAGCCCAAGCCATAACTGGTCCAGAGTGTGGCAACCACGACCTGAATCCTTCCGATCGTAATCAGCTTGCCCAGATCGTTCGGGAATGAGCCACCATAGTAGCCGTGGTTTCCATGGACGTGGGTGGCACGGATGCCGAGTTCATCCTCGATCTTTACGATCACCTGGCGCCGGATCTCAGGATCAGGGTGTGTGTCGCCGGCCATGACCAGAACATCGGCGTCGACCTCACGGGGAAGCGAGAGACTGCCATAGACCTTAAACATTTCGGCCGGCATCCCAAGCGGGGATGGATCCTTGCACTCCTCGATGTGAAGACCAGAGATCAACGCGATCCTGGTCAAAGATCCGTTCTGGGCTCATGCTGAGTTCCCGTAGCACAAGGAGCACCCGTTCAGCCCATTGACAGACTTCTTGTCAAAAGCCTTATTATGCGAACACCTCTTGCACAACTATAGATGCCAGACTCAGCAGCCTGAAGGCATAGTATCTGACGGTGCTCACCTCCCCCGGCCCATCATTGCTGGCTTATTTAAGCCATGCTTACTCATGACAGCGGTCGCATTGGGCGGATGTTATCCCGCATCACATGTGCAAAGGCAGCGATGTGCTCCGCTGAGCATAGCGAATCCCGCAGTCGTATGGGAGTGGGAATGAATTCGCAGTTTCTGTCCGCTTGGAGCGGCTGGCATGGATCGCAAATTTTCAACATTATACTAGTAATATCATATATATAACATAAAAAACGTGAAAACGCACGACGACAAAAACGTGCGATCATACGGCGTCAAATACTTGCAACCATACAGCATAATTGACTTGTCACCGTACGACATTATATACTTGAGACCCATCATCATAAAAAACTTGAAACCTCCCCATGGCTACACCGAATGAAAAACTTGCCGATTCTCTCAGCGCTCTGAAAGGGCTTCAGGACGGCGGGCGGCGCATATTCAAATCCAGCGAGATCAGCCGCGTCCACCGGGAGCGCCTCATGCGGCAGGGGTTTCTGCGTGAGGTTATCAAGGGCTGGCTCATGTCGACCGGACCTCAGGCGCAGGAAGGCGACACCACGCCCTGGTACGCCTCGTTCTGGGAGTTCTGCGCGCGCTATTGCGGCGACCGGTTCGGTACGGCGTGGCATCTGTCACCGGAGCAGTCGCTGCTGCTCCATGCCGAGGCGACGCCCATCCCTGCGCAGGTGATCGTCAACAGCCCCAAAGGCACCAACAACAAGCTGGACATGCTGTTCGGCACATCGCTCTACGACCTCAAGGTCAAGGAGATGCCGCCGGCAGACGACCTTACCGAAAAAAACAGCCTGCGCCTCTACAACATCGATGCCGCGCTCCTGCGGGTGTCCGAGCCGTTCTTCCAGCGCTCGCCCGTCGAAGCGCAGGTGGTGCTCGGCGCGGTGCGCGACGTCTCGGGCGTTCTCGGGCGGCTGCTCGACGGCGGCCATTCCGCCGTGGCGGGCCGTCTTGCCGGCGCGTTCCGCCGCATCGGCCGCGACGGCTTTGCCGATGACATAGTCAAAACGATGAAAAGCGCTGGCTATGACGTGCGCGAAAGCGATCCGTTCTCGCAGGAGCAGCACGTCCGAGCCGTCGCGACGGGGGTCCCACCGATCATCGCCCGTCTAAACGCCATATGGGAGAGCCAGCGCCAGCTCGTCCTTGATGCGTTCCCACAGGCCCCGGGGCTGCCGGACGACAAGGATCGCTACATGAAGTTCGTCGACGATATCTACCAGAGCGACGCCTACCACTCGCTGTCGATCGAGGGCTACAGCGTGACGCCCGAACTGATCGACCGTGTCCGACAGGGCGACTGGAATCCGCAAGCCGACGAGCAGGACCGGCAGAACCGCGACGCGCTCGCCGCGCGCGGCTACTGGCAGGCGTTCCAAAGCGTGAAGAAATCCGTCAGCGCCATCTTGAGCGGCGCGCCCGCCGGCGCGCTCGTGCACAACCAGCACCGCGACTGGTATCGTGAACTCTTCGGGCCTTCCATCGCCGCCGGCATCCTGAGGGCCAGCGCGCTGGCTGGCTATCGCAGCCACCCGGTCTATTTGCGCGGCTCATGGCATGTGCCGCCGCGCTCCGAAACCGTCGCTGACGGCATGAACGCGCTCTTCGAACTGCTGGAGAAGGAGACGGAGCCCGCCGTGCGCGCGGTGCTCGGCCACTGGCTCGTCGGCTACGTGCATCCCTATCCCGACGGAAACGGCCGCATGGCCCGCTTCCTCATGAACGCGATGCTGGCTTCTGGCGGCTATCCATGGACGGTCGTGCGCGTGGAGGACCGGACCCGGTATCTCGCACACCTTGAAACAGCGAGCGTCGAAATGAATGTCGGGCCGTTCGCGGCGTTCCTTGCCGAGCGCGTGAGGTGGTCGGCCGAACAGGCGGGCTGACCGTTACCGTTCGCAACGCGGCGTTGCGAAGTGGCGGGCGTCCCGAGCGCGCTCGCCCTCGTATTGCGACGGTCACCGTACCTCACTGGGCACGGCTCATGCGGTCGTGTTCGGCTATCAGAAAAGTCACGTAACTGCGGATCAGATTGCAGTAGAGGCGCCCCTCGTCAGCGTCGATCGAGATGCCGCTCTTGAGATCGGCACCATGCCGGACACCGCCGCCGGTCGGCGAAGAAAGATAGCCGTGCAAAGTGGTGAGCCAGCCCAGAACCTGCTCGATGGTCTGGCCCCTCTTGTGCGTCCTCAGCTCCTGCACGATCTTGTTGAAGTACTTCCCTTCTATCGTCGTCGTCCCATGAGGCGCGGCCTCTCTCATCAAGCCGCTTGGCGAAGCGGGAAATCCGGAACAACCAGGTAATCGTAAGGTCCGACACGATCGGCGGCCGCCTCAAGCCGGCCACGAAAGCGCATATGGGCATCCTTGAGGAGACGCCGCCCTCGTGCGGTTGGTTGGGGGAGCCTCGTGTTCTCCCCGACCAGTGCCGCAGCGGCCGCATACAGGTCGTCGGCCGCAGCCTCGATGCCAGGGTTCCGATCAAACAGGCGCAGGGCGCGGACGAGGTGAGCGGCAAGGTCGCGCAGGTCACCCGTCTGGCCGTCCTGCTCAATCCTGCCGAGGACGGGTGCAATCACTGCGAGACTCTCATCGACTGCGTCCGTGAGGATCTTGAACGTCATGGGTTTGCCTTATGGGAAAGGGCTCTGTGACCGCCTCAGAGCACCCGGAGAGGATGTGGGAGTATGGTTAACGGGCTGTTACCGATCCCGAGCATCGGGCATCCAACGACTCTCTGAGCAGAAGCACGCGAACCACGTGGACAGGCTCTGAGGTGTCCCGGTCAGAACCAAGAAGCCAGGTGCTTCGGCGCTCTCGAGACTTACTTTCGCAGCCCGGCAAAACTTATCTCTGCCGTGATCATTGTAGGGTCGAGGCACGGAACACCGCTGCCTCCTGGTAACGGCACGAGCACGAGGAGCGACTCGCCATGGCTGCAAGCAAGAAGGATCAGAACACACCCTCTCGGACCGGCCGGAAGTCCACAGGACAGTCCTCGACCCGATCCCGGAATACGGCAAAGACGTCAGCTGCGCCCAAACGGGCGCAGCCCAAGGCGATGGGCAGTTCCAGGACAGCAACCAAGTCGATGAAACTGCCGGCCAAGGCGCGTTCCGCCGCCAGAGCGAACACGGCCTCCGCCGCAAGGAAGTCGAGTGCGGCTCCAGCGACAGGCCGCAGCACGGTTTCACGTCGCTCTCGAAGCGCGGGTGGGCAGAACTGGCTGACCTCCATCGAGACCATGATCACCACCCGTGAGGGACGCGAGATCATCGCTGAGGCCCTGCGGGCTGTCGCGGCCGTTCTCGACAGCCACAATCAGCGCGACCAAAGTGGTGCTAGCGCACGCCGCTTTGGAGAGGCCCTGGATCAGGGCATGCACACGAGTGATCCCATCACCAATCCAGCGACTGAAGCGGTGACCGGAGCCCTCGGTGTGGCCCAGGCCGCCACTGAGATGGTGACGGATGCGGCGACGGGCGTGATGCTCGGCGGGATTGGTGCATCCGATGGTGAGAGTGACGGAAACGAGGGCAATCGTCGCGGAGCGAGGAAGGGCCGATCCTCCCGGAAGCGCACCTCCTCAGGCAACGAGTGAGGCCGCCGCATCCGTTGAGCGGGATTGGCAAGATATGGCTCGTCCCGCTCGATCTGCTCAAGCCTGCAGGGTAGACCGGTAGCTGGTCTACCATCTATCGGTCCGTTCCTGCTCTTGCTACTGGTACCCAACCCTTTTGCGAGTCGTCTGCACAGAAGGAACGGGCTTGGAACTTGATGGAAGTTGGATTAGAGCACGCTCATTCATTTCCACCGCTTTCATGATGACGGGCAGCATCGCTGCCCTTCGGTACGCTTCGTTCCCTCAGGAAAGCTGTCCTCGATCATTTCAGGAAAAGGTAAGTGCCTAGTACCATGCGTCAGTTCGAGCAACACATTACCCGGAGTGGTGGCGTTCCCTCCAAGTACCGTTTTACCACCCGCTGCTCCACGTGCCCGAAGACGGAGAGCTATGAGTCCAATCAGTCCGTCAAGGATGACGTGATCAGGGGCTACTTCAAGGAGCGGGGTTGGCTCTTGGGGCGGGATCGCTCGTATGACCTGTGCCCGGCCTGTTTGGCGAGACCGCGGAATACCGAACGACAGCGGGGCGCAGAAACGCCCCCCCTCGGTGCTGCAAGGAATGCACGGCAGCCGGATCGCGAGGCTGCTCCGATGAACGCGCGCCACCGGGACACAGCCGACATCCTGGCACGGCATCTGGGCAAGCCTGAAGCCTTGGCAGCGGAGGTCTTTCGGCCCAAGGAGGCGCAACCACAGCGCCCACCTGCTCCCGGCGCTATGTCAGAGTCAGTGACGTCCCCTGCCCTGTCACCTGAGATCGAGCAGGCCCTAACCGGGATGGCTGCGGATCTGAAAAGCCTCCGCTCCACCATGGAGCTCATGGCCGAGCAGGTGAGCAAGCTGGTGGCGCTTGGAGGCCAGCAGATCGAGGCGATTGCACGACTGGCACCTCTCATGATCCAATCGGCTGAGGGAATTTCCGGCAGCGTCAGAGAGGTTGTGACCGCTGTTCAGACGCTCTCCCCACCATTGGCCGTATCGCTTGCCCAACAATCCGTTTCAGCCGGTGAGATTCACAACGAGCAACAGCAGGACGTCAGCCCAGAACTGGAACCTGTTCAGGCACCTGATGCGCCGTCGAAGCGGATCCGGCGCTTAGCAAAGACCGACGGTCCGGCGCGTGAAGCTGTCTCTGCTCAGGTGGTGGTGAAATCGATTCCTGATGCCAAGCGCCCGGACCGGTTCTACACCACCATCCGGCTGCCCCGGGAGCTATGGGACAGAGCGGGCTTCGGCCCTGAGGATCGCATCCAGATTGATTGGAAGAAGAAGGCTCTGTCCATCACTCGTGTCTTGGATGGCGGCGTGAAGCCCAAATCCATCGGCGATGTCGTTGTGGTTCTTCAGTCATGGCGGCTGGGTGATCTCACCTTTGATCGAGCAACGATTACCGCCGGGGAAAGGACCTTGCGCCTGACGTCTGAATAACAGAACCGTTTGCCATGTAGCAGTCATTGAGCACCCGATCGGTTCGATCCAGATCAAGAGTCAGTTCGGCCGCTCAGGCTGGGTGCGGCCTCTCGCCTGCTGCATGGCAGAATAATCGGAGTTCGATACCGGCAACAATCTCCGTATCGATCCATGGATCATCGCTGCCATGAGCCAGTTGGATCAGACCGTCTGTCATGGACTGTCCTTGTTGGCGGCGTGGGCCGGGATCCACTGATGGGCCTTCGCCAACACAGTCTTTCGATCGGCACCAAGGGCAATGCACGGCCTCTCCCGAGGAGCCGTGATCATGGCCATCCACTCGAGGTCCGTTTGTTTCAGACGGATTGCGTATCCGGGATATTCCGGCACAGGTATGTCCGTGGCTGACGCCAGCTGGGCAGAGCGAGGATGCTGATCGGACACCAGGCTCAGTTGTTCAAAGTCAGATTTCTTAGCAAGGCAAGGCAGGCGGATCGCCGCCTACGTGCATCAAAAAAGTGAGTTCGCGTTAACCTACCGCTAACGATTTCCGTGTTATACCTCGGGTCGTCGAGCTGTCTCTCGAAGACAGCCCGCGAAAGACGGCCACTGCCGGCGCTTCCAACACCGACAGTGACCTACCACAGCTAACCTTGTACGGAGACCAGCTATGGCTGACATCTGCAATAGCGCACCTTCGCGTGCGCCGGAATACCCCTTTTACATGATTGAGACGCGCCCGGCAGCGGCACATTGCCCTGCATCGGCGCCCCCTGCCCGGTACGTTGGCGTCACAGCCCTTCTTCGGCTTCGCCTGACCCGCCACGCTCCGCGCGGCCGCGCCTGAGCCCCTCGTCTCAATCCAGCCTTCTCCTCTCTGCGATCCCGCTTTCCGCTCCAGCTGCGGCTGGCCACTTGCGGTCCTGTCAGCGGACGGGAGGAGGCTGCCTGAAAGGTCATTCCAATGACGTTCCATCATCACACCTCAGCATCCTTTGCTGATTCCATCCCTGCTGTCGCACCGGACCATCAGGTCCGGATCCTGAGCGCGATCGAGGAGGCCGGCGGCACCGCCGACATCCGCGAGATCGCGGCCTGCCTGTCCGACACGCCTCGGCCGGTCGCAGTCATTCTCGCTCTGGTCGAGGCAGGCCTGCTCGCCATCGACCGCAGTGCCCCGCTCGACGCCTGCACCCAGGTGTGGCGCATCCGCGACTGATCCAACTGGCCGTCTCCGGCCCAACCATCTCATCCCATCCATTCCAACGCCGCTGCAAGACGCAGCGCGAGTGAGGACTCATGCCTTATAAGCCCCGTTTCTCCGTTCAGGTCACTTCTTCCGCGGATGGCATTCTGTCCGTCAGGCCTACAGCCTTTCAGGTCGATGCTTACGTCAGCGATAAGACGTCCGTTCGGGCCTTTCTGGATAGCCAATCCGAGAAGACGGCTCTCGTCTACATTCTCGAAACCTGGCACGAGCTCATCGGCCACCAGCCACTCGTCTATACAGGCTTCAGCGGAAACATCGCTCGCCGCGGCACCGAGTACCAGCTCGGCGCCCCAGAGAGTGAAGTCCAACGCATTATCGTCATCAAGGCACGTGAGAACCTTCTGACGGAATGTGAGGGGAAGTACTTCGAACAGGTTCTCCACGATGCAATCGAGGCCTCCGGTCGTGCCGTGCTAGCCAACCGAAGCCGGCCTCATGGCGCAGCGTTGCGACCGGCTGAGCGCTATGCTGTTGAGGCGCTGGCGCGGGATGCCGAGCATGCCCTGCGGGCCCTGGGCATCGACTACCTCGATGTGGAGAAAGCGCTTGCTCCGCCGGACGCGGCGCTGGCGGACGACACCGATGCCGGGTCGCAGCTCTACGGCACCTCTGCGGTCGGAGTCGAGGCGGTGGTGCGACGCAAGGGCGGCAAGTGGTTTGTGATGGCGGGCTCGACCGTCCGGGCTTGCGTGGTTGGTTCCGTCTCTCGCACCCCCACTGAAGTCCGTGAAGCGCTGCTCCAATCCGGCGCCCTGCGCCGGACGGACGATCCTGGAATCTACCGGCTGGAGGTGCCGTATGAGGTCGAATCGGCGACGGCGGCGATGCTGTTCGTGACCGGCTCGAGCCTGTCGCCCCAGCACTGGTATCCGGTCGGTGCACCTAGAACTCGAGGCCGCAGGCAACCCGATCCGATCACGCGCCACCTGAAGGGCCTGGCCTCAAAGGGCCTGACCCCGCGCAAGTAGTTCGCCGGAGCAGTCCTCCCCTCCCCCTGATCCATCCAACCGCCGTGCCCTTTGTGCCGGTCATCAAGAAAGCAATTCTCATGTACATCCCGACTGTTTCCATGCTTCCCTCCATCGCCGCGAGCACCGTTCAGAGCCCCGAGCTTGCTCCCGCCATCGCTCAGCTCGGGCGTGAGGCTCCCCTGTCCTATGCCTTCGATGCCGTGTTGGGCGTTGCGCCCAGCGTCCGTTCCGTCTCGGACGATCTGCAGTGTGAGAAGTTCGCGCGCACCCTCGGTCTGGCGCAGGTTGGTCTTGTCCTCCGCTCGGTCCGGCTCACCAGTGGACGTAGCGTCAGCCTCGTCGCAGTACCGAGCGCCTGCTGGCGCGATCCGGTCCTGCGTGCCCGCATCCTCGATCTGAAGTGGGCGGTCGAGTTCAGCGGCCGCCGTCTCGTGCTGGTGCCCGAAAGTGTGATCCGGGCCGAGCCGCGGCTGACCAACGCCCTCTTGATCTCTGCTTGCGATGGCGTGCGTGTCACGCCGCGTGAGCGCCTCATCCTCCTCTCTCATCTCGCTGAGGTCGGCGGCAGCGCCTCACTCGAGGTCTGCGCTGAGGCGCTGACCGGCAGCGCCGATCCGGCTGGAGCCGTGCTGCGGCTGGTGGCCGAGCGCGTGCTGACGATTGCTCTCGACCGCCCGATCGATCTCCAGAGCGAGGTCAGCCTCGCTGCCTGGCGCTGATCCTCTGGCCGGAGACCATCATCATGAGCATTCGTACTCTTTCCAGCACCAGCACCGTCGATGACTTTGTCGTCGAGCCAGAGGATCAGGACGGCAGCCCTGATCTGCCTGCGCCCTCGGGTCACGAGAGCCTCCTGGCTCAGGCAAGGTCCCGGCAGCGGCTCTCCCTGCGGGAGCTGCTGGCCAAGCCGCTGCTGCGGCAGGCGCTCGGGCTCGATCTCCTACGCCGGCTCAAGCACGGCGACAGCAGCCTCGCGCTGGTCGTGGCGGCGCCCTCACCCGCTTGGGTCGCGCCGCTCTCCGAGGCACCCAAGGACTTGGCCTTTCAGGGGCTGTGGGTCATCAGCCCGTCAGAGCGACTTCATCGGCCCGAGGAGCAGCTCCAGCGCGCCGAAGAGGCCGCTAAGGCACTGGCCAAAGGCGTAACGGTTGCCGGGGTCGCGGCCGATCCTGCGCGTGAGTTGTCAAAGGTCCTGCTGGCTGCAGCGGACGCCACTGTCATCGTGCCTGCGCCTGATGCTGCTCTGGTCGAGCAGGCTATTCGTGCCTTCAGCCGCAAGGGCCGGTCCGTGGCGCTGTCGGCGCGCGATCTCGCCGGCCTCGACTGGATGGACTACTACGCCGCCTTCCGGCTGGGCTCGACCCGGCAAGCCATCGCAGCGCGTTTGGCGCGGGCTGCCGGAGCGCGCACCGGCGTGACATTCGCCGAGGATGCTCCACCCCTGGAGACGCTCACCGGGTATGGTGAGGCACGCACCTGGGCCGAGCACATCGTCCGCGAGGTCGAGGACAGGCGTGCCGGCCGCGCCGCAGGGTCGGCACTGGAGAGTGCGATCCTCGCTGGCCTGCCGGGGACCGGTAAAACAACCCTTGCACAAGCGCTGGCTAAGGCCGCCGGTTTACAGTTAGTGACAACGAGCGTTGCCAGCTGGTTCAGCGCCTCGGACGGCCATCTCGGGGCCGTGGTCAAGGAGCAGAAGCGGTTCTTTGCGGACCTCCGCACCATGCGCCCGTGCGTGGGCTTCATCGACGAGCTCGATGCACTGCCGAGCCGTGCGAGCCTGAGCGGATCGTCCAACGGAGATTTCTGGGCACCGGTTATCACGGGCATGCTGCTCGGCATCGACGCCTTGCGTCAGGCCTGTCCCGATGTGGTGCTGATTGCCGCAACCAACTTTCTCGACAGGGTCGATCCCGCCCTGCGCCGCCCGGGCCGGTTCGACCGGCTGATCGAGATCGCTCCACCGGATGTTGAGGGCTTGACCAACATCCTGCGGGCACACCTCAAGGGTGACCTCGCTGAGGCAGATCTCTCCCTGGTGGCGCAGCTGTTGCTGGGGCGGGTCGGCGCTGATGTTGTGCAGGTGGTGAACAGCGCCCGCCGACGCGCTCGCCTTACGGGCCGCGCCCTCACGCTCGACGATCTTATCGCCGAGGCCAGCCCGTCGGATCCACGCAGCCCCGCCGAGTTAAAAGCCTGTGCCATTCACGAGGCGGGCCATGCCGTCGCGGCAGTAGCCCTCGGCCGCACGCTCCAAGGCGTCTCGCTGCAGCTGTCAGGCGCAAGCGGTGGGATGACGCGCATGGAGCATCCCGGTTTCATCCCGACCCGCGCCGTGATTGAAAACAATGTCGTGATCGGATTGGCTGGCCGCGCCGCTGATCTCGTACTAGGCGCCGGGGCTAGCGCCGGAGCAGTGGGCGATCTTGCGCTCGCCACACGCGAGCTCTCTGCCCTGCATGCCAGCTATGGCTTGGGTGACAGGCTGCTGCATCGGGGCGGCGTCGATGATGCCAGTGCCCTCCTGCGTGTAGATAGTGGCTTCGCCAGATGCATTGAGGCCGATCTACAGCGGTTGATGAACCGTGCAATCACGCTTGTGACAGCGCACCGGGCGGCGGTGCTGGCCGTGGCCGAGGCACTCATCGTTCACCGGGTACTGTCGGGTACCCAAGTGCAAGCTCTGATGGAGGCATACCCGCCCTCCATGGCCAGGATCGATGACATTCCCGCCAGCACGACTGGGACGGGCTGCGCTGATCCGTTCGATGGCAGCCTCGGGGAGATCACCCTGCCCGGCTGATGCCCACTCTCGCTGCCGCATCTCCTTCCAATTTCAACACTGTCGAGGAACTCCCGATGACAACTCTCCTCCCCTTCCCTGCCCGCCGCGAACACTTCTGGCCAAGCCTCGGCTTGCATCTGCGCACCACCACAGCGATTTGGCGTGACGAGCTGTCCGAGCTCTCGCTTTTCGGTGCACCGGAGATCGGCTGGCGCCGCTCACCGGCAGGAATGGAACTCGTCTGGCCGGGCGTCTCGGAAGACAGCGACCGGATCCTGGTGACGGTCTCCGGCCACTGGCAGCCTCTGCGCGACCCGCAGCGCGCGATCACCACCATGCTGAAGGAAGCGGAGTTCGAGTACGAAGCGCTCCGCCCGATCAAGCCCTGGGCACTTGCAGTCCAGCCGCAGGATGCGGCTCTCGGCCTGCCGCTGGGGGAGGAAGATGGGCCGAGGCGCAGTCGCCGTTACAGTGCCGCCGAAATCGACCGGCTCCGCATGGCGCTGCGCCTTGCCAGCAACCCTGCTCTGCCTGGCACGGCAGCACTCGGCCAACCCCTTGCTCCCGCCGCACTGGCTCGGGCATGCGCCATCGTTGCGGCGTGGGACGCCTGTCAGGCTGCCGATACCCTGGCTCTGACCAGGAGCGGCTATGCGCTCTGGTGCCGGATTGCTGTTGCGATGGGCGATAAGCCCATGGCTCTGGAGATCACCACGGCATTACGGGCTTGCCTGCAAGGCTGCTCCGGATCAATCCAGAACCGAGTTCCTCATTGCGAGCAGGAAGCTCCTCGAAACCACGAGATGCGGTGATCAAGGCAGGACGAACTGGCGCGAGATCCATGTCAGCAGCCTACATCATCGTACTGATCAAGATTTCAGGGTTCTTCCCCTTTCGCCACAGCCTCTGTCCATAGCCCTAGAGCGCGTTGACATTCATTTGGTCCAGATGAACGCGCTGACGAGGCAAAGGATTGACATAAACGCCCGTGGGGTCTGTTCGTAGCGCGTGGCGATGCGTCTGAAGTGCTTGATTTTCAGGAAGAAG
>NZ_VOSK01000132.1 GCF_009296175.1 Microvirga tunisiensis | reverse complement strand
ATCTCGCCCGGGCGGAGTTCGCAACGCTGCGGTTGCGCCTGCTCAAGATCGCCGTGCGGGTGCAGGAAACCACCAGCCGCATCCGACTGGCCTTTGCCTCGTGCTGTCCGGAAGCGGATCTCGTCCGCCGTCTTGCGAGCGCTCTGGCACCCCAGCCCCGGGCGGCCTCGCCCTGAGCGCCGGGGCTGCCATCGCCCCGGTCATCCCATCCCGTCCCTGCCAACGCGTTCCCCACGTTCCAGACCTTGCCGCGGTGAAAGAAACGCAGCGGATCGGCACGCCCGCGCTACCAAATAGGCCCCGAAACAAACTCTGGTGAATAGGAACGGCTAGGAAGGCCGCTGCTGCAGGCTCAAGCGGCGCAGGCGCTTGGACTGAATGGCCCAGATCTACGATGCGGCCCGGCTGAGCCATCGCATCCATCACCAGCCGGAATGCGGCCTGCGATTGGAAGACGGGAGCCGTGAACCCGCCATCCAACAGAGCTGTACCAGCCATCAGTCCTCTCCGCGAGCCATGGTGAAGAAGTCGACGCGCGTGGCTTCTGTCTCTTCGGCCTGCCGTATCCGCGCTGCGTCTTGTTCCGCCAGCGCTGGCGCTACGAAGTCGGTTTCAATCACTTGGACCCACTCCGGAAGTTGCGAGAGCGCATCGAGATGCGCGACGATGCTTGCCTTCTGCGGGTGGCGGCCGAGAACAATCGCGTGACCGACCTCGCCGGTTGCGAGCTTCACGGTGGCTCGGGAGACCGTGGCCTCGCCGAGGTTGAAGAGCGCGCCACCGCCACCGGCCCGACCCCGAAGCATGACCATGCCGATTTCGGGACCACGGATGGGGGTTGCCGCAGGGGCGGAGGGCTCGAGCGCCGTGTATCGCGCGTCTAAGGTCGCCGGGTCGCTGGAGGCCAGAGCGTCTAGCCTCCGTTTTCGGGCTTCATCGTATGAGTGCATTCGGTAACTCACTGGTCTATTGGTCTAGACAACCGTTCATGTCTATGATTTACCGTACGGACCGTGACAACCTGATGACGTTTTGCGAAAGGCAGGACCGATGAGTCCAGACGGAGAGGGCATCACGCGCTGGCGGCGGGTGGCCGACGACATCCGCAGCAATATCGGCGACGGAATCATTTCGGATTCCCTGCCATCCGAGTTCGAACTGGCAGCCCATTATGGGGTCAATCGCCATACGGTTCGTCGCGCCATCGCATCTTTGACGGCGGACGGATTGCTGCGCGTCGAGCGTGGGCGCGGCACCTTCGTGAACAACAAGCCGCAGCGGATCGTTTATCCTATCGGCTCTCGGACGCGCTTTTCCGAAAATATGCTGAAGCAGTCCCTGGAGCCCTCAGGCCGGCTCATCAAATCCGACTACGTCTTGTCGGATTCGAGGATGGCAGCCTTGCTGGAATGCCGTGTCGGCACGCGACTTCACCGTCTTGACAGCCTCTCGGTGGCCAATGGCATTCCGCTCTCGCGCTCGACATCATACTTTTCGGCTGAGCGTTTTCCCGGAATCATAGAGGCCTATGCCGAGACCGGTTCCATCACCGAAGCTCTGCGGCGCGAAGGGGTTGTCGACTATCGCCGCCGGGAGACCCGCCTGACAGCAGAGCGCGTGTCCGCTAAGGACGCCGAGCTGATGAGTTGCGCAGCCGATGCCATCGTCCTGATCAGTAAGGCAATCGATGTGGACCTCGAAGGAGTGCCGGTGCAGTTTATCAGAACCAAGTTTCTGGCGGATCGGGTGGAACTCGTGATGCTCCAGAACTGACACTCGTCAAACGTTGACGGGAAGCTTCCGGATGTTTGCATCCGAACCAAGGATCATCGAGCAAACGTCTGAGCAGTGCTTTGGCGTGTCAAGGCGGTCGAACAGCACCAAGGTGGTTGTTTATACCCAGCAAGAAATCCGGCGGCGAGGAGATCTTTGCCCTCCAGGAACGTCTGCTTTGCCCGTACAACCCGACCATGAGGCTACTTCCGAGAAGTGACAGAACGAGACATTCCAGACGCACAGACGAGTTGTGGCCCTCTCCGATCCGACTTCGACGCCCATCGTCTATGTGCCCTGATGCAGGCAGCAAAGGCGGAAACATTCCGCCTGTGATCTCGCTCACAGATCCTGGATGGTGCGCGTCGTAAGCTCCTCACTTGCAGAAGAGGAGCCCTCCCATGAATGCTGGTATCACGACATTGACCCGCGTTGCCATCGCGCTCTCCGCCTGTCTGGTTTTCGTTGCCACACACCACGGAGCCGCAGCACGTGACCGCGGCTACGATGGCAGCGGCTTCGTGGTTCGCGATCATCGCATGCCACCCGTGGTCCGCGATCATCGCGCGCCCGTGATCGTCCGAGATCGTCGGGCAGAACCCGTTATCCGAGACCATCGCACTATTCCGGTCGTGCGGGATCACCGAATGCCAAGAGGGCCTCAGGGCGGAGTGAGCGTCACATCCGCTGGTAGCAGGCGCGGTGGATCGCCCTGCATTCGCTCGGTGTTCGGCTGGCCTTGCTTCGGCCTGTAACATCGCGAGACGGACTGGCCTGCAGGGCTGCCCACCCAAGGCAGCCATCATTTCTCAAAGAGCGAAGCCGGGGGCAAGCGCGCATGTTCCGCCGCCCCGTTTCGAATGCGAGTGCTTGATTTGACGAGCAGGTCGAGCGGTGTCGCGGAACGGGCTTATGGAATTGAGAGCCAATGGGGTCAATCGCTCCGTCAGCCACGTGTCTCAACCTCAGGATGGTCCGGAGTGGGTCAAGGACAGCCTTTAAGCGTGACCGTGTGAGCGTCCGCTCGCGGCGCCAATGCTGAAATTCGACGTACTTCTGAGATGTGCTCCAGTGCACGCGTATCATCCTGGCGCACCTCCGCTGAGTTCGCAGGTTTCCAACGACGGCTATCGCTACACGATGACTGGCCCACCCGGTGAGGACTGGTTCGGCGGGCATGCCGCACCAGTCCTCACGCGTCCCGGCTCGTGGTATCCTCCCTGTGCCTATAAGGAGCACGGGCGTGAGGACGGAAGACATCAAAGCCGACCTTCTCCGCAGAGCGGATGGCACCCTCAGTGCATCCGAAGCGGCCCGTATGCTCGGCACGGATGTCGTCACGCTGCAGGAGCTGGCCGCCGAGAGCGTGGTCATTGCCCTGCCCCTGCCGGGCGGCACCGCCTATCCCGCGTGTCAGTTTGAGATCGGAGGCATGGTGGCGGGCCTGTCCGAGGTGCTCCGCTCCATGCCGATCCGCTCGCCCTGGATGCGTCTTGAGTGGCTTGTCACCCCGGATCCTGCTCTCGGTGGTGCCTCGCCGATCGAGGCCCTGCGGCAGGGCAACGTCACGGAAGTAATCCAGCTCGCCCGCTCATAGGGAGCCGAATGAACAGCCTCGCGCCCCTGGCAGCACCAAGCCGCGCGGCACGGTGCGGGAGGAGGCCAATGCAGATTGTAAACCAGACGCTCTTTCGTTGGGCTTAGGATCGATATCACCTTCATCGGAACAGCGGCCCCACAAGAACCCCACTGACTGGCCCGGTTCGTCTGAAACACACGCGGTCCCAGGCTGCAGAACAGGATTAGCGCCTGCCCTCAATCAGCGTAAGATGGCATGCCTCGTTCGGGTCAGCTCAATTGAGGATCTGCCGACATGAAGCCGATGACGGAAGCGCACCTCGCCATCCTGCGCCGGCACATGGTGGAGGTGATCGCGCTTCAGGCTGACCTCATGAGCGAGGAGATCGGCAAGGCTACCCTTGGGGAGCGGGTTCTCGAAGCCATGCGGCGGGTGCGGCGCCACCTCTTCGTGCCGCCGGAGCTTGCGGCCATGGCCTACCACGACACGCCTCTGCCGATCGGCTTCGACAAAACGGTGTCCCAACCGTTCATCTGCGCTCTCATGACGGACCTGCTCGATCCACAGCCCCGTGAGGCCGTGCTTGAGGTTGGCACCGGCCTGGGCTATCAAGCTGCCGTTCTTGCCGAACTCGCCCGCGATAATGCCGTGCTCAGCGCACAGTATTGTCTGGATCGCTCGGTTGTTCTTCGAGCGGCTGGCACACACCAGACAGAAAGTCCCGGATCCGGTAGAGGCTGAAGGTCATGGGTGTGCTCGACAGGCTGATGTGGAGCATCCCGATGGGCGAGGCGCCGATCCGGAAGAAGCCGACGAACTCGCTCGTGCTGAGAAGCCCTTTCTGCAGTTTCTGCGAGAATGTTGCGCCATCAGGGAGCGCATTGGTGAGGGTCAGGGTCGAGGTGTCGAAGTCGAAGGTCTGCCAGGACATGGCAAACGGCTCGGCCGGATCGGCCTCTTGGATCCTCCCCTCGGCGTTGGATGTGACATGTGAGAGCGTGGTGCAATGAAGTCGCGCGGCTTCAGCAGGGTCGCCGAACAGCGCCGCGCCGGCGGTCAGGAAGACTGCGAGACGCGCTGAAGTCACCTTGGCGATCCTCATCGGAGGCTTACCGAGAAGCGTGCGATGCACTCAAACCAACAATAACGCTCGCATGGCCGGAAACCACGTCATGGCGGATCACAAATGGGGTACGATCTCTTGACCGATGCCTCGACGACGCAACCGCACAACGGGAGCACACTGCGGGATCTTGGCGGCAGCACACTTGGGCATGGTCGCCCTGGCGGATGGCAACGGCCGGTCGGCGGCCGAGGATCCGGCGGACACGATCCAGGGTGCCCTCGAACGCTGGCGGGACGATTTCAACGCCAGGCAAGCGACAGGCATCGATGTCAAAATGGGAGCAGATTATTTTCTGCGTCAGATCGGGATCCGCTCAGCTATCTTTGGCATGGAGGCGAACGCTGAGCGAGCGGAGGAATTCGATGCGAGTGCCGGCAATCCTGCTGACAGGCATTGTCCTGTCAGGCTGCGTTTCGTCAAGGGAGCCGCCATCCCAGCCCGTTCCGCCAGCCAATCTCGGGTCGACACAAGCAGCACCTCCCGTGCCCCCGGTGGCCCTTCCGCCAGGATACACCCGGCACATCACTTACAGGGATGGCAGGTTCACTCTGCCGGACGGCTCAACGGTGCCTGCCGATCCCAATGGCGGGTTCACGATCTCCACCGGAGCCTATATTCCACCCGACGGAGCAGGCGGAATCATTCTCCCGAACGGGGCGCGATGCATTTCGGACAGTGCGCGGGGCTACTTCTGCCCCTGAGGCATCCCTCCTCGGTCGGTTGTTTCCCTCAAGCCGGATGTTCGACCGACAGCCCGCTACCCGCATGATCCGCTGAATTGCCATCCGCTGCCTCAAGCATTCGTCAAATCTGTCGAGCCCGAATGCAGCAGAAGCAGAACAATGGACAACTGCCTCGCTAAAGTTGGCTCTGGGATTCCATGCCCAGCATCTGCTGCCTCCGGAAGGTCTTGTCTCCCGGTCTTGAGCGGACGTTCAAGCTCCTTCTAGGACGTGCCATTTGGGGACCTTCCGGGATTTTGGTTCAGTGTTGTAAATTGGCGCGGAAACGTTGACCCCTGTCAGAACAGGCGCAATCGGCTGAACATTCGTAACAAACACCGATACCAGAGGGGTCACAGCCGGCGCCGGTCGTGACCCTCTCACTCTGAGTAAAGACCGCAAGCTCCTCAGAGGTTTGCGCCGAGCATCAGTCGGGGTCTGGGTTCGAAGCCGAATGACACTTCGACGGCTCGTGATCGAGCGGGATCTGTTTGGGACCATCCGCCTGGTGCAGTGCTGGGCCGAATCGGCACAAACGGGCGGGAGATGGCTGAGGTCTTCGCCGACGAGACTGAGGCCGGCCAGACACTGCCGTCGCCCGGGCTAAGCGAAAAAGGGGATCCTGGGCTGCGATGCCGATTGCTCGATAATCTAAAAGGAGCGCCCGCTGGTTCCAACGGGCGCTCAGGACCCGGACCCGTAGGGGCAGAAAAGGGTGCCGGTGAAGCTTGGTGCATTCGCAATCTAAAGGCATCATTATGTTATAATGATACATAAGGTGCGGTGTTCTGTCCCGCTGTGCCGCACGTAGTACTCCTGGGTTATGGCGCCGCTGGATCAAAGTAGGTGTGAATTCCCGAAGGAGGTAAATACTTACTAGGACTTATGGCGTTTTGCCAGCACAACAGTCAGTCTATTAAGTGCGTATTCCTATCAGCAATTCACTGTTGATCTCTCAGGCAAATCACTTTACTGAGACTACAGGCGCTCAAGAAATTTTAGAATCAATCAATTGTACTGACGCCTGAAATTGACCCGTAGGGGCAACTACGGCTATTACAGCGAAGGGTCGCATCGTATACAGTTTAACTAAAGATGCGACTCTTCGCTGCTTTATTTATACTTCGGTTAAATCAGATGAAGCGCTGAGGAGAAGGCTCTCAAAAGATCTGGTTGCTTGAGCAGAGCCGAAACCAGACCAAGCACCCGCACAACAGCAAGCCGTTGCCTAGCCCCCTGAGCCATTCGAGGAAGGTACTCACAAGGAAGCTCATCCTAAGTAAGGGATCCCTTCTCTGCTGCGAGGCTATAATCTCGTGGCATGCTCCAGTGGGATCCAGACGCATCCAGCTTCCCAGATGCCTGCCGCAACGTCGCTGTCGGGAGGCGGCTCAGCAACCTGCGCCATGCTCTGGGTCTGACCCAGAGACAACTGGCCGCGAGCCTGAACATCACCGGACCGCGCTGGGCCAACTATGAGGTCGGCACCAGCCGCATCCTGGTCGACATTGCTCTCCGGCTGGTTGAGAAGTGGGAGGTCTCGCTGGATTGGATCTACTACGGCAATGAGGCCATGATGCCCAAGCCGCTCCTCAGGGAGATTAAGGCTGCCGCAAAAGTGACCATGAGCAGAGGGGAGCGCTCACCCAAAGATCGGAAGTAGGCTTCCAGAGTCACAACCGCGTTCCGGGAAAGCGGCCGGATCGGCACCAAGGAGCAGGAGTTGGATTGGTTGCAGGCGACGCGGCGGAGGGATATCGGGATCTGTACTGTCATCAGGCTGAGACCTTGGTGGCTTAGTGGGAATGAAAATATGCCCTGAGCCGTTGTAGACTGGTGGCCCCGCGCCGCAGCCCCTGCTTCACAAGCCAAGAGGTGTGTCGGATGTCCCGCACCCCGCCTCAGCACCCTGCTGATCCCTTCGGTGGTCTGCTCCTGCCCGTCAGCGCTTGGAAAGCGTTGGAGGATGCGCAGATTACCAGCCTCAAACAGCTCAAGACCATCGCTGCCCGGCTGGAGCAGATCCCAGGCATGGACCGAGAGATCGCTCAGCTCATCAACGACCGACTTGACCACTGCGCCGCCCGGAGAACCGTCCGGGTCAGGCTGACCTTCCCGAAACAGCCTCATCGCCCCTTACCCGGATCACCCGCGAGAAGCGACGCATAAGGCCGCTCATGGAATGAACATGTTCGCGAAGTTCCGGCTGCCCCGGAATATTAACTTTGGTCGTTTCAAGACAGCTGCACCGTGCGCGTTGCGTATCGGCTCGACCGATGCGGGGTTGGCTCGATCTCTCCCGTTGGGGCTGTTGGCGCCCTAAGCCGGAGGTCCGCTCGGACCCCTCGGGTTAGAGCGTCTATGATGGAGCTACTCCTGATGCGGAGCGCGAGCCGTCAGGATTAAAGACCCACCCCGTATGCTCCGTTGTGGTTCCCACAGAACACCGTAGCCTATCCACTGTGGCTTAGCCCCTTAGGCCACCGGCGCCCTGGCTGAAGCTCTCGTTACGTTTTTCACCAGGGCGCCTTCTGGGCAAGCGAACCCAAGCATCCGATTTCCGAGAAGTCTGTTCATGGAGCGCTCAAGGCGAGCATCTCAGAGCAGCGCCTGCATCAGGATCACATAGCTCAGGACGGAGAGCGTCAGAGCGAGAGCCAGGACGATGGCAGCCTGTCCTTCGAACCGGTCGCTCTCGGTCCGAATGTCTTTGGTCTGGACACGGAGTTCAGAAACGGGATCACTCATCCATCTTCCCGATCGGTAGATCCATAGGCGTCATATAAACGTGACAGTCACGCTGGGGATCCGGCCTGCCATGACGATTGAGAGGACAAGCGGGGCTGGTCGCCGATCGGCTCTGCACCGCGCGACGGCACGCCTGGGATCCTCTGGTTAGTTGAGGACGAGAAGCCACCCGTTCTCCCGCTGCCTGTAGGGTTTTGGACTGTCAATCCTCATGCAGGTGTCGGCTCCTGGCGGCTCCTTGGTAGTCCCCACGCGTTGACTCCGACAGACAAATCCGCGGATGGAAGCCGTTTCTTCGCGAGTAAGAAGATCGTCCGCGTCATTCCGATAATCCTTTATGGGACGGGGGTGGGCCACAGCGCCCAGAGAGAGAACCCTGCGGCCGCGATCCAACGAGCAACGATCGCTGCTGCCGCCACGCGACTGGTCGGGTGCTCGGAGTGCCTCTGCGCCTCGTCGCGGAACTCCGCCATCAGTGGGCCAGGGATCAATTAGTCCGTGCAGTGAGCATGTGCTCGACTGGTTTCACATCACGATGCGGATCACGGTTCTGCGCCAGTTTGCTCAGGGCCTGGTGCACCATGATAAGGGTGCCGGAATGGCGGCTCTCGATGAGCTGCGCCCAAGTGGTTTCTCTGGCATGGCAACACCTATCGAGCCCGTGAATCGATTGATGATTTGCTCCTCGATTTCGAAGCTCTCGACAGTCGCTATCCCAACCTGCGCAAGTTCAGGACCGCCATGCGGGAGTTCCAAGTCTACATCGCCAGCAACGAGGCCAGCCTGATCAACTATGGCGAGCGCTACCGGTCTGGCGAGCGGATTTCCTCGGCCTTTGTCGAGGCAACGGGGAATGCCATGATCAGCAAACGATTTTCCAAAAAGCAACAGATGCAGTGGAGCCCGCGCGGGGCTCATCTGCTCCTGCAGACGCGGACAAGATCCCTGGATGGTTCGCTACGTGCCGCATTCGAGCACTGGTACCCCGGCATGATGAACGACAATGACAGGGGCCACAGACGGGCAGCCTCCTAACTGCCCCCGCTTCCTCATGCTCTCCAACGGGCTTCCGATCGACGACAGCTCAAATCTGACAGCGCCTGGAACCCAGGGCATCATCGCGGACTTAACCTGTCTTAACAAGACCAAGAACGGGTCGTCCTGCGAGCGGCCATCAGTTAGGGATGCACGCCCTCGAATTTCAGTAGCGCGTCAACGCCAGATGACGTCGGCGGCCGTGGAGTCTTGCCGCGCCAATCCTGAGTTCTGCGTCACGCTTTGGTTCAGCCGACATACCAGTGTCACAGGACATGGTCCAAGCTGCCGTGCTTGCGACCGTCTCTTTCCGGAACTTGCGAGGGACGATGACGACAAATGGACGATTCAGCCGAGTCCCCCCGGACAAGGCGAACGAGCTCTTCGAGAAGCTCCTCGCCACATCCAGCAATGCGATCAGAAGCCGCGAGCGGCTGTTGGCCGACTTGAAGGAGGAGCTGGAACTCCTCGCTACCCTTCAGGAAGAGCACCTTTTTCCGGTGCTGAGACGGCACAGAAGGGTTGATCTCCTGCAGGGGGCCCTCAGCGGCAATGAGAAAATGGCCGCGCTCCTAGGCCACTTGGAGCGCTTACCCAAAAACAGTGCTGAGTTCATCAGCCAGGTGACGGAGCTGCGGATGCTGTTCCAGCAGCACATCCGCGACGACAGGAAGGAACTGCTTCCCGCGGTGCTCGAGGTGCTGAGCGACGAGGAAGCCAACGCCATGGTCGAGACAGTGGAGGATGAGATGGCCAACATTGATGAGATGAAGCGCGCCGAGACCCGACGGGTCCGTGAGCAGGGCGAAGCCGTGCAGCGGGTGACCGAGGACGTGGCCGACACGCTGCGGGCCAGCGTGGAAGGTGCCCAGACCATGGCGCAAGCCATGCAGGAAGCGGTGGAGAGCAGCTTCGGCGTGTTCTCGGAGCTGACCCGCCGCGCCTCCGGCCAAGGCCTGCAGATCTTTGGCCGCCCCGAGGGGGATACCCTGGGACTAAGCGAAGAATCGGCGAACAATCTCCGGGCGGCCGCACAGTCCGGTACCGCTTTAGCGCGGGGCTTCCAGGACGTCTCGCGTGAGGTGGCCGACCGCAGCCAGAAGCGGCTGCAACGCAACCTCGACGGACTGCAGGCCATCGCCCGCTGCCGCTCGATGACGGACGTCGTCGAGGTGCAAAGTTCGCTGCTGCGCGACAATCTGGAGCAGACGATGGAAAACAGCCGGCGCATCGCCGAGCTTACGATCCAGATGGCGGACGAGGCCGCACGCACCGTGACTGTGCAGGCGGAAAAATCCGCGCAGCGGCTTAATCGCGCGGCTTAAGTGTCGGCTTTTTTCCGACAGCTAATGCCATGGGATTACCCGGGGCTTCAATGGAAGTGAAGAGCGCCCGAATGGCGCTCTTTGCATCTGATCATTGAAACTTTATCGGCTGCCTGCACATCGGCCCTGTCACTTACGGCAACATCGGCCGCGCAGATCGCCTGGATTTCATGGTGGTTGGCCCCACAGTCAATCTCATCAGCCGATTGGAAGCGGTTGCCAAAAGCATGAACCAGAGCGCTGTGTGCTCGCGAGAGATGGCAGCGTTCTTTCCTGCTGGCACGATAAGGCCTCTCGGCAATTTCGTGCTGCAAGGTATTCCGACCGAGCAGACGATCTTCAGTCTGGTCCCGCTCCATCCGCATTTCGGGGAGTGGCTCCCTCGTTTGTCAGCGCATGATGTGAGCTGCCGTCCCTCGGTACTTTACCTGCGTTCTCGATGCCACTTGCCCGCGCAAGCCGGCTTACGCTCGTCTCAGTTCATGGTGTGTCACGATCAATTCAGCCCCTTGTTCACTCCTGATCAGGTACAAGTGCCTGCCCCCTTCCGTGACAGGAAGAATGCGCACCACCTCACAAAGACGTCCGGCTTTCTTTCTCACGCGTACAAGCTGACCAACCGTGAACGCAGATTGCATCACGCCCCTCAATCCGAATTGGAGCCGCCAGCTCAGGTCCGACAGCAGCGAGCCAGAATTTTTTGTTAGGCCTTCGATGGGCTGATCAGAAATGGTGAAACGGTCCACGTCTTCGCCGCTTCGATCGGTCGAGTTCCCGGATACGAGACTCCAGCTCATGGAGGTCTGCGGCCGATGCGAGATGTTCCGCGTCACGCTCTTCCTCGGTCGGCAGGAACGCGTGTCTGATCCGCCTCAGATGAGGCCCTAAGTTGATGGACAGAAGCGGGAGATCGAAGGAGGCAAGTCTGCAAAGCGAAAACAGGACCATGTGATGGCTCCTCTGGTGGGTGTGGAGCCCTCTGGCATTTCCCCTAGGACGTTTTGTTGCAGGCTTTTCCTTCGGTCGGCTCTTCGAACGTGTTCAGCAATGGCAGGCCAGCATGAAGGTTTCGTTACGAGAACACTCAGGTGGCACGCAGGCCGCGTCGTTTGACGACCACAATCTCAGTCTGTCGGCCTGGAACAGTTCCTGTTCTTTTCCAACTGGATTGAGTTCGCATCATCAGCACTCGGCTTCTGACTTCATCGTCGGGCAGGCCGCTCAACTGAGCGGCGATCTCGGTCTGGCTCTCGACCTGGTCCGTCAGCCCCTGCGCGGCTGCAATGGCCTCGTCGAGACCCGGAGGATCGTAGCGCGTGCGCCGATAGCGCCACGCGGCAGGAACGGTTTTCTTGCGGTCCATCGGCTCTCTCCAGCATCTAGCAAACAAACGAGAGAGGAGGTGATTTGTGCAATGCACAATTGTCGCAGCCTCCTAATGATCTGGCCAGCTCCATTAGGCCAGCTGCATCTGGCACGCATTTTGCTTCATTTGGACCGCATGACCTGATCGAGGCTGTCATGATGAAGATCCTGCGCCAATGGCTTGCGTCCCTGAACGAGGCTGATCGCAGTCTCAGAAGCCAGGGCTATTTTGTTGTGTATGGTGGCATGACGTCCTTTGTGGTTCCCCTCGGTTCGTCTGGAGAACCACCACGGCAACGTGGCCGGCCCATCTGGCTTTGGGGTGCAGCTCCAGCTGCCCTTGGTCTGTGACCAGCACGATGCTTGCGGAAGAGCCATACCGAAACTGGAATAAGGCTGGATTACCAGTTCAGCCTGGCTCCAGCTGCCTTCAATCCAGCAGCTTCTTTCTCAAACGTCGAACATTCAGCCACACCAGAGCAAACACGACGGGAAAGGCCAGTCCCGTGACGACATCAGGATCCACGCCGAGATCGACAGGCTTGAGGGACTTCAGCCCATAGCCGATCAGACCCAGGGCATAGTAGGTGATCACCACCACCGACAGGCCTTCGACCGCCTCGTTGAGGAGAAGCTGCAAGCGCGCCCGCTGGTCCATAGACCTGAGCAGATCACGATGCTGCTCTGCCATGGTGATGTCGATTCCGGTTCGCAACAGGTCGCTGGCTCTTGTGGTTCGCTGCGACAGGCTCTCCAGCCTCTCGGCCGTCGAGATCAAGGTCCGCATCGCAGGCTGAAAGCGGCGATCCATGAACTCGGCGATCGTCTGCAGGCCGGGGATGCGCTCCTCCCGCAACTCCGCAATGCGTCGCTCGACGAGGTTGTGGTAGGCGCGGGCGGCACGGAAGCGGTAACCGGTCGCCGCCGACATGCGCTCGATCGAGGTTGCCAGCTGGATCAGGCGATCGAGCAATTGCCGCTCATGCTCGACGCCGTCGGATCGCGTCATGGAAGCGGTGATGTCGGCGAGGTTGCGCTCGCAATGGGCAATGTCAGGAGCAATGCTGCTTGCCACAGGCAGAGCCAGGAGCGCCATCATCCGGTAGGCCTCGACCTCAAGCAGCCGCTGGACCAATCTGCCGGCCTGCCGCCGGCCGAGACGGTGGTCATAAATCAGGATGCGGGAGAAGCCGTCGGCGTGGATGCGATAGTTGGTAAAAACAGTCGCGGCACCGCCCGACACAAGGCTGCCGATGACACTGTCGGTTGAGAAATGACAGGACACTTCATCGCCCGTCGGAGCCGGCGCCTCGCTCGGCAGGACGGCGACATGGGCAGCCACGAGCGTTTGATCAGGCAACTGGGATAGCCAGTCGAGGGCAACCACGTCGATCGCCGTTGAGCTGAAGGGTGCTTCAGAGGTGCCACCCTGCACGAAAAACGTATAGGTGACGAACTCAGTGTGGCGCTCCCATTTCAAGCGAAAGGGGCCGAAGTCCTGCGAAAAGTGGTTCACGCCAGCCTGCGGTGGCGTGATGCCATAGCGCTCGCACAGCCTGACGAGGCAGGCGTGATCGTCCGCTGCGCCCTGCTCACCGCTATGGATCGCCAGATACGAGACCCGCTCAGGGGAGCCCAGCGGCGTGGGAGGTCTGGCATGCACCTCATTGTTCAGCTGATGGTGCAGCGGATGACTGGCGATTGGATGAGCTTTGACCCCTTGATCCGGCAGGGTCAGCGCATGCGAGCCTGCCGGTTTCGTCGATATCGGGTCGCGGTAGTCCAACATAGTCCATCCTCAAAACGAAGATGGCGCTTCTTCCCTAAGGACTTGCTCTGAGCCGGGATTCTTCTTGCCCTGGTTTCGGAAGCAACTTGATGCACTCGGCCTGCTGATGAGTCATTCTTGCAGGCTGCTGGCCTGGACTCAACGCAGCAGGGTTCGATTTGGCGAAGGTCAATTTGACGCGAGGCTGGATCGCCCGGGTAATAGGACAGTCCAATGCCCTGCCCTCAACAGCAATCAAGAAAGTCGCATGGGCTTACCATATGTTAGTGCCGGATGCTCAGGTTCTTTGTTGGTGCCGACATTCCTGATCAGCCGCCATGTTTTCCCTGTTCCTTCCTCCAGCGCTCCATCTGCCGCAAGAGGGCCGCCAACGGCTCCGGTAGAGGGCTGTCAGGCTCATCCCGGAACATCTCGGCCATGGCACGAGCCATCATAAGGGCGGCAAGGTCCGGCGGACGAACCTGAACCCACCGGCGCGGGTTGCGGGGAGCATCAGCTGGCATATGTGTTCCTCCGGCTGCTTCTTTTTCAGCCAAGTCGGCAGGGATGTGCTCACCTGAGCAAACGTACGTTGAGGAGGGGAACCGCGATTGCGGCGACTGGTTTCAGCGGAGCGGCAGGAATGCAGAGGTGAGCGATGCGACCGTTGGAGCGCGTTCACATTTTTGGAGCAGCGGGCTGCGGTTCCACAACCCTGGCATGGACGCTCGCGCGACGGCTGGCATGCCAGCACCTCGACGTGGACGATTTCTACTGGTTGCCAACCACGCCGCCGTTCCGGAGAAGGCGGGCGCCCCCGGAGCGGTTGCGGATGTTGTCGGAGGCGGCGGCTTCCACTCCCCGCTGGGTGCTGTCGGGACCTGTTGCCGGCTGGGGCGATCCGTTGCTTCCGCACCTCGATCTGGTGGTGTTTCTGTACGTGCCGACCAACGTCAGGCTGTCTCGACTCCAGCGGCGCGAACAGGCCCGGTTTGGGGTGGCGGTCGATCCGGGTGGCCCAATGCACGACCAGCATCAGGCGTTCCTTCGCTGGGCCGCTGGGTATGATCCGGGGTTGAGCGGCGGACGCACCCTGTTGGGGGACGCCACATGGCTGGGCTACCTGCCCTGCCCCATGATGTGCCTGATCGGCGAGTGCGGGACGATGGAGCAGATCGACCGGGTGCTGACGTTCTGGGAAACGCAGGCTCATCAACCCAAAGCCAGCAATCCTTCCACATCGGAAATCATTGCCGGCGTGCTGGATAGCGTTCCCTATCCCCCTTAGCTCCCCTGCGACTGTCCGCTTCCAGCTCCGAGCACTTTGGCAAGGACCCCTGAGCCCTTTCCAAACTTCACGATCCCAACGATCCGCTGCCCTGCAGCCTGCGTCACGGAGGGTCAGCAGGAAGTTCCAATCCAGGTGTCATTCGGCCCCGAACTGGAGCCCCGCCACTGGTGAGACACAACCACCGGAGTGGATTACAGTCTTTGCTCAAATAGGAGTGTCACGAGCGGCGCCGATGGTGCCCCCCCTTCACTCTGGCAAATTGTCCGAATGTTTAGCTGTTTGCATCGGTTCTGGCAGGGGTTCAGGATTTCCGCGCCGACTTACAAAATGGAATCCTCCGGCGCGTCGGATCTCCCAATTCAATCAAAGAGATCCGAAAACTTCATGGAAGACGCTTTAGCTGTCGACGATGTTCGCGACACCGCAATGGTCCGCATCGTGGCAGGGAAACGATCATGATCCTGGGCTCGATCGACGTTCTGGGCTATGCCGCCTCAGGCCTGACCCTGGCCACCTTTGCCCAGAAAACGATGCTGCCAATGTGCATCCTGGATCGCCATCACGGCGCGTCGATAAGCTCTCGGATCGCTTTGGTGTAGCCCACCGGGTCCTGCAGCATGGCGATGTGGCTGACCTGCGGCAGGATAATCAGCCTGGCGCCCGGGATCGTCTTGGCCAGATATTCGGTGTGAGCGCGGGTGATCGCCTCGTCGTGATCGCCTAGTACGATGGCTGTTGGTACCCGGATGGCCGCCAATTGCTCGGTCGTCCAGGACGGCTGGCTCTCCCACATATGCCCGATCTGCTCGACAAAGGCATCGTACTGGCCGGGCGTCTTGGAGAGACGCTTGTACTCCTCTCCCATCCACTCGATGTAGCGCTTGAACACTGGATCCGTGCTGACCGTCGGCGTCAGACCCTCTACCGTCGAATTGGCTGCATGGGCAAACAGCTTGCTCAGCCGCTCGGGGTGCTTCATCGCAATGTCCAGGCCGATGATGCCGCCGTCGCTCCAGCCGATGAGGGCAACCTTGTCGATCTTGAGGTGATCGAGCAGGGCCAGATAGTCCGAGGCCATGAGATCATAGCCATAGGGCTCGGCGGTCCGGGTCGACCGACCATGGCCGCGGCTGTCCGCGACGATCACCTTATGGTCCTTGGCCAGGTCAATGACCTGATTGGCCCAGATGTCGGCATGACCAAGCCCGCCATGGATGAGCAAGACTGGCTGACCGCTGCCGTAGACAGCATAGTACATCTGAATACCGTTGACCGGTGCGTAGCCGCTCTCGGTTGCGGCCGGCATCGGCGGAGGATGGGGAATTTCCAGCCATCGGTCGGCAGCCCAGGCGGCAGTACTAAGACCCAAGCTCAAGAAGGCTGATGCGATCAACTTCCAACCCTGCACCATGGACCTCTCCTCAGGAGTGTCTGAACCTATCCTGACCTGAACACAGGCCAAGCCTGATCCGGTCTCAGCGCCTCAAGAAAGATCTCCGCCAAAGGAGGCGGGAGGGTGGCGATGGCTCCTTTCACCGAGTTCCTGGCGCAGGTGCTCGCCAACCGGCCTGATCTTCTGGAAGGGCGTAGCTCAGACTGAGCCGATCCTGCATTGCGATCGGCCTCCCCGGGTTGCGTCAAAGGTTCTCCAGGTCATGTTGCGCCAATGCAAGGATCCTGCAGACGTGCGGTCCCGCCACAGCACGGTCATCGTATCGTCCTTTGTTGGTATTCCAGCTGCATGGCGACGAAGTTGGCTGTGCGCATCCACCTGGAGCGCGGCTTGAAGACGAGGCGCAGTGCATCCTCGTCCTCATCGGGGCGACGCCGGAAGGCAAGAATGAGTTGGTGGGCTTTACCGTTGGAATGCGCGAGAGCGCCCATTCCTGGCGCGACCTGTAAATCCGCTCGGAAACATTGACCCCTGTCAGAACGAGCGCAACCTGTTGAGAATGCGAAACAAACGCCAACAACAGAAGGGTCGCAGTCGGCGCCGATCGTGACCCTCCCGATCTGAGCAAAAACCGAAAGCTACTCAGAAGTTTAGGCCGGGCAAGGGATGGGGTCTCGATTCCAGGCCGAATTACAACGAACGCGGCGTGTCAGCCGGGCATTCTCGCTCCGCAAGACCACGCCCGATCGTGGTGCGTGCGACCCCGGCCGCCTCGGACACCACGCCGCCGCCGCCCCGACCCGCCGCACGGGCCTCGGTTGCCGCGAACAACCGACGCGCACGCTCGTCGAGATAGGGCGCAAGAGTCGCGAAGCGCTCCTTGATAGCGACGATGTTGATCATTTTCTCAGGCCCGGCCCAATCTCATCGGGCGACTGAAACAGACCATCCCGACCGCGTCCAGGTCTTTTGAGGCGCTCGATGAACTGCGCCTCGGAAACGAAACCGGGCCAGACCAACTCAAAATCCCGATTCACCTATTCCGCCTCAGGCCCTAACCGGCATTCGCTGCATGGCAGGCTTGCCCAGACGGGTGGTCCCCTTCAACATGGTCACCCAAGTGTGCCGGAGCGGAGAGCCAGTTGGTCGGCCTCGTTGCGGCAGGGCAAGGAACCGCATGCCGGCAGGTGCTATGGAGCGGGATCCGTCTCGTGTGGTGCCCAGAAAGCCTCTCGAACGAGCATGCGCGCAACGTGGGTCTCGGATCTTCCACCTGGAGACGGCTTAGCGCATCAGGCGATCCGCCTGTAACCAAGGGACTTTCCAATGCGCCTGAACCGTATCCATCCGAGCGGGGCCGCGGGATTTTGGGTGCCGCGCGTGGTAACGTCGGTTCATGGAGATCGATGAGGACAAGATCGACGATGCCGTTTTGGCGCTGTTATGGCTGACGCTGCATAACGAGCGTTGTGCCTGGAAGGGCTTCGACTGGGCAACGACGGATCGGCTTCACAAGAAGGGCTTGATCGGCGACCCAGTC
>NZ_VOSK01000131.1 GCF_009296175.1 Microvirga tunisiensis | reverse complement strand
CGACGACGCCGACCCGTATCGACAATCTCAACTCGATCCATAGCCGCACTGTCCTTTTTGACGTCAATAAGGACAGTCAGTGCCAAATCCGACAATTCCTACAAGGCGGCCCACCTCGGATGCGTACCAAAGTCCGGCCGTTCTATAAACAGCATCGGACCCGGATTGAGGCCCCAGATCATCAGGCCACCCATCATGACGGCTGCAGTCGCGGAACCGGGAACACCGAGAGCGAGCATCGGCAGGATGGCGCTGCTTCCGGCAGCGTGATCTGCCGTTTCCGGAGCAACAACGCCCTCCGGCTCGCCCTGTCCGAAACCTTCCTTGCGGCGGGAGAGGCGCTTGGCCAGACCATAGCTCATGAAGGAGGCTGCTGTCGGCCCACCGGGAGTAATGCCCATCCAGCATCCGATGGCAGCGCTGCGCAGGAGCGTCACCCAGTAGCGTGGCAGGGTCGCGATGGTCTTGAAGACATCGCGCACCTTGACCCGGGCCCGTATACCATCGAAGCGCAGCCCCTCCTCCATGGTGAGCATGAGCTCGCCGATGCCGAACAGGCCGATCACCGCAATGAGGAAGCTGATGCCGGACAGGAGTTCATTGAACCCGTAGGTGAGGCGCAGGCCTCCTGACACCGTGTCCATGCCGACCGCTGCAAAAGCAAATCCGAGACCCATGGAGACGACGGTCTTGAACGGAGATGCGGCGCCAAGTCCGATGAAACTGGCAAAGGCCAGAAAATAGACGGCGAAATATTCCGGCGAACTGAAGCGAAGAGCAAACTTGGCCACCCAGGTCGACAGCACGGTGATCAGGATCACGCCCACCAAAGCGCCGAAGCCGGCCGACAGGAATGCCAGAGTCAGCGCCTGCGTCGCCTGTCCCTGCCTGGCCATGGGATAGCCGTCGAACGTGGTCGCGACGGATGATGGCTCGCCTGGGATGTTGAAGAGGATCGAGGTCGTCGATCCGCCGAAGAGCGCTCCCCAATACATGCTAGTGAGCAGAATGATCGCCGCAACAGGATCCATGGTGAAGGTCAGCGGGAGCAGCAGCGAAACGCCATTGGGCGCTCCGAGGCCCGGCAGAACACCAACGAGAATGCCCAGCAGAACGCCGACCATCATCAACATGACGTGGTAGGTTGTCAGCGCGACGCCAAAACCATGAAGGAGTGATGCGAAATTTTCCACGACCTGTCTCCGTCAGGATAGGAGTCTAATAAAGGCCCAGGGCAGCTTCGAGCGGACCCTTCAGGAGAGGAACCTGGAAGGCGACTTCGAGCACGAAATAGAACATTACGGCCGCGGCAATGCCGGAAGCTGCGGATATGACGAGCCGGTACTTGCCCTGCACGCACATGACGAAAGCGAGATAGAGAGCCGTCGCCACATAGAGACCGAGGAGACGCGCCACTACCACGAAGGCGAGCATCGGCAAGAAGAACGATGCCACACGCTTGGCCTCTTCCTTATGAAGAAAGACCGACTGCAAGCGGCCTCGGCCGACCGTCGCCTGGATCAGGGTGCCAACGCTGGCGGCAACAACCAAGAGGCCGATGTAAAATGGAAATGCCCCGGGCTCCGGCCCTGCATCTCCCCAGCCGATCCCGAATTCCAGAGCACCAACCACGGCAGCGAGCCCCAGTCCCGCCGTCAAAGTCGCAGTTCCGATCTCAGCCGTATAACGAGAAATCATGGCGTCCGTCCCGGTCCGATGAATGCCGCATAGAATAAGGGCTGGCGGAGTCATCCCCCGCCAGCCGCGAGATTGTCGCAGTTAGCGAACGACCCAACCTTCCTGTTCGAAGACCTTGCGGTTCTTGGCATCATCTGATGCGATGAAGGTCTTCAGATCCTGGCCTGCCAGGAAACGGTCGGTCTGGGACGTACGCTCGATATATTCCTTCCACTCGGGCGTCTCGCTCACCTTCTTGAGGACATCGGCGTAGAACGCGACCGACTCGGCCGGAACGCCGCCCGGCAGCCATACGGTGCGCGGCATCTGGAATTGATCGATCGGGATCCCTGCTTCCTTGCAGGTCGGGATATCCGACCAGCCCATGCTGGCCGTCACCTTGGCGCCGCTCTGCAGGCGCGTCGGGCTGAACACGCAGAGTGGGGTGATCGCTCCGGCCTTCCACTGACCTGCGTTCTCATTCGGGTTGTTGGTGTTCGAGTCGATGTGACCGCCGGCAAGCTGCACACCGGCTGCACCACCGCCCTGGAAGGGAACGTAAATGAACTTGGAGCCCGTCGCGTCCTGGATCAGGCTCGTCAATGTCTGGTCCGTATCCTTGGACTGGCTGCCGCCCATCTTGAAGGTGTCGGGCTTCGCCTTGACCGCTTCGATATAGCTCTTGGCGTCCTTGTAGGGAGCGTCCGCCTTCACCCACAGCAGGAACTCGTCGAGAGCCATGGCCGCCACAGGGGTCAGCTCATCGGGCTTGTAGGCGAGCTTCGCCACATAAGGCAGGAGATAGGCGTTGTTCGTGCCGAAGGTGAGCTTGTGGCTGTCGCCCGTCGCAATCTTCGTATAGATGAAGCCTTCCGCACCGCTTCCGCCGCCTTTGTTGGTGACGACGATCGACTGTTCCATCAGCTTGTGCTTGGCGATGATCGACTGCACGACGCGGGCGAAGTTGTCCGTGCCGCCGCCCGGGGCCGAGGTGACAACGAACTCGACCGGTTTCGTCGGCTTCCAATCCGCCTAAACTGCGCCGCCGAATGTCACCGCGACGGCGGTGGCGACCAACCATGAAGTCTTTTTAAGCATCGTACTTCCTCCCTATGATGTTTCCAACCGATGGCGTCGGTTCTCGGAACTGGCTGTTTAGGAATTGACGGCTGACAATCTGGGCTGCTCGGCCTCAGATCGGCGGGCGCGCACCTCGGCGCCCATGCGGATGGCGAGCGAGAGCGCCTCGCGGCTGGCGCCGAGATTGGCAATGCCGCGACCGGCGATCTCATATGCCGTGCCGTGGGCGGGCGTGCAGATCGGGAATTCGAAGCCCCCGATCAGCGTGACGCCGCGATCGAAGCCCATCAGCTTCATCGCGATCTGGCCCTGATCGTGGTACATGGTGAGAACGGCGTCGAAATCGCCATTCTTGGCGCGCAGGAAGACGGTATCGGACGGGAACGGCCCTTCGACCGTGAAGCCCTGGGCCTGTCCCTGACGGACGGCCGGTTCGATGATGTCGATTTCCTCGGTGCCGAAATTGCCGCCGTCGCCCGCATGTGGGTTAAGGCCAGCAACCGCAATGCGCGGCGGATTGAAGCCTGCGCCGCGCATGCACTGGTCAGCCAGCGTGAGAGACCGCAGGATCGATTTCTCGGAGATGGCAGACGCTACCTGCGACAGCGGGATATGCGATGTGACGCGGGCATTCCAGGTCTTGCCGAGAACGTTGAATTCGCTCGCAGCCACCGATGTCTTGAGAACGTCCCGCACGAACCGGATCTCGTCGTCATAGCCTTCGTAGGCGAGACGCATGGCCTTTTTATTGAAGGGCGTGAAGAACACCGCATCCGCGCGGCCCGACTGGGCCAGCAGCAGCGCGCGCCGGAAATTCTCGGTCGCGAATACGCCACCTTCAAGCGTCGCCGTAGCGGACACCACTTGGCTGGGATCAAGATTCTTCAGATCGACGAAAACGGGACGGGTCGAGCGATCCGGGATCGCCTGCTCCGACGCCACAACGTCGATGTCGACCTCAACACCCGCAACCTTGGCGCCCTGCTCCAAAATCCGAAGGTCGCCGAAGATCACCAAATCCGCGCCGGAGCGGAATTCGTCGGATGCAACGAGCTTGGCAGCAAGCTCTGGGCTGATGCCCGCCGGATCGCCCATGGCGAACGCGACGGTCGGCTTTGCTGACGGGATCGATGACGTTTGAGCGTTCACGGCAACCTCTTCTCGGGATGACGCAAGGACATTAACCGCTAAAAATTTCGTACACAAGTATGCTGCATACAGAATTTTGTTTTGCGAGGATTCAGGAAAAAGTTGTAAAGAGGGGTCGACGCCGTCAGGATTTGTGGAAAGACGGCAAGGAATGGAACGAGCCATGGCGTCTGAGGCAGCTGCCCTGCTGATCGAAGAGTTCGATTCGCGCGGCCCAATCGCCCGCCCCACCCTTCACGATGCCATCGTGGCGCGAGTGCGCGACATGATCATCGAGGGTGAGCTGGTCCCGGGGACGCGGCTTCATGAAGGAAATCTCGGCAAAATGCTGGGCGTTTCCCGGACTCCCCTGCGGGAAGCCCTCAAGTTTCTGGTCAGCGAGGGATTGCTGGAACTGTCACCCGGCAGAGGCGCTGTTGTGCGTCAGTTCACCGCAAAGGACGTCCATGACAGCTTGATTGTGATTGGCAATCTCGAGGGCCTCGCCGGACGCCTCGCCTGCGAGCACGCGACGGATGCCGAAATCCGGGAGGTCCGGCAGCTGCATGACCGCATGATGGACATGTATGAGAAGCGTGACCGCCTGCCCTATTTCAAGCTGAATCAGAGCATTCACTCGGCCATTCTCCGTCTCTCCAAGAACGACGCCTTGGTCTCGGTTCACAGCGTGCTGCAGGCCCGGCTGAAGCGCATTCGATATATCGGCAACGAGGGGCCGGAGAAATGGGCCGGTGCCGTGGCCGACCATGAAGAAATGATCGATGCTCTAGAAGCGCGGGACGCCGATCGCCTGTCGAAGGTCCTGACGGTTCATATGGAAAAAACCTGGGAGCGCGTCAGGAACGCGATCTGAAAGCTGCTGCCACTCAGTTTCTTTTTCCAACACCAAAGATTCCAAAGGCCTCGACATGAGCCATGAGAGCCAGCTTCGCGAGACGATCTGCCTTTTCGGGCGCTCTCTGTTCGAACGTGGTCTGACGGCAGGATCGTCCGGCAATATTTCGGTACGCTTGAGCGATGGAGGCTGGCTGACGACACCGACGAACAGCTCCCTGGGCTTTCTCGACCCTGCCCGCTTGAGCAAGCTCGACGGCGACGGCCGTCTTCTCTCGGGCGATGCACCGACGAAGGAACTGCCTCTCCACACAGCTCTTTATGCAACCCGCAAGGATGCAGGCGCGATCGTCCATCTGCACTCCACCCATTCCGTCGCGGTTTCGATGCTGCCGGATGTCGACCCGGCCAATGCACTGCCGCCGATGACGGCCTATTACGTCATGCGTGTCGGCCGGACGGCCCTCGTTCCTTACTATCGGCCGGGAGATGCAGCCGTCGCGGATGCGATCCGGGGTCTCGCGGGGCGCTACAGTGCCGTACTTCTTGCCAATCACGGCCCCGTGGTGGCTGGTAAGGATCTGGAAGCTGCTGTCTATTCCACTGAGGAATTGGAAGAGACGGCGAAGCTGCGCCTTCTCCTCCACGGGCTTAATCCACGCCTGCTGACCCGTGCGCAGGTTCGGGATCTGGTGACCCATTTCAAGCTGGACGAGGCGATTGCCGACGAATCTCCGGACGGCTCTCAGGAATGCTGTTCCAATCCTCATCACCATTCCCACAAGTGCGGATGAACCAATGCCCCGTTTCTCGGCCAACCTAGGCTTTCTTTTCACTGACGTTCCTGAAATCGAACGGATTGCGGCCGCAGCCGCAGCAGGCTTCAAAGCCGTCGAGATGCACTGGCCCTATCAGGTGCCTGCTGCCGAAATGCGCAGCGCCTTGAGCCGCAGCCAGGTCACCATGCTCGGATTGAACACACCGGTCGGTAACGCCGCCGCGGGCGATTTCGGGCTCGGCGCGCTTTCGGGCCGCGAGGCCGAGTTTCAACAGGCACTCGATCAGGCCGTGTCCTACGGACATGCTATTGGCGCGACAGCCGTTCACTGCATGTCCGGGCTGGTCACTCCGGATGCTGCTTCAGCCGCTGAGCGTACACTCGTGACGAACCTGACGCTTGCCGCCGACAAGGCCTCCCAGGCTGACATGACGGTCCTGATCGAACCGATCAACCATCGGGACAAGCCGGGATACTTCCTTCACACCATCGAGCAGGCCGCGTCGATCATCGATCAGGTCGGCCGCCGGAACGTGAAGATCATGTTCGACTGCTATCACACCCAGATCATGCAGGGAGATCTGACACGGCGGCTCAAGGACCATCTCGATCTCATCGGCCACGTGCAGATCGCTGCGGTTCCGAGCCGTGCCGAGCCGGATGAGGGCGAAATCGACTACCGCGACATTTGCCGATCGCTCGACCGTCTGGGATACAGCGGCTGGATCGGAGCCGAATACAAGCCGCGCGGCCGGACGGAAGACGGCCTCGGCTGGCTTTCAACCTGGACCCAGGATCGATCCTCCAACGGCCGTGAAGCTGTGACATGAAGCTCGGATGCGTCGCCGATGATCTGACCGGAGCAACCGACCTCGCTCTCATGCTGGCCCGCGAAGGGCTCCGGACGATCCAGACAATCGGCGTGCCGCGGGCGGGTCTCGACCTGTCGGGTGCGGACGCCGTCGTCGTCGCCCTGAAATCCCGGATGGTTCCGGCTCCCGAGGCTGTCGCTCAATCCTTGACCGCGGCGGAGGCTCTCAAAAAGGCCGGCGCGCAACACCTGTTCTTCAAGTACTGCTCGACGTTCGACTCCACCGACGAGGGTAATATCGGGCCCGTTTCGGAAGCCCTTCTCGCCTTCACCGGCGCCGACTTCACCCTCGCCTGCTCGGCCTTTCCAGCCAATGGACGTACGGTCTACAAGGGCCACCTCTTCGTGAACGGGGTGCCACTGCACGAAAGCAGCATGAAGGACCATCCGCTGACGCCCATGCGCGATTCGAATCTCGTGCGGGTTCTGCAGCGACAGACGAAGCGCTCGGTCGGCCTCGTTTCCTATGAAGACGTGGAAGCAGGACCGGACGCCATTCGCTCAGCCTTCGAGCGCGAAAAGGCTGCGGGACATCAAATCGTCATCGTGGACGCGCTGAACGACGCGCACCTTCGGGCCATCGGCCTCGCAGCCGCCGACTTTCCTCTCATGACCGGCGGATCTGGTGTCGCCATGGGCCTGCCTGCCGCTTATCGGCAGAGTGAGCGCTCAACCGCGCCCTCCCCGTCAAAAGGCTTCGATGCCCCTGCCGGCCGCAGCATCATCCTGGCTGGATCGTGTTCCAGCGCCACGAGGGAGCAGGTCAAGACCGCCCTTGAAGCCGGCGTTCCCGCTCTCCGGCTCGACGCCATGGAGCTCGCCTCGGGAGCCATGTCCGCGAAGACGGCTCTCGAATGGCTGAAAACACAGCCTGCCAACGGACCGGCCCTGATCTATTCCACAGCGACCCCCGACGAAGTTCAGGCGGTCCAAAGCAAGCTCGGACGCATGAATGCGGGGGAGATCGTCGAGAGCACCCTTGCGGGAATTGCGAAAGCGCTTCCGGCCCTCGGCTTCACGCGCCTCATCGTTGCCGGCGGCGAGACGTCCGGGGCCGTCGTGAATGCCCTCGATGTCGATGCGCTCGCGATCGGGCCCGAGATCGATCCGGGCGTGCCCTGGACCCGCTCGCTGGCCGGGATCGACCTCGCGCTTGCGCTCAAGTCAGGCAATTTCGGAACTCCGGACTTCTTCCTGAAGGCCTGGAACCTGCTTCGATAGAGCTGCGGCTAAATAGTCGGCAAATTCAGCGGCACAACAACCCGGTAACGACCGCCTGCCGGAACGGAGATACGTGCGATGAACTATCATGATTACTACGCGAAGGCGGATCGCCCCGTAGAGACCTGCGTCGTCGGCACCGGCGGCTTCGGCCAGAGCTTTCTCGCCCAGGCTCAACGCGTGCCCCTGATGAATGCGCGCATCGCCGTCGATCTCAGCGCCGAGAGTGCAGCATCGGGATTGAAGGCTGCTGGCGTCGATCCGCGCAAGATCCAGATTTGCGAGTCCGCTCACGATGCGAAGGTCGCGTGGGAGCGCGGAGACTACATCGCGACCAAAGATCTCGCGCTCGTGTGCGATCTTCCCTTCGATGTGATCGTCGAGGCGACCGGTCAGCCGAAGGCGGCAGCCCGTCATGCCCTGCTCGCGGTCGAGGCCGAAAAGCACCTTGCGCTCGTCACGAAGGAGCTCGACAGCGTCGTCGGCCCGGGCCTCAAAGCTCTTGCCGCCGAACGTGGCCGCATTGTCACGACAGTCGATGGCGATCAACCGAGCCTGCTCATTGGCCTTGCCACCTGGGCCGAAGTCATGGGCTTTCATGTGATTGCCGCTGGCAAGTCCAGTGAGTACGATTTCGTTTTCGATCCCTCCTCCGGCCGTCTCACCAGTAACGAGCGCTCCGCCGAGAATGTGGATCTGGAAGGTCATTGGGCTCTCGGCGAACGGGGCATCGGCGAGATCCTGGCCGCCAGAAGCAATGCCATTGCCGGCTTCCCACAGCGAGCCGTGCCGGATCTGTGCGAGCTCATGGTCGTTGCGAACGCAACGGGTCTGCAACCCGACCAATTCGATCTTCATGCGCCGCTTGCGCGCATCAATGAGGTTCCGACCATCTTCTCGCAACATGACGATGGCGGCATTCTCTCGGGCGCCAGGCGTCTTGATGTGTTCCACTGCCTGCGCAAGCCCGACGAGATCAGCTTCGCGGGCGGGGTCTTCGTCGTCATTCGCTGCGACGATGCGAAGAGTTGGGACATGCTGGCCCAGAAAGGACATATCGTCAGCCGGACAGGCGCAAACGCCATGGTGTTCCTGCCGCGGCACCTGCTGGGGCTTGAGGCCGCCACCAGCATCCTCGACGCCGCAATCCATCAGACATCCGGCTACGGCGCCGACTACCGGCCGCGTTACGACCTGATCGCCGTGGCAACCGAGGACCTGCCGGCTGGCACGGTTCTCTCCATGGGAGGACACCACCATACGATCTCGGGCGTGACGGCCGAGTTCCGGCCCGCCGGACCTCTCACGGCGACAGCCCCTGCCCCGTTCTACCTTGCGGCGGATTGCCGATTGACGACTACGATCCCGAAGGGGCAGGAAATCCGAATGAGAGACCTGGAACCGCAGGAGGCATCGGCGCTGATGCGGCTGCGGCGGGAGCAGGATGCACGCTTCTTCGGACCCCGGTCTTAAGAGCCTCACCCGGAGCGCATAATCGATGGCCTTCCTCTCCCTCCTGCGGCCTGACCGCTTCACCATTGCCCTTGTGGCGACAGCCATTCTGGCGACGGTTTTGCCTGCGACAGGTGCGGCGGCCCCCATTCTGAAAATGGTCATCGTCGGCTCGATCGCGCTCCTGTTCTTTCTCCAAGGAGCCCGTCTTCCCCGGCAGGCGATCATTCAAGGGGCCATTCATTGGCGCCTTCACCTGATGGTGTTCGCCGCGACCTTCATCCTGTTCCCGGTTCTCGGGCTGCTCACGAAGACCTATCTGCAATCGTACCTCGCTCCGGGCATCGCCTTAGGCATTCTACCTCTGCCTCCTTCCGTCCACGATCCAGTCGTCGATCACCTTCACGTCGATCGCGGGCGGAAATGTCGCCGCTGCCGTGTGCAGCGCCTCGGCCTCGAATGTCCTGGGAGTCTTTCTCACTCCTCTTCTCATGGGTTTCTTCGCGCAGACCCAGGGAGGTGTCTCGTTCGGGGCCATCGGCGAAATCGTGCTGCAGATCCTCGTTCCGTTCGTGCTCGGCCATCTCATGCGCCCCTGGATAGGACAATGGGTCGAGAAACGCCGGACATTCACCGGCATCGTAGATCGTGGTGCGATCCTCCTGATCGTCTATTATGCCTTTGGAGAAGCCGCCATCAACAACCTGTGGCACCAATTGGAGCCGAGAGACATGTTCCTCCTCGTTCTCCTCAGCTGTGCCTTGCTTGCCGCCGTTTTGGTGATCACCACGACGGCAAGCCGCCTGTTCGGCTTCTCGCGCCGGGATGAGGTCGCCATCGTATTCTGCGGCTCCAAGAAAAGCCTTGGCAGCGGCGTCCCGATCGCCAGCATTCTCTTTCCAGCCAGCATGATCGGCGCGATCATCCTGCCGCTGATGCTGTTCCACCAGATTCAGCTGCTGGTGTGCGCGGTCCTGGCCAGAGCCTATGCGGAGCGGAATGTTCGAGAGCCGTCAGTTGCGGAATCCGCCGGCTCGTCGACCGGCCGAACATGAAACCGGACAAGGTCAATCCGTCCTCGGTTCGATGACCAGTTCAAAGGTGACGCAGACCGGGTTATCGCCGCGCACGATCTCGCCGGCGAAGATCCTTCCCTCGATATCGACGACGTCGATATCGAGGCTTGCCCGCGGCAGGCCGTCGACGCTCACCACCCTGCCCTTACGGATGAGAACCTCCGTCGCATGGGAGTCGACATGGGTTCCATCCGTGAACCGAACTTCGTTCAAGCTGCCGATGCCATAGACGTTGGCCGCTTTGATCCCATGCCGTGAGCAGATGGCCTCGATGGCGAGGGTGATATCCTCGTTGGGCCTGACCTTCGCCAGCAGCACACCGGAGTGGGAAGCCTGTGCCATATCTTCGGAAACAAGCATCGGCTCGAACAACGTAAAATTCGTCTCAGCGTCCGGCAGAGCCTTGAAGGCTGCGGTTCGGGATCCGATCCCGGTGACGACGATCGGCTCCGCTACGATTGTCACCGGTCCGAGCATATGGCCCATCTGCCGGCCGTCGCGTGAGTTCCAGATCCCGTGGCAGTGGATGAAAAGCTTGCCATCGCGCCAGCCGACGATGGCACAGGCGCGCTCGATCGTCACCCAACCCTCAGGCTCGAACGTTTCGCTGTACCAGGCCGCATGAAGAGCGTCCGGAGAGGCGGCCGGCATGACGAACTGGAACGGGTCGCATCGTCCGCCGTCGAATTCCACGAACCCACCGGTGCACCCGGAATTCGCGAATCCCTTGGCGATCGCTGCATCGACGGCCTGCCCTGGCTTAAGCGTGAATTGCAGTGGCACGGCAGACCCGGCAACGGCGGCCGAACGCTCGGGAGATGCAGGGCCAGGGTGGCGAATTGTTCTCAATGTCATGTGTCGCTCCCTGGCAAATCGCCTGAATGTAAAGAAGGCTTCATTCAGCCTCACACTCCCCGCCCGCAATCTCTAGCCCGATCGTCAACGAAACTCCGACACGGCACAGCTCTGACCGCCATCCACCGGCAGGCAGACACCCGTAATGAATTTGGCCTCGTCCGATGCCAGGAAGACGGCAGCATTCGCAATGTCCCAGGCCGTTCCCATTTTTCCAAGTGGGACAGCCGCATTGCGTGCGCTCACCATCTCGTCGATGGACGCATATTGCCCGGAGATCTGCTTGTAGATCAGCGGAGTATCGATAAGTCCGGGCATGATGCAGTTGGCCCTGATTCCCTGTCGGGCATATTGCATGGCAAGAGCGACGGTCGCCTGGTTCACCGCCGCCTTGGTCGCGGAATAAGCGAAGTAGGGATAGCCGGTCCAACGGATCGCAGCGAGCGAGGATATGTTGACGATCACACCTCCGCCCTGGCGCAACATGTGCGGAATGACGGCCTTGGACGTGCGGTAGATCGGCCCGATATTGAGATCCAGGGCGGCGGTGAACTGCTCCTCGCTCAACTCGACGGGACCGCCCATATGGGTCACTCCGACGTTGTTGTGCAGAATGTCGAGCCTGCCGAATTTCGCGGCCGCCATTTCGACCGCGCGGCTGATCGAGCTCATGTCGGTGACATCGGCGGAGATGGCCAGGGCGCTCCCTCCCTCCTTGTCGATGATCGAGGCCGTTTCCTCTGCTGCGGCCTCGACGCGATCGACGCAGGCGACGCTCGCACCCTCCCGCGCATAGGCAACGGCCGCGGCCTTCCCGTTGCCCCAGCCCGGCCCCGACGATCCGGCCCCGAACACGATGGCGATCTTGCCTCTCAAACGCTCGCCCATCTTGGCCTCACCGATGTCCAGCACCAGGGGCTTCGGAGACAGGCATGTCCGGGGCAGGATCGAGAATGCCCGCGATGGAAAAGCCGCCATCGACACAGATCGTCTGTCCGGTGATGTAGCTGGACTTGCGCTGATCGAGCAGGAAGATCGCTGCTCCGGCAATCTCATCCGGCGTGCCGTAGCGGCGCTGCGGCACGGTCGTCATCCAGGCAGCGCGCACTTCAGGAGTGTGAACCTCCTGCACGAGCGGCGTCTCGATCGGACCGGGAGCAATGGCGTTCACGCGGATCCCGAGGGAAGCCAGTTCGACGGCCATGACCTTCGTCATCGTGATGACTCCGCCTTTCGAGGCACCATAAGCCACGCGCCCCCTGTTGCCGATCACGCCGGACACGGACGCGATGTTGACGATGGAGCCGCTTCCCCGCACTTGCATCAGTTTGGCCGCTTCGCGGGACACGATGAAACTCCCGATCAGATTGACCTCCAGCATCCTCCGGAAGAGGTCGACGCTTGTGTCGAGGGCCGGCACATCGCGGCCGATGCCGGCTGAATTGACCACCCCCGTGATGGGCCCGAACTCCGCTTCGCACGCCGCGACGGTGCGGACGACTTCATCTTCGTCTGCGACATTCATCCGCTCGAACCGAACCCGGTTGTTGGACGGAGACAGGACATCCCTGCATCGGTCGAGGTTCCTCTGTTCGAGATCCGCAACAACGGCGCGCCAACCTTCGGCAAGAATTGCTTCGACGACCGCAAGCCCGATGCCGGAAGCCCCTCCGGTCACGATTACCGTCTGCTGCTGTGCCATGTTTCTCTCCTCAGAACTGACACGCGGGTCCCGTGGCGAAGCCGAATCTTCACATCAGGTCGTACTCGGTGCCGGCTGGGCCAACGGCAGACAACCGCGAGATTCCAGCTCCGCCCGGATGTCCTTCTTCGTGATCTTGCCATAAGCGGATCTGGGCAGCGCCTCCCAGAAGAACACCCGCTTCGGGATTTTGTAGCGGGCGACCTTGCCCTCCATCCAAGCCAGGAGCTCGCTCTCGCCGACTTCCGCCTGCGGTCGTCGCACGCAGACGGCCACTCCCACTTCTCCCCAGGTTCTGTCGGGTACTCCCAGGATGGCGACTTCGGCAACGGCAGGGTGCGTCAGGATCTTCTCTTCGATCTCTCGCGGATAGACGTTCGAGCCGCCCGAGATGTACATGTCGGAGGCGCGGCCGGTGATGTAGAGATAGCCTTCCTCGTCCACATGCCCCAAATCGCCCGTCCGGAACCACCCGTCCCGGAAGGCCTTCGCATTGGCGTCGGGATTATTGTAGTACCCCGCGAATACAGCCGGTCCGCAGACGCAGATTTCCCCTGTCTCGCCGGCTGCCACCTCGCGCCCCTGCTCGTCCTGGATCGAGACCTGCATGCCGGTCCGCTCATAACCGCAGGTTCCGATCTTCACATCAGGGCCGTCGTCGGATTCGTGGAGCGCCGGCGGAAGCACCGTGATGTTCCCGGTCACCTCGCCAAGGCCGAAATACTGGACAAGCACCTTTCCGAGCTTCCTGAGCGCATGCTTCTGGTCCTCCCGGTACATGGGAGCGCCGGCATAGATCACATAGCGAAGCGATGAGTGATCGTGTCTGTCGACCGATGGATGCTCAGTCAGCAGCTTGACGATGGTGGGAACGGTAAAGAGATTCGTGATCCGCCATTGTTCGACGAGCTTCCATGCCTCGTCGATGTCGAACCGCTCGCTCGAAAGCAGCACGGTCTTGACCCCACGCGCCACCTGCGTGAGCTGATGGACTCCCGCGCCGTGGGACAACGGTGCCACCACGAGGGATGCGTCCTGGTGCGTCGTACCCGGCATCAGGTCGCAGAGGTGGTTCGTCACCACAAAGGCCATCTGGCCATGAGTCAGAACGGCGGCTTTCGGACGTCCGGTCGTGCCGGAGGTGAAGAAGAACCAGCATGGATCATCATGCTCGACCGTTGCCATCGGCACGCTCTCACCCGAATATCGTGCAACGAGAGCATCGTATTCCTCACCGAACTCCGAGAATCCGATTGCGATTACGGACCGGATGCCGGGAGCAGCCTCACGCACTGCTGCGACATGCTCCGGGAAGTCACGATGGCAAATCAAGGCCGAAGCGCCGCTCGACTGGGCGAGATAGGCGACCTCGTCCGGCGTTTGACGAAAGTTTGCCGGCACCCAGATGGCTCCAAGCTGGAAGCATGCGAACATGGACTCGAACATCTGGTTGCAGTTCTTGGACTGCACCAGGACGCGGTCGCCCTTCCCGATCCCCTTTGCGATCAAGGCTGCCGCCATGGCATCGACACGCCGCGCGAGATCGCCCCAGGTCCAAGTCGCGCCCCCCCAGACGAAACCAATCTCGTTTCTATGACGCCGGGCCGCCTGATGCAGTAAATTGGCTAGGTTCATGACCCGTTTTGACACAGGTCCGACGCCTCCCGCAGGGATCCGCGTGGAGGTGGTCATTTGCGGCGCTTCCAAAGACAAGCAATAACTGCGTGTGCCATAAGTGATTTTCCCTGTATCGAACGGCTTGAACGATCATCCTCGCGAGACTGAGGCTGCGATCAGAGAAAAGCCGTCGAGATCCACGGCACTGTGGCGATGATCACGAGGCCGATGATGAGCGCCACAAGGTAAGGCCAAATCGCGCCGATTGCCTCGTCCGGCGAGACATTGCCGATATTGCAGGCAAGGTAGAAGCCGATGCCGATGGGCGGCGTCATCAGGCCGATATTCATCGCCGTTACGATGACCATCGAGTAATGAACATCGTTGATCCCAAGGGTCTTTGCGATAGGGAACATGAGGGGGGCCATCAGGACGATGGCGGGAAGCCCTTCGAGCACGCAGCCCAGGATCATGAAGACAACGATGGTCACGGCCATGAAGCTGATCCAGCCCCCGGGCAGCCCCGTCATGATGGACGCAAGTCCCTGAGCGACACCCGCCTGCGTGATCGCCCACGCCATGGCAAGAGCGGTTCCGAGGATCAGCAGGATCGATCCGGTCAGCGCGGCCGTCTCGACCAGCATGCCGTAGAGCTTGCGCCAGCCGATGCCGCCATAGAGAACGATTCCCACGAACAGGGCATAGATGACGGCAATGGTCGAGACCTCTGTCGCTGTCGCCACGCCACCGGCGACGGTGCTCCGGATGAGGAACGGCAGGACGAGCGCAGGAGCTGCGACGAGCAATGTGCGGCCTATCAGTGAAGCCGGAGCCCGGCGGACACCTTCCATACTCTCGCGACGGGACTTCCAGCGCGCCAGGATCGCAAGGACCGCGAGCAGAACCATGGCGACGACGAAACCGCTGGTAAAGAGGCCTGCAATGGAGACGCCTGCGACGGAACCCAGAACGATCAGCACGATGCTGGGTGGCACCGTGTCGGCCATTGCCGCGCCGGTTGCGAGAAGCGCGATCATCTCCCGTGGGCTGTGACCTCGCCGTTTCATCTCCGGGAAGAGGGCCGGAGCAACGGTCGCCATATCGGAAACCTTCGACCCTGAGATGCCGGACACCACGAAGAGTGAGCCGAGCAGTACGTACGACATGCCCGCGCGCACGTGGCCGAGAAGCGAGGCCAGGAAATCGACGATCGCTTTGCCCATTCCGGTCGCATCGAGAATGCAACCAAGGAGAACGAAGATCGGGACTGACAGAAGGATGATGCCGGACATGCCTTCATCCATCCGTCCGATCATGACGAAGGTTGGGACCTGCGTGGCAAAAGCCAGATAGCTCAAAGTACCGATGCCGAAGCAGAAGGCGATAGGTACCCCGGCGGCAAGGCAGGCTGCTACGAATACGACCAGGAACAGGAGGATCTTAGCGCTGCCCAGCTTCACAAGAGAAGGAGAGAAGAACCAGAGTGCACCGGCGATCGCTATGATCAGGAGAGCCGCAACCGCAAGGTCGCGCCACGATGAGCTTTTCAGCGCATATGCAACCACAATGCCCAGCATCGCGACCATGCCGAAGGGAATGGCCGCGACGCGGAAGGTGTTTGGAATGTTCAGCGCGGGCGACGTGATGTACCACTCCTCCAGCGCATAGTCGAAGGCGGGCACCATCAGGCAGAGCAGGAAGATTGCAATCACCAGGAGAGCGAAGGCCTCCATGAATCCTTGAACCTGTTCCGGCATCCTATGCAGGAACAATGTCAGCCTGAGGTGCTCGTTGCGGTCAAGCGCGATGGCAGATCCCAACATGGCGAGCCACAGGAAGCAGATCGACGCAACCTCATCGATCCACACGACGGGAAGCGAAAAGACATAACGGGAGGTCACGCCCGCCAGCAGAAGCGTCACGATGGCGACCAATAGAGCCGAGGCGACAATCTCGACAGGCTTCAGAAAGCGCGACCCTGCCCGAACCTCGTCGCTTTCGGCGACGATGAGTGGTTCTGATGCAGGAATGGCCTGTGCGGAGGATGTCATGTCCAAAACATTCCCTATGAGTTTTCACCACGCAGCACGGCCGAGTTGGCTATCCGCCACGGAAAGTGCCGGGATCCTTTCCTCCAGGTGGAGAATCCCGGCATCCAAGGGCGGGTTAGGCCAGGGTGCCGACCGCGCGCTCCAGCAGAGCCCACGCCTCGTCGCCATATTTGCCCTTCCACTCCGAGTAGAAGCCGGCTTTGCGCAGCTTATCGCGGAACGGCCCCGGGTCGGGCTGGTTGAACACCATGCCTTTCGCGGCGAGCTCCTGCTGAAGATTGCCATTCAGCTTAGCCACATCCTCGCGCTCTTTCACGCCCGCGGCGTTGACGTGTTTGGCGACGATGGCGCGAACATCCTCAGGCAGCCGCTCCCATGCGCGCCGGTTCGCCAGGAACCAGAACCCGTCCCACATATGGTTCGTCAAGGAGCAGTATTTCTGGACTTCGTTAAGCTTCGCCGTGGAAATGATGGCGAGAGGATTTTCCTGACCGTCCACCACCTTCGTCTGGAGCGCCGTATAGACCTCATTGAAGTTGATCGATGTCGGAGCCGAGTCGAAGGCCTTGTACATGGACGTCCAGAGTGGAGAGACTGGCACCCGGATCTTGAAGCCCTTCAGGTCGTCAGGCGCATTGATCGGCTTCGTCGAGGACGTCGTCTGCCGGAAGCCATTATCCCAGATCTTGTCCATCGCCACGAGGTTCGCCTTAGCGATCTGCTGACGGACATAAGCGCCGAGTTCACCATCCATCGCTTTCCAAACCGTCGCATAGTCCGGAAAGGCAAAGCCGATTCCGTTGATGGATGCGGCCGGTACGAGCGTGGACAGGATCAGGCCCGAAAGCGTGAAGAACTCCACGCCGCCCGAGCGCACTTGGCTAAGCGTATCCGTATCCGATCCCAGCTGGCTGCTCGGGAAGATCTGGAGATCGAACCGACCATTCGTCTCGGCCTTGATCGCGGCGGCCATCTCGCGCGCCCGCGCATTCATCGGGTGTGAGTCAGGCAGGTTGTTCGCATATTTGTAAGTGAACTCAGCCTGCTGGGCCCGCACTATAAATGGCGCTCCGACAACGGCACCGGCAAAAGCGGTCGAACCGACAGTCAGCAGCCGGCGGCGAGACAAGATCATATAACCCTCCTGGTTAGAGACCCTCGGGATCCCCATGCTTCCTCAAAAATCAGGTCCATATGTCGGACCTCTTGTTATTGCTGGCACGCCACATGCCAGGCGTTTTCGTTAGCTCCTAAGCTTGAGTTTAGCCATTTCTGACGGGTGATGTGAGAGCGAGGGGCGGCGAAGCGAACGATGCGGTAGACTGGCAGAGTTTCCGCCAAGAGACGCCGCCATGCTGCACCTGCCCGCCCGCTTCGCCG
>NZ_VOSK01000130.1 GCF_009296175.1 Microvirga tunisiensis | reverse complement strand
TGCAGACCTTCCTCGATGCAATCCCGTTAGCGAAGGAGAAGATGATCGCCGCTTGAAAACATCATCGGACAGATGAGCCCGACCAACTCTCGGACGCCAAATGTCAGATCAAGTTCCAGCTACTACACATGAGACGTGCTCCTTGCATGGCTCGAAGCCCCACAGCTTACGAACAAGCGGGGCAGAAGCACGGCCGGACCATCCCATTAGGAGACCTCTCTCACCTCACCAACATGAGTAGTTGCGGGACAGGCTTCATCGGGAACCCACCGCAGGACAGCTAGATGGCGGCGGTGAGATCCCCACCTTCATCGGCCGGCTCCGAACCCTGCATTCGCCAGGCGACGACAACCAGCCAGATCATCCACATCAGGCTCAGGACCCAGGCCAGCACAATGACGACTGAATGCGTGGGCGAGAAGCCCTCGGAGCCAGCTACCCAGCCCTGCACCAGATAAGCAAGGCCGGAGAGCCCCATCAGGTAGGCTATTGGTCTCGGAGCCCAAGCCGTCCGCACCATCGCGGCCGCGAACAGGAGCAAAGCGAGGCCCAGTGCGAAATCGTGATAGCTCCTCAGTCCCCATTCAAGCCAGCGGATGGTCTCGGCGCTCGCAAAGCGCGCCGCCTTCTCGGCATCGGGGGCGCTCGCCCACGCGTTCACGGCCTGCTTGAGGGCGACCCCGTCCACCGCCTGGAGCACACCGTACAGCGCTAGTGCCGCCACCGCCGAAGCGGCACCAAAGCAACCCGCCCATCGTGCCATTCCAGCCTGCACGTCCAGGGCGTAAAACAGGGCGAGCAGCCCCGCCAGCAGGATCGCCATGCTGGCGAACTGGCCGAGGTGCACGGCCGTCCAGATCCGGTTGCCGGCGTACGCGGCGAAGATGGCGGGATGGTTGTTGGCGTCCCCACCGGCGTGGAACTGGGTGACCACGATGTACAGGAGTTGTCCCGCGAGCAGCAGCCCGGCCGAAAGGCGCAGCGCCGTACGGGGGCTGAAGGTTCTGTTGGTCATCACCATGCTCCTCATCCAATCCGCATCCGGTCTGAGAACCGCCTCTCGTGCCGAGGACGATGTCCTGACCGACGCCGGTGGAGGCGGCGCCATGATCCGTCTCGGGCTAGTCTTCCGTCTGGATGGCAAACAGGAAGCTGTGTGATAAGCTTCGGCATTGCAAGACGTGCCTTGGCTCGGGGATCTGACTGGCACTCACTTGGGGAACTGCCTCGCGCAGGATCCTGGGTGTGCACCTTCAGTGGCGTTGCTCAGTAACGGAGATCGCCAGGATGATCACCCGAGATCCCGCGGATGATACGGTCGTCCCCTCCTCCACAGTCGCAAGCCCAACCCGGCAAGAGGCCCACGAGTGGCCAAGCCTTCGGAGCGCAGTTGCCCGGGCAAGGCAAGCAATCAGCCGGGAGCCGAGTTCCGCCCGCCGCAAACCGAAGTGGCACCTGATCTACTTCGCCTTGGCTACGTTCGACATCCTGACAGTGGCGGGAAGCCTCGCCCTCAATCACAGGATCATGGAGATCTACTCCGACTCCGTTGCCATCAACCAGCTCTGGGCCGACCGGCTTGCCAGCTTCTCCGACCTCGGTCAGGTCGCCTCCGAGGTGAACGCGCCTGGGAATGACGTCTTCGACACCCGCGACATGGCCAGGGAAACCACGCGCAGGGACGAGGCGCTCGTGGTCTTCAACAGGCAGCTCGAGGCCACCCGGGCCGATCTCATGGCCTCCGTCACACCGGAACAGGCGGAGCCGCTTCTCAACAGGCTCAAGGCTGTCTCGGCCGCCATGAACGACATGTCCGCCGAAGCCGACCTGATCTTCGGCTATTTCCGCGCCGGCGAGACGGACAAGGCCGGCCAGCGGATGGCCACGATGGACCGCAAGTATGCCCGGGTGAATGCGGAACTTGCGGGCCTGAGTGGGCAGGTCCGCGAGATCCAGAAGCGGCATTTCCTGGACCAGGTTGCGGCGGCCGAATACCTGAAGAGGTTCGAGTACCTGATCGGTGCCCTGATCGTCCTGATGGTCGCCGGGGTCACGTTCTACGGGCACAAGATCGCCAGGAAGGTCCGGGCCGACGAGGAGGCTCTGGAGCAATATGCCATCAGCCTGAGCAGGGCGCGCGACGAGGCGGCAGCCGCCAGCAAGGCCAAGTCAGCCTTCCTGGCGAACATGAGCCACGAACTGCGCACGCCTCTGAACGCCATCAACGGCTACAGCGAGATGCTCCTCGAGGAGGTCGACGATCTCGGTCAAGTAGAGCTCAGGCCGGACCTGGAGAAGATCCGCTCGGCCGGCAAGCATCTGCTGGGCCTGATCAACGACATCCTGGACCTGTCGAAGATCGAGGCCGGCAAGATGGACGTCTTCGTCGAAACCCTCGACATGCCTGCCCTGCTGGGGGAGGTGCGGGCGGTCGTGAGACCCCTGATGGAGAAGAACGGCAACGAGTTCGTCGTCCGCCACCCGCCCGACCTGGGCACCATGCGCTCGGACCAGACCAAGGTGCGCCAGATCCTCTTCAACCTGCTCAGCAACGCAACGAAGTTCACCACTCAGGGCCGGATCACACTCGAGGTCAGGCGTCTTGCAAGGGAGGATGGCGATTGGATCGAGTTCGAGGTCTCGGATACGGGCATCGGGATGACGCCAGAACAGATCACAAAACTGTTCTCGGCGTTCAGCCAGGCTGATGCATCGACGACCCGGAACTATGGCGGAACCGGGCTCGGGCTGGCGATCACCAAGCATTTCTGCCTCATGCTCGGCGGTGACGTGACGGTCCGCAGCGAGCACGGCAAGGGCTCAGCCTTCATCGTCACCCTCCCGGCGGTTTGCCCTGGCACCGGCGAGGCGCTGCCGGCTGGACGGGCCGAGGGTACGGCGGGCACGGTGCTGGTCATCGACGACGAGCGCGCCACGCATGACCTGCTGGAGCGTGAGCTCGCGGCACGCGGGTATCGGGTGGTGCATGCGGCCGGTGGACGCGAGGGCGTGCGCCTTGCGCGGGAGGTGCGGCCCGACGCCATCACGCTCGATATCATCATGCCCGAGTTCGACGGCTGGGCGGTGTTGCGGGAGCTCAAGGGCGATCCGGACCTGAGAGGCATCCCGGTGGTCCTGGTCACGGTTTTGGGGGACCGGGAGATGGGCTATGCCCTCGGAGCCGCGGACTACCTGACAAAGCCTGTCGACGCGGATGCCTTGCTCCGGGTTCTGGGGCGCTTCCATGCCGGCGACGGCGACACCCCGGTCCTTGTGGTGGACGACGACCCGATCACGCGCGAAATGCTGCGCCGGATCCTGTCGAAGCGGGGCTGGTCGGTGGCCGAAGCCACCGACGGCTCGGATGCGCTGTCCGTTCTCGGCCGGACCCGGCCTGCCGCGGTCGTCCTGGACCTGATGATGCCCGGGATGGACGGGTTCGAGGTGCTCGATGCGATGCGCCGGGAGGCCGCCTGGCGTGATATCCCGGTTGTGGTCGTCACGGCAAAGGACCTGACCTCCGAGGAGGTTTCGTGGCTGAACCAGCATGCCGAGCGGGTCTTCCAGAAGGGAGCCTACAAGCGGTCCGAGCTCGTCGGCGTCGTTCACGACATGATCGCGAAAGGCAGGGGAACGGGAGCCTCACGCCGTCCCGTGGAGACTGCCCGCTAGCCATTCGCTTCCCTTGGCCGAACACCGGAGAAGGTCATGCCCACGATCCTGCTGGTCGAAGACAACGAGATGAACCGGGACATGCTCTCGCGCAGGCTCATGCGCAAGGGATACGAGGTCCTCATTGCCGATGATGGCGCCACGGGGCTGAAGACCGCCACCGAGGAGAAACCCGACCTCATCCTGATGGACATGAGCCTGCCGGTCATCGACGGCTGGGAGGTCACGCGGCGGCTGAAGGCAGATCCCGAGACGCGGGCGGTCCCGGTGATTGCCCTCACGGCGCATGCCCTGTCGACCGACCGGGAGAAGGCCATGGCGGCCGGTTGCGACGACTACGACACCAAGCCGATCGAGCTGGAACGCCTGCTCGAGAAGATCGAGCACCTCCTGAGGGGGGATCCGGAATGAAGCGCGAGCCACCGCCCGCGGACAATGGATCGCCCGTGCCTCTCGTCCGCGATGATCGCGAGCGGGCGCGCCTTGCCCACGTCCGGCAGGAGCTTCTCGCGCCCGTGAATGCGATCGCCGGCTATGCCGACATCCTTCGCGACGAGACTGATCGGCTCGGGCTGTCGTCGATCATGCCGGACATCGAGCGGGTTCTGGCCTCGGCCGAGGCCCTGCTCGGCATCGTCGAAGGATTGCTCGATGCCGGAACCGCAACAGCCCGTCATGAGGGAGAGAGCCTGGCGCATTTCCAGGAGCGCCTCCTGCACGACCTCCGCAACCCCCTGAACGTGATCAAGGGTTACGGCGAGATGCTGCTCGAGGACGTCGCGGATCTCGGCGGGACCGCGCTGCGTCAAGACCTGGAGCGGCTCCTAACCGAGGCGGCCCGCCTCCTCGAAAGTCTCGATTGGATCGTCAACTTTACTCGATACCAAGCCACAGTGGCCGAGGCTGAGGCGGAACGAATGCGGCTCATGGCGGTCGATCCCTTGCTTGCGATGCGCCCTCCGGAGACGTCCCGGGACCGCCCGCGCGAAACGGGCAGGATCCTGGTGGTCGACGACAACGCCAGCAATCGCGGACTTCTCCTGCGCCGGCTTGAGCGCGAGGGTCATCAGACGATCGAAGCTCGGTCAGGTCGGCAAGCCCTACAGATTCTCGACACTGAGGACGTTGACCTGATCCTGCTCGACCTGATGATGCCCGACATGAACGGGCTCCAGGTTCTGGAGCGGCTCAAAGCGCACGAGCGGCTGCGGGACATCCCGGTGATCATGATCTCGGGCCTTCAGGAGACGGCCAGCATCGTTCGCTGCATCGAGGCAGGTGCCGAGGACTACCTGCCCAAGCCGTTCGACCAGGTTCTGCTGCGGGCCCGCATCAATGCCTGCCTGGAGCGGAAGCATTGGCATGATCGCGAGCTTGGCTACCTGGCACAGCTCAAAGCCGAAAAGGAACGATCGGACGCCCTGCTCCGCAACATCCTGCCCGGGCAGATCGTCGGCCGCCTCAACTGCGGCGAGGTGGTGATTGCCGACCGCTTCGAGAACGTTACCATCCTGTTCTGCGACCTGGTGGGGTTCACCAAGGTGGCGGCGCGGATCGCACCAGGTCACCTCGTCGAGAACCTCAACCGGATCTTTTCCGCCTTTGATACCCTCGCGGCAAGCCTGGGCATCGAGAAGATCAAAACCATCGGCGATGCCTACATGGCCGCCGCGGGTCTGCCTGAGGCGAGACTGGACCATGCCGAGGTCATGGGTGAGCTGGCCCTGCAAATGCTCGAGACGCTCGAGCGGCTCAATTACGATGCCAAGATTCGGTTTCGAGCGAGGGTAGGGATGCACGCCGGCCCGGTGGTTGCCGGAGTGATCGGCAGGAACAAGTTCATCTATGACGTCTGGGGGGACACGGTGAATGTTGCCAGCCGGCTCGAGGACGGTAGCCTCCCCGGGCGTATCCAGGTGTCGGACGAATTGCGCGTCGCCCTTGAGCATCGCTACGAGTTCGAGCCTCGCGGCACCATCAACATCCGGGGCAAGGGGCGGATTACGACGGCATTCCTGACCGAGAGAAGGAGGTAGAGATTGGTCAGTTGTCGAGCAGTGGCATCCGCCTGCCGCCTTAGCGTAATCAATAGATTGCCTTGGAGGACCGGGCCGGCACCGTAGGCTCCGTGCTTCTCAAGAAGGTCCGGTGTTCCCCGCTTGAGCAGACATTCGGCTGACTTCCGAGAAGTGCCATTAAGAGACGCTCCCGGTTTATAAGCTGCATTTCGCGGAAGGCTTGTGTGGACTCATCCCCTTTCCGCGTATCCTGAAGTCCAGGCGTGGAGGAACAGATGATTGGCACGCTCCCCGCATTCCATGCCGCCTTCCTCGATAAGGCCCGCGGCACCCTCTCAACCGACCCTCGTATCCAGTCCCTGCTCGCCGGCGGCTCCCTGATCCACGGCGGCATGGATGAGTTCTCCGATCTCGACTTCGTCGTCGTCGTCGAGGACGACTCCTACCCTGAGGTGCTTGCGTCCAGAATGGACATCGCTCGCCGCCTCGGGTCATTGCTGAGTGCATTCACGGGCGAGCACGTGGGGGAGCCCCGTCTCCTAATCTGCCTCTATGGGCCCGAACTTCTCCATATCGACTTGAAGTTCGTCACGATGTCGGACCTGGATCAGCTGGTCGAGCGTCCGATCATTCTCTGGTCACGGGACGAAGGGGCCGTCGAGGAAAGATTGGACCAGGCGGAAATCTCCTGGCCGAACCGGGATCCGGATTGGTTTGAGGCCCGGGCCTGGATCTGGCTCCACTACGGAGCCGCTAGAGCCCTGCGAGAGGAACTGTTCGAGGCCATCAGCATGCTCGCCTTCTTTCGGGATCAGGTTCTCGGCCCCATGCTCCACCGCCGTGCGGGGCGCCCGCAGCGCGGTGTGCGACGCGTAGAGGCGTATGGGCTTGATGACACGGGGCAACTGGCCGCTACAGTCGCACGCCATGATTTTGGATCGGTGAAGGCAAGTCTGGTTGCTGCCATCGACCTTTATCTTACGCTCCGTGCAGACGAGCCACCGCGCTCAGAGGTGGAAGGCATGCCCCAAGCCCTGTTCGAGTTCCTAGGGCACGAGGCTGACAATGCAGCAAGATTGTAAGTTGGCCGCTGGGGCTCCTTGAGGCGAGTTACCCGTAACTGCCTTTACGGAACCGGCGTAAAGCCGAAATGTTCGAATTGTTCAAGGCAATGGCTCCTTTATCCATTGCCGGCTCGGGTTGGTCCGTTAACCTCATGCCCGCTCAGCCGACCAAGGAGTCAGTCAATGACCGGCCGGAAGCAAGAGGAACGCTCATGATTGCCCTGGCGAACCCCACACGCCGACCCTCATGCTTCTTGCCGGGTGAGTCCACGTACATGTTCTAATTTTCCGTCCTAGTTCGGCCCTGCTGACGGAGCCGACATGAGAAGACTATTCCTCGGCATAAAACCTGGGAGAACGCCCATGCCTCACCCCCACACCGGCGCATCCGAACGCTTCCGCTGCGCGAAACGCGACCTGCTGACCGCCAGCGCCCTTTCCTTGCTCATGCTCGGGAGTGCTTCCGCCCAGGCGCAGGATCAGAAGGCTGCATCCTGCGCCGCCCTGACGGGCCGAACGGTGGCCGCAGATGCTATCGGACTGCCGACGAAGGGCGCCACCATTGCCTCAGCCAAACTCACCGCGGCTACCCCCGCCGGACAGGATGCGAGGGGCGGCTTCACGCCGGCGCAACCGGAGTACTGCCAGATCCTGGGGAGCATTGCTCCTGTCGACTCAAACGCGCCAGCCATCCGGTTTCAACTCAATCTGCCGTCCACCTGGAACGGCAAGGCGGTGCAGTACGGCGGAGGCGGCTTCAACGGCATCCTGATCACCGGCCTTGCGGCGCTGCGCGACACCCCGCCCGGCGCGGAAACCCCGCTCTTCCAGGGCTATGCCACTTTTGGAACCGACTCCGGCCATCAGGAGGAGAGCCTCCCCGAGATTCAGGCGTTCGCCCTCAACGAGGAAGCTCTAACCAACTTCGCCCATGCTTCGTATAAGAAGACCCGTGACGTCGCGGTAGCGCTGATCCGCGACTTCTATGGTCGGCCGCCGGGCCGCACCTACTATTTCGGTGGCTCCGAGGGCGGTCGGGAGGGGCTCGTCGTCGCGCAGCGCTATCCGGCCGACTACGACGGTATCGTCAGTGCCGTCCCGGTGATCAACTGGGTTGCATTACAAGCCTCGGGCACCTACCGCGGCGGCACCATGCAGCAGAAGGAAGGATGGCTCAACGCGGCCAAGGTCGCCGCCGTGCGCAGAGGCGTTCTGACCGCCTGCGACGGATTGGATGGGCTCACCGACGGGCTCATCAGCCATCCGGATGCCTGCGCCAAGGCCTTCGACGTCAAGGCACTGCGTTGCCCCGATGGTGCTGACAGCGGCGAGTCCTGCCTGTCGGACCGGCAGGTCGCAACCATGCAGGCGTTGCGCACGCCCTACCAACTGCCCTTCGACCTTGCCAATGGCCTCACCACCTATCCGGCCTTCGGCTACGGCGGCGAAGACCAGCCGGGCGGCATGCTCGATTGGAGCACCGGGCCGGAGGCGCCACAGATGCCGCTTCCGGCCCCCAATCGGCAGGGGCGGATCTGGTACTACGGCGGTGGGGCGATGCGATACTTCATCGCTCGTGACCCGAAGCTCGACCCGCGCAGCTTCGATCCTGCGGCCTACACGGAGCGCATGCGCGCGGTGTCGGAGCTGATGGATGCGACCAATCCCGATCTCTCCGCTTTCCTGACCCGAGGCGGCAAGCTGATCCTCAAAGAGAACATGGCCGATTACGCACAGAGCCCGTATGCGGGGATCGAGTACTACCGCTCGGTCGTTGCACGCATGGGACAGGAGACGACGGATCGCTTCGTGCGTCTCTATCTGACCCCAGGGGCCAATCATACGGGACGAGTGTTCAGTGGCATCGACCGGACGCCCCTGCCGAGCCACGTGAACCTGCTGGAAGAGCTTGACGCGTGGGTCGAGCAAGGACGAGCACCGGCCGACATGCTGAGGCTCACGGCGCATGAGGCGAAGCCCCCGTACTCCATCACGGCATCCCGGCCGATGTGCCGTTGGCCTCTTTATCCGCGCTATAACGGGTCAGGTGATCAGCGCGCAACCGAGAGCTTTACCTGCACGGCCCCGTGACTGTGGCGGCTCCTGGAGACAAGCACACAAACCCGGCTCGGCGGAACCGTGGAACTGCTTCCGCAGCCCGCCGAGCTCTGCAATCATGCTCGCTTTCCACATGTGGTGCACGGAAGGCGCCATCGTCTCTGAAGGCTAACCCGGTTCAAAGACGTCTTGCCAAAGCCAACGAACTTCCGCTGTGGGTCAAACTGAGCCATTGAGCGTGGCTTTGTGAAGGTCAGCTTACCCTAAGAGCTGCGGAAGTTCGGCTTTCGTCCGCCTCGTGCCAGAACCAGACCTTCGTTCCACCGCCGGTCCTCATTCCATGAACATGATGCGCCCGCTGGCGACATCATGCATCGCCGCGACGATTCTGAGATCCTTCCGGCCGACCAAATCCCTAAGAACCTCGCTGTCGCGTTGAAGACCTTGGGCAGCCAACCTGGCATTCGTCGTCGCCACCTGCTGCACGAAGTCCTTGTTCTTCGAGGTGTGCTCCCCGGGAGCATCCCTATTGGCCTCAATCGCCGGCTTGATGCGGTTCAACAGGTCGGTAAGCTTTCCGAGCACGGCTCCATCAATGGCGCCCTTGACTGCGCCGCACTCGCTGTGGCCCAGCACGACGATCAGCTTCGCCCCGGCCAGCTTGGTGGCGAACTCGGCACTGCCGACGACGTCATCGTCGGCGACGTTGCCGGCGATGCGCGCGCTGAAGATGTCGCCGATGCGCTGATCGAACACCAGTTCCGGCGGCACGCGGGAATCGATGCAGCCGATGACCAGCGCGAACGGAAACTGCCCACCTGCGGTCGACCTGACCTGAGCGAGCAGGTCGCAGTTGCGCATATTCTGCGACAGGAAACGCTCGTTGCCAGCCTTGAGCTCCGCCAGAGCATCGTCGGGGCTCAGCGCCGCCTGCCGCTGTTGGGTCGTCGCCACACACTGATCGGCGGCAAACGCTTTCCCGAAACTCACCGCGGTGCCGGCTAAGGCTCCCGCGCAGCAGAAGTGCCGTCGTGACAACATCTCACCCTCCCTCTGTGGAGCCGACGCCGTATCGTCGCTGTCATCATTCTGCTGCCGCGCCCTTCAGGGCCAGTGTTGCCTCGGAAGTCTGCTCGGACACGTTCGTCTCGGCGGGCGGGTTGATCCGGAACCATGCCACGTACAATGCCGGCAGGAAGACCAGCGTCAGCCCGGTCGCAACCGCAAGGCCGCCCATGATCGCGTAGGCCATCGGCCCCCAGAACACCGTCGGGGCAATCGGGATCATGCCCAGGATCGCCGCCGCCGCGGTCAGCAGGATCGGCCGGAAGCGGTGCACCGTCGCTTCCACGACGGCGTCCCAGGGATGCAGCCCGTGTGCCCGCTCGGTCTCGACCTGGTCGATCAGGATCACCGAGTTGCGCGCGATCATGCCGACGAGTGCCAGGATGCCCAGGATCGCCACGAACCCGAGTGGCTTGTTGGCCAGCAGCAGCGCCAGGACGACCCCGATCAGGCCGAGCGGCGCAACGCTCAGCACCAGGAACATCCGTTGGAAGCTCTGGAGCTGCACCATGAGCAGGATGAGCATCAATCCCATCATCAGGGGCACGACCGCGATCACCGACGCCTGGGACTTGGCGCTCTCCTCCACCGTGCCGCCGACGGCCACACGGTAGCCGCTGGGCAGGGTCGCATTCAGCTCGTCCATCCTGGATGCAAGCTCCCTGACGACCGACGCCGACTGAACCCCGGGCGCGACATCCGCCTGCACGACGAGGCTCGGCACCCGGTCCCGGCGCCAAACCAGCGGATACTCCTGACCGTAGTCGACGGAGGCGAGCTGGGTGATCGGCACCGTGCGGCCGTTCGGCAAGGGGAGCTGGAGGTTGCGCAGGGCCGCCAGCGAGGTGCGCTGTTCACTCCCGGCGCGGACGACGACGTCAACGAGATAGATGCCGTCCCGCACCTGGGTCACCGATCCGCCGGTCACCACGCCGTTGATGGCCTGCGCCACGTCCTGGGAGCTCAGGCCCAGAAGCCGGGCCTCGTCCTGGTTGACGCGGATCCGCAAGGTCCGCGCCGGCTCGATCCACTCGAAGTTGATCTTCTGGACGTAGGGAGCCGAGCCCATCACGTCGGCAACCTTGAACGCGGTCTCGCGCACGGTGTTCACGTCGGGGCCGGTGACGCGATATTGCAGCGGCCAGCCCACCGGCGGCCCAAGCTCCAGGGGGTACACGCGGCCGACCACGCTTGGGAACTCGGTCTCGAGGATCTTCTCAAGCCGGGCATGGACCCGCTCCCGCGCCTCCAGGCTCCTGGTCACGATCACCACCTGGGAGAAGAAGTCGCTCGGAAGCTGGACGTTCAGAGGCAGATAGAACCGGACCGCGCCGCGGCCGACGTAGGTGCTCCAGTGGTCGATGTCGCCGTCGCCCTTCAGGATTCCGTCGAGCCGGCCGGCCACCGCCTCGCTCGCGTAGATCGAGGCGTTCTGCGGCAGCTTGAGGTCGACGAGCAGCTCGGGGCGGTCGGAGGCCGGGAAGAACTGCTGCGGGACGGAACGCATCCCGAAGAGCGCGAGCCCGAACAGGGCCAGTGTCACCACGATCGTGACCCAGCGCATGCGCATGGCGCCGACGAGAAAGCGTCGGAATCCGCGCATCACGAACCCCGGCTCGGCATGGGCGTGCTTCGCCTGGCTCGGCAGGAGCCAGACTCCGAGCAGCGGCGAGAACAGGACGGCGACGAACCACGACCCGATGAGCGCCATGGCGACCACGGCGAAGATCGAGAAGGTGTACTCCCCTGCGGAGCTGCGGGCGAAGCCGATGGGCACGAAGCCCGCCACGGTGATGAGCGATCCGGTGAGCATGGGAAAGGCGACCGAGGTGTAGGCGAAGGTGGCGGCATCCGCTTTGCTCGCGCCCTGTTCAATCCGCGTGATCATCGTCTCGACCGTGATCATGGCATCGTCCACCAGGAGACCGAGGGAGATGATCAGCGCACCGAGCGAAATCCGCTGGAGGTCGATGCCGGCGTATTCCATCGTCATGAACACCATGCCGAGGGTCAGCGGGATCGACAGCGCCACGACCGCGCCGGCCCGCAGCCCGAGGCTGATGAAGCTGATCGCCAGGATGATGGCGACGGCCTCCCACAGGGTCTTCATGAATTCCTTGATCGAGTGCTCGACCGTCACCGGCTGGTCGGCCACGAGCACGGGCTCGATGCCGACGGGCAGGTCCCTCCGGATCGCCGCCATCGCGGTCGCGACATTGCGGCCGAGCGCCAGCACGTCGCCGCCGTCCCGCATGGAAATCGCGATCCCGATGGCCGGCTGTCCGTTGACCCTGAACATCGGTTGCGGCGGGTCACCATAGGTGCGCCGGACCGTGGCAAGGTCGCCCAGACGCACTACGCGGCCGTTGGCGACGAAGTTGACCGCCAGCAGATCCTGCTCCGAGCGGAACTCCCCCGACACCCGGATCAGGAGCTTCTCGTTGCCGGTCTCGACCACCCCCGCCGGGGTGACCGCATTCTGCGCCTGAAGGGCCGCGACCAGGGCGTTGCGATCGAGGCCGAGCCCGGCGAGCCGTTCGGTCGAGAACTCGATGTAGATCTTCTCGTCCTGCGCCCCGACCACATCGATCTTGGACACGTCCGGCACTTGGAGGAGCCGCGAGCGGGCATCCTCGACAGCGTCGCGCAGCTCGCGCTGGGTGAAGCCGTCGGCGGTGAATCCGTAGATGAGGCCGTAGGTGTCGCCGAACTCGTCGTTGAACCCCGGACCGACGACGCCTTGGGGCAGGGTGTTGCGGATGTCGCCAATCTTCTTGCGGACCTGATACCAGATGTCCGGGATGTCCCTGGCCCGCACCTCACCCTTCAGGTTGACGAAGATCGTGGTCTGGCCGGGCGTCGTGTAGCTGCGCAGGTAGTCGAGGTGCGGCGTCTCCTGGAGCTTGCGCTCGAGGCGCTCTGTGACCTGCTGGAGCGTGTCCTCGATGGTGGCCCCGGGCCAGGCAGCGTTCACCACCATGGTCTTGACTGAGAAGGCCGGGTCCTCGGCTCGCCCCAGGGCAAGGTAGGAGCCGATCCCCGCGACCATGACGATGAGCATCAGGAAGACGATGAAGGACCGATGGCGGATCGCCCACTCGGACAGGTTCAGTCTCATGACGTCACTCCGAGCAGGCGGACCTTCTGCCCCGGGCGCAGCGCCTGGACGCCGGCGGTGACGACCACGTCGCCGGCCTCGATGCCTTGGGAGACGGTGACGCTGGCCGGGTCGTAGCGGACCACGTCGATGTTGCGCAGCGCCACGGTCTGCGTCGCGGGATCGACCACCCAGACCGCCGGGCGCCCGTTCGCCTCAGTCAGGGCGGTTGCCGGAACCTCGATCACCTCGCCGGAGGTCGCCGAGGCCCGCCCGACCACGGTCGAGCCGAGGCGCATGGCCTCGGGCGGGTCCGTCAGCCCGACCTTGACCTGGTACGTGCGGGTGACCGGGTCGGCCTGTGGCGCGATCTCCCGCACGCGTCCGATGGCCTTGACGCTGGGGTCGTCCGCCAATGCGATGGTGATGGTGGCCTGGCGCGGCCCCATGCGGACGAGGTGCGCCGGCACGTCGAATACGGCGTCCCGCCCACCCTGGCGGGCGACCTGGACGATCATCTGCCCGGCCTTCACAACCTCGCCGGGTTCCGCCCCCTTGGCGGTCACGGTGCCGGGTGCGTCGGCCTGGAGTTCGGTGTAGCCGAGCTGGTCCTGGGCATTGCGCAGTTGCGCCTGCGCGGAATCGACCTGGGCCTCGGCGGTCTGCCGCGCCTGCTGGGCGTCATCGAACTGGGCCCGGGTCGTGTAGCCTTTCTGGAGCAGTCCCTGCTGGCGCTCGAAGGTGTTCCTGGCCTGGGTGAGCTGCCCCGGCGCGGCCGACAGGCTGGCCTGGGCCGAGCGGAGGGCGTTCTGCTGGTTCTGCGGGTCGAGCCGCGCCACGACCTGGCCGGGCTTGACCTGATCGCCGATATTGGCCGACCGCTCCAGCATGCGGCCGTCGGTCCGGAAGGCGAGGCTGACCTCGTCCTGGGCTCGGATCTGACCCGTGAGGGAGACGGACTGCTCGTCGGCGCGGCGCTCCACCGTGACGGTTTTGACCGGCCGGATGTCCGGTGGCGGGGCCTCAGCCTGCTGGCACGCACTCAGCAGCGCGAGGAGGATCAGTGCCGGCCAAGGAGCAGTGCGTCCCGGAATGCTTGAGACGGCGCCAACGGACGTGCCCATGGCATCCTCCTGAGCGCGTGAGCGGCGCTCGCAGGGTCCGCGGACCCTGCGAGATGTCTCGATCGCATGTCGGCAGGTCCAGGAACCCGTCGTTGACAGGTTAGCACACTGGCCGGATGCCTGAAAGGAAAGGAGGCCGCTACGGGCCAAGGTTCAGCACTCCGCCAGCAGCGCATCCAGATCGGCCGTGGAGTGCTTGCCGAGGTCGTCGGCGCTGTTATCGAGGAACTCACTTGCGGCCCGGCGTCCCTCGTTCCGCAGCATCGACACGAACTCCCACTCGCCGTTGAGCTTCGACGATGCCCCGAAGTCAGCCAGCATGTCGCTCCTAATCCGGTGCGTCCGCATCTGGGCCCAGCGCGCGCCCTCTCCCTTTCCGGGATCGGCCACCTGGCGCAGAAGTGCAATCATGCGGAGTTCCTTCATCAAGGACGAGTTGAAGGAAATCTCGTTGAGGCGATTGAGGATCTCAGTGGCCGTGCGCGGCACCTCCGTTCGCTCAGGCGGATTGATCTGCACCAGGATGGTGTCGTGGGCGTCAGTCTCGCGCACCAGCGGCGTGATCGTGGGATTGCCCGCGTAGCCGCCGTCCCAATAGGCCTCGCCATCGATCTCAATGGCGGCGAACATCGTCGGCAGGCAGGCGGACGCGAGAAGCACGTCGGGCGTGATCTCGCCGTTCCGGAAGATGCGCCCGCGCCCGGTCCGGACACTTGTCGCTGTGATGAACAACAGGATCGGGGAGCGGTCCAGGCGTTCGAAATCGATGCTCTCGGCCAGGATGCGGCGCAGCGGGTTGAAGCCAGATGGGTTGAGATCATAGGGCGAGTAAAGTCGCGAGATCAGATCCATCGCCACATAGGCCGGGGACGTGTCGAGCGACCACCGGCCCATGAGGTGGTCCAACGGTGACCGCTGCAACGGGCTGAACGCCGCGGCGTGCGACACCCGCTGCCAGTATGCATCAAGCGCGTTGCGGGCTCCCTCGGCGCCGCCCTGGAGCCAGCCATCCGCCAGCACGGCGGCGTTCATCGCACCCGCCGACGTGCCGGAGATGGCCGCGATCCGAAGCCATGACTCCTCGAGGAGGCGCTCCAGTACCCCCCATGTGAACGCCCCGTGGGATCCCCCACCCTGAAGGGCAAGATCGATCAAGACTGGACTTCGGTTCATGGCGTGCATTCCTTCCCTCTTCCCCGGAGCCACGCGGCAACAGGACTGCAAGGTGAATCCAAACGCGCAAATCCGCCCAGGGCATTCGCCCTCAACCTGGCCTCACGGCACCACGGCGAAGAACAGGAATGCCCCGAAGATCACCAGGTGGACCGCGCCCTGGAGCACCGTGGTCCGGCCGGTGCCCAGCGTGATGACGCCGACGAAGAGCGTCAGCGCCAGCAGGAGCCGGTCCTTCTCGCCCAGTCCGAGTTCGAGAGGCTGGCCGAGCACGATCGAGACGGCGGCGACCGCGGGGATCGTCAGCCCGATCGCCGCCAAGGTCGACCCGAGCGCCAGGTTCAGGCTGGTCTGCAATCGGTTCGCCTGGGCCGCCTTGAGGGCCGCCAGGACTTCGGGAAGCAGGACGATGGCCGCGATGACGATTCCGATCACGGCTTTGGGCAAGCCGAGCCAAGCGATTACCACCTCCAGCGTCGGGGTCAGGGGCTTGGCGAGCGCCACGACGGCCACGAGGGCGACGAGCAGCAGGCCGACGCTGGCCGCAGCCATCCGCTTGGACGGCGGCGGCGCATGCGCGTCCTCGTCGGCGGCCTCGATCGGGAGGAAGTAGTCGCGGTGCCGCACGGTCTGGATGAAGACGAACGCGCCGTAGAGCACCAGCGAGACGATCCCGGCGAAGACAAGCTGCGATGTGCTGAATCCCGGACCAGGCATGCTGGCTACGAGGTTCGGCAGAACCAGCGTTAGCGTGGTGAGCGCCGCCAGGACGGCCAATGCGGCGCTGGCCCCTTGGACCTGGAATCCCTGCTCGTGATGCCGCGCACCGCCCCAGAGCAGGCACAGGCCGACGATGCCGTTCATCACGATCATGACGGCGGCAAAGACCGTGTCCCGGGCCAGCCCGGCCTTCTCGCCCGCAGCCGCGACCATGACGGAGACGATGAGGGCCACCTCAATCACGGTGACGGCGATGGCCAGAACCAGCGTGCCGAACGGCTCGCCGACGCGGTGGGCAACGACCTCGGCGTGGTACACGGCTGCGAACACGGTGGCGATGAGGATGGCCCCGGCCGCTGCGGCCATCGGGCCACCCAGGCCCACGAGGAGCGCCGATAGGAGGACGACCCAAGCGACGACAGGCCAAGTCCATGCCCACCAAGGCATCCGTTCCGCGGTCATGCCGAAACCAGCCTCGCGTTCCATGTCTGCGGGTTGAGAATAGCGTCGACAACTGACGGAAGTGAGGCAAGTGTACCTATTCCCTGACCGCCTCGCGTCATCGCCGAATGACCCCCGCCTGCTGGCCCGCGTCCGGGATAGCCCGTCACCCCCTCCTTCGGCCCACGTGGCACCATCCACTCCCAAGGGCTGCGGATTTCATGAATGTCCGCACCGGGTCGAGCCTGTGTCAAAACGCGGACGGGCCGCTCCGTGGAGCAATTTAATTTCCTATAAGCCCCGACAGACCGAGAAATCTCCGGTACAGAAGCGTGAACTTGTACAAATAGTTCGTCGAGATCAGGGCGGTCTGAGTTTTGACACGGCCTCGGTCAGGCGGTGAACTTCGCTCCCTAACAGGAATGTCCGCTGATCCTATCCAAAGCGGATGTACGGCTAAGGTCGGCCCTGTGCCATAAAGGGACGTTCACGCGGAATGCGGAGCTATCTGGGGCAGAATTTCTGTAACATTCTGCCCCAGATAGCTCCGAGCCTGTGATTCCTAAACCGTAGGCCGGAAGTTCGAGCCTTCCCAAGATCGCTAGCCTTTACAATAGCTTACTCATTTTCCGTTTCCCTGCCGCACCTTTGACTTAGATAGCGGGATAATAAATGGGTAACAGCGACGGAAGCTCAGTCTGGCTGAGGCGGCCCGATTCGGTCGCGAGTGAGGCTACGTCTCGGACGTGAGGCGTCGGTAGTATCCAGCCATAGTTCCATCTGAGCCGCCCTGAGGGCGCTGTTGTTTGACGACATCCGCGCTCGCCTCGAGCGCGTTTGACGCTTTCGCGTATGATTGGGTCCTGAGGCGTCATCAGGCTCAAGTCCCGGCAACAGGTACTGAGTAGGAAGCTCTGTGGCTCCAGCCTCTTCGACGTGCGACTCGGGTGAAGGTGTTTCGCTAGCAGGCTCGTGGTCTCGGAGTGTGCCCTGTGTTGAGGGAGCAATCTCAGACGGGTTGTCGACACGCCCAGCTGGAGCAACATCAGCAGAACCCGACGTAGCCTTACCCAGAGCTTTGGTCTTCGCCCTGCCTTCTGTGTGCCATTCCTCCTGATGCTCTGTGATGTCCCGTACTGGCAGATCGTCAGGTGCAAGACCGTCTATGGGATAGTCATCGTCATCGTATTCAGCGTGCCTAAGCGCGACGTCCGGACCTCTCGTCCTGCCGCTCCTTCCGTTGACCCTCGATGTGGCTCGATGGCGTAGCATACGTGCTCCTAGAGCGCGTTGACATTCAGGCTTTCGACGGACTCGCAAATCTGATTCAAGCTCCTTTTGGGCGCGGAGGCTTGGGTGAGCGGAGTTCGTCTGATGTTGAAAGATCACCAGTGGGATCGGATGGAGCCGCATTTGCCGGGCAAACGCAT
>NZ_VOSK01000012.1 GCF_009296175.1 Microvirga tunisiensis | reverse complement strand
CTCGCCGCCAATGCCGCAGCCTGGGTGCTGACGCTGACGCCGCAACAAGCACGTCGCAAGGCCGGCATGGCATCCAAACACTTCTGGCTCAGAAAGCTGTTGCAGAACTTTTGGCGACCTACTTAGAGAACACTGAACCCTCCTTCGAGACGGATTGCTGATGCAATCCTCCTCAGGATGAGGGTCGGGGATAAATTCTATCGCTTTTTATAGCGATATGACCCGCCCCGTCCGCACCGCCTCGTCGGCGGCGAGCACGATGCGCAGGGAGCGGACCGCATCGTTCATGTGATCCGTCAGGTCAACATCCTCCTGGATCGCGCGCAGGAGGAAGCGCTGTTCCCGCTCGCAGAGGGCATCGTGATCCGGCTCGTCCGCGGTGCTGATACGCTCGTCCGCCTTCGCAAAGGTCCCGTCGCCCTTGAGAGCGGCATGATGGAGCAGGATCTGGTTCGTCTTGGTGTGCGCATTGATGTCGTCCGAGCGGATTTCACCGGCGGATTCGGCCATGACGATGCTCACGCTTCCCTTCGGCCCGATCACATCCTTCACGAAATAGGCCGTCTCGCTCATCATCGGGCCCCATCCGGCCTCGTACCAGCCGACGGAGCCGTCGTCGAAGGTCACGTGGAGATGGCCGTAATTGTACATGCCAGCAGGCATGTCCTCGGTCAGGCGCGTGCCGACCCCATGGACCTGCACGGGCTTCGCCTTTGTGATCTGGCACATGACATCCACGTAATGCACGCCGCAATCGACGATGGGGGAGAGGGATTGCAGCAGGCGTTTGTGCGCATCCCAGGCCGCTCCGCTCGATTGCTGATTGAGGTTCATGCGGAAGACGTGGGGCGTGCCCAAGGTCTTGGCGATCTCGATGAACTTGATCCAGGAGGGATGGTGGCGGAGGATATAGCCAATGACGAGCTTGCGCTTCGTCCGGATCGCCGTTTCGACGACGCGCTCGGCGTCCTTCACCGTGTCGGCGAGCGGCTTCTCCACGAAGACGTGGGCGCCCGCCTCCATGGCGCGGATCGCATAGGGAGCGTGCGTGTCGGACCACGTTTTGATTGACACCACATCCGGCTTCACGGCTTCAAGGGCTTCGTCGAACTCGGTAAAGCGCGGCACACCCTGCAAAGCGGCTGGAAGATTCATGCTTTCGATGTTGCGTGTGCAGAGCCCCGCGATCTCGTAGCCATCAATACGTCCATAGGCGAGAGCATGGGACAGTCCCATGTTCCCGAGCCCGACCACGAGAACCCTTTGTGCGCTCATCGAACGATTCCTGCTCAGTTGCTGTTTCCGCCAATCCAAGTCTGCCGCACCTGGAGGCTCTCGTCGAGCAGAACGAGGTCGGCGCGATAGCCGGGTGCGATCCGGCCCAACTCGCGACCGAGGCGCAGGAACCGGGCCGGGATCAGCGAAGCCATACGCAGCACATCCGGCAGAGCAAGACCGAGCCGTTGCACGGCGTTGCGCACGGCGCTGGCCATGTCGAGATCGGAGCCGGCGAGGGTCCCGTCCGCCGTGGTGAGTCGGCCGTCCTTGCGGTAGATCGTGCGTCCGTGCAACTCGAAGCTGGTCAGATCGGTGCCGGTCACCGCCATGGCATCGGTCACAAGCATCATCCGCTCCGTGCCCTTGGCCGCGATGGCAACCCGCAGGGCGGCATCGCTCACGTGGTGACCGTCGACGATGAGGCCGCACCAGGTATCCGGGCTGTCGAGAGCGGCGCCCACCGGGCCCGGATCGCGCCCGGCCAATGGCGGCATCGCATTGTAAAGATGCGTGAAGCCGCACAGGCCATGGCGGATGGCCTCCATGACGGTTTCATAGTCGCTGGCCGTGTGGCCGGCGCAGACCAGCACACCCGCCGATGCAAGGCGGGCAATCGCCTCCATGCCGTTGCGCTCGGGCGCCAGTGTCACGAGGGTACGGCCCTCGCGCAGGGAGGTCATGATCGCGATGTCCTCATCCTCCATCGGGCGCATGAAGGCGGGATTGTGCACGCCTTTGCGCTCGGGACTGATGAAGGGGCCTTCAAGGTGAATGCCGAGAACACCGGGAATGTGGGCGGCGAGCGCCTCGCGCATGGCCTCCACGGCTTCCGCCATCGTCTCACGGGTGTCCGTGATGAAAGTCGGCAGCAGGCCCGTCGTGCCATAGGTCCTGTGAGCCTCGGCGATGGTCCTGATGCCGCCGACGGACCGCATGTCGTTGTAGAGCACGCCGCCGCCGCCATTGACCTGCACGTCTATGAAGCCCGGAGCCAACAGGCCCTCGATCCGGCGGCGCTCGATTCCGGCGCCCAGATCCTGTTCATGAACCAAGCCGAGAATGCGGCCGTTCGCGATGACGACGGCGCGGCCGTCAAGCATGTGCGCGCCGTCGAAGACGCGGGCTCCCACGAGAGCAATGGACATCAGACGGTCTCCGTCACCTTGCGCAGGCGCGGCGGATTGTCGGGATTGCGGCCGCGCGCCAGGGCAATGGCATTCACGAGAGGGTAGAAGCTCTGGATGAGAGCGATGGGCGCGAGATAAGGATGCGCATCCTCGACCGGCGTGAGCATCACGGTGGCGGGGCCTTCGGCGGCGCCGGCGACGATGACGGGAACACCCTGTTCGTTCAGCTTGGCCACCAGATCGTTGACGCCGCTCAGGGTCTCATCCCGCTGGCTGAGCACCAGGATCGGAAAGTGATCGCCTGCGAGCGTCCAAGGGCCATGCATCAGTTCGGCGGCGCTCATCGCCTCCGCATGAACGCCGGATGTCTCCTTGAGCTTGAGTGCGGCCTCCTGCGCAACGGCAAACCCCACGCCGCGGCCGACGACGAACAGGTTGTTCGCTTCGGACAGAACCGGAAGCGCGGCCGACCAGTCGGTCCTGGAAGCCTTGGCGAGCACGTCCGGCAGTGTGTCGAGAGCGTCCAGAAGCTCCCGATCCTGCGACCAATGCGCCACGAGCTGCAGTCCTGCAGCGAGCGCTGCGATGAACGATTTCGTGGCGGCCACGCTCTTCTCGGGGCCCGCATGGAGCGGCAGCACGACCTCGCAGGTGGACGCGAGCGGCGAGGACGTGTCGTTCACGAGCGCCACCGTCAGCGCTCCATCATCTCGTCCGGCTTGGGCGAGGTTGAGAATGTCGGGGCTGCGGCCCGATTGCGACACGGCGAGGAACAGGGCGTCGCGCATGCGCGGGCGCGCCTCGTAGACGGACGTCACCGAAGGGCCGACGGAGGCCGTCACGAGACCGGAATGAATTTCGAGAAGATATTTGACGAAGGTCGCCGCATTGTCGGAGCTGCCGCGCGCGCAGGTCACGGCAAAAGGTGGCGGCGAAGCCCGCAGGCGCTCGCCCAGCTCGCGGCACAGGGGAGCGTTGCTCGCGAGCAGATGTGCGACCACCTGCGGCGCTTCCTGAGCCTCGCGCAGCATGGCCGTCAGGGCAGTGGCATTCGTGTCAGGCATCATCATTGTGCATCCGTTCAGGCTGGCTGATGGTCAGCTCGGCCACGAAATCATAGGCATCGCCCCGGTAATAGGACGAGGTGAATTCGACGACTTCGCCCGTAGCGGTGAACGAGCGGCGTTCGATGTAAAGTGCTGGGCTCTGAGGCGGAACGCTGAGCAGCGAGGCCTGTTCCTCGTTCAGCAGAACCGCGTGCAATCTCTGCAAGGCGCGCGTGGGCATGAAGCCTTGGTCGTGCAGCACGGCATAGAGCGATTGCCTGACGAGGGAAGGATCGGGCAGGATCTTCGAGGGAATGACTGCATTCTCGATCGCCATGGGAATGCCGTTGGCGAGGCGCAGGCGGTTGACGCGGCTCACCAGATCGCCTGGCGAGAGTCCAAGGGCCATCAGCTCGTCCGTCGAAGCCGGTCCCGTCGAACGGCTCAGCATCACGGCCGAGGATTTCAGGCCGCGGGCCGACATGTCGTCGGTAAAGCTCGACAGGCGGGAGAGGGGCTGTTCGAGCCGCATCTGCGGCGCGATGAAGGTGCCCGAGCCCCAGCGTTGGACGAGCACGCCCTTCTGCACCAGCCCCGTGATGGCCTTGCGCACCGTGACGCGCGAGATGCCGAGCTGCTTGGCAAGGTCCCGCTCGCCCGGAAGCGCGGCATCCGCCTTGAGCGCGCCCTTGCGGACCGCTTCCTCGATGGATTGCTGGAGCTGGAGATAGAGCGGCGTGGGATTCCCTTCATCCAGAGGAACGAAGGTGAGCGACTCGCCGGATTGGTCGCTCATGGCGCTTTCCCCTGGAGAGCCGTGCGAGCCAGGAGAATGGCGCCATCGAGCGCATCGGCCATGGGAGCCGTGATGGTTCGCTGCACGGGCGGCGAAAGCCAAGGCCGGAGCGGCTCCGCCAAGCCCCCGAAGAGGCAGATGGCCGGAGCCCCGAGGTCGAGGAGGCGCGTGCCGATCGCACTCAGCCCGGCGGCGGCATCCTCGATGATGGCGATGCCGAGAGGGTCGCGCCGTTCGGCATGCTGCAGGACAAGCGGCGCAAAGCGTCCGTAATCGGCCGGGCGTGCCTTGCCGACCCAATCCACGAGGATCTCGAGATCGTCATTGAACTCGGCGAGAACCGTATCCGAAAGCGGCGTCGATGGCGCGCGTCCGTCATGAGCCCAGATGCAGCGGCGCAGGAGTTCGCGCCCGATGGCGGCGCTACTGCCTTCATCCGAGATCTCGTAGCCCCAGCCGCCGACATAATGGCACTGGCCGCTGGTGCCGCCATAGCCACAGGAGCCCGTGCCGACGATCAGGATGGCTCCGTCGCCTCCCTTGAAGGCGCCGAGCCAGGCGGTATGGGCATCGGTCTCGATCTCGAAGGATGCGAAAGGATGGGCGCGAGACAGAAGGCGTTCGACCGCGCTGGTCTGCCCGGCGCCGGCGGCTCCCATGCCGGCATGAATCCGCTTCAGGTCGTTTTCGTGAAGCCCTGCCTGGGCAAGAGCCTCGCGGCAGGCCGTCAAAATCGAGTTCCAGACCAGATCGGGATCGAGGCGGAAGTTGGAAGGCCCGCCCGTTCCTTCACCCAGCAGCGTACCTTGAGCATCGCGCAGTCGGGCCCGGCACTTGGTGCCGCCGCCGTCAATGCCAAGGAACAAAAGGTCGGTCATAGGGAAACGGATCTCGGAGCGGTCTTACGGACAGGTACCATGCCACTTAATGTCCAGTTCGGGAAGAGGCGCCGGCATGGAATAACCAGCCGCTTTGTCCACAGCCCGGACGAGCTTCACGGGGTAAGAGCGCAAAGGCTTGAAAAAGAAGAGCCGGCAAATTGTGGCTGACGGCTTCAAAGAAGAGTTGTCTTTGAATTTTGCCGATACCAATATGAGGTCACTTGTCCAAAAAGCTTTCCGATGGAACAGTCAGGCTGGCCCGCCGGAAAGCGCAGAATGCAATAAAATCGGCACGGGACAATCAGAGGAATACATTATCAGAGGCGTTTCCAGGCGCCTCTCGATCACGGAGGACAAAGTCAATGACGAAACTTCATTCGAGAGCGTTCCTGCGTCGCGCAGGACAGTTGCTCGCGAGCGCCTCGGTGGCTGCGGCGGCTCTTGCTTTCGCCAATGCCGCCTCGGCCCAGACGCTCACCATCGAGAGCTGGCGCAACGACGACGCGGATGTCTGGAACACCAAGATCATCCCAGCCTTCAACAAGGCTCATCCCAACATCAAGGTTCAGTTCAAGGCCGATCCGCCGACCGAGTACAACGCCGCCCTCAACGCGCGCTTGGCCGGCGGCACTGCAGGCGATCTCATCACCTGCCGCCCGTTCGATGCGTCCCTCGACCTGTTCAAGAAGGGCAACCTGACCTCCGTCAACGACGTCAAGGGCATCGAGAACTTCTCCGACGTTGCCAAGAGCGCCTGGTCCACGGACGACGGCAAGACCACCTTCTGCATGCCGATGGCCTCGGTGATCCACGGCTTCGTCTACAACAAGGAGATCTTCGACGAGCTGAAGCTCACGCCGCCGAAGACGGTGGCCGAGTTCCATGCGGTGCTCGACAAGATCAAGGCCGACGGCAAGTACACGCCGATTGCCATGGGCACGGCCGATCAATGGGAGGCCGCCACCATGGGCTTCCAGAATATCGGTGTGAACTACTGGAAGGGCGAGGAGGGCCGCAAGGCGCTCATCGAGGGCAAGCAGAAGTTCACCGATCCGGCCTATGTGGACGTGTTCAAGGAGCTCGCGACCTGGGCGCCCTATATGGGCGACGGCTACAAGTCCCAGAAATATCCGGACACGCAGAACCTGTTCACGCTCGGCCGTGCGGCCATCTATCCGGCCGGCTCCTGGGATGTGCCGATCTTCCGCAAGCAGGCGGATTTCGAGTTCGATGCCTTCGCGCCGCCTGTCGTGAAGGCTGGCGACAAATGCTACATCAGCGACCACACGGACATTGCGGTCGGCATCAACGCCAAGTCGAAGAATGTCGAGGCAGCCAAGACCTTCCTGTCATGGGTGGCTTCGCCTGAATTTGCCGAGATCTATGCCAACGAGTTGCCGGGTTTCTTCCCGCTCTCCAAGGCCAAGGTCGAAGTAAAGGACCCGGTGGCGGCCAAGTTCGTCGGCTGGCGCGGCACCTGCGAAAGCTCGATCCGCAACTCCTACCAGATCCTGTCGCGCGGCACGCCGAATCTCGAGAACGAGCTTTGGAACGTGAGCGCTCAGGTGTTGAACGGCAGCATGAAGCCTGAAGAGGCGGCCAAGAAGGCCGAGGACGGCCTTGCCAGCTGGTACGAGCCGCACAAGAAGTAATCGCTGACCACGTCGAGGCGGGCCGCTCCCGAGGTGCGGCCCGCCATCCCTACTCCTTCGGCCTGGAGCAGCATGACAGATCTTACGGCTTCACGGATTCAATCGGCGGACGCGGTGCCTACCCGCTCGCGCTTCCCTGTCCATATCGCTGTGTTCCTTGCGCCGGCGCTTGCGATCTACACCCTGTTCTCGATCTATCCGCTGATCGACACGATCCGACTGAGCCTTTATGCGGGCGACGAGACGGGAGTGCGCAGCTTCGTCGGTCTCCAGAATTTCCAAACACTCCTGACGGACCCCAACTGGTCGAGCCAGTTCTGGAACGCCTTTCGCAACAACCTGATTTTCTTCGCGATTCACATGGTGGTGCAGAACGGCATCGGCTTGGGGCTCGCCATGCTGCTCAGCTTGCCGCGTCTGATCGGCGGCAGCGTCTATCGCACGCTCATCTTCCTGCCGACCATGCTGTCCGTCGTTATCATCGGCTTCATCTGGCAGCTCATGCTCAACCCGCTCTGGGGCATTGCGCCGAGTCTTTTGAAGGCTGTCGGCCTGGGAAGCCTCTTCGGGCCCTGGCTCGGCCAGGAATCGACGGCCCTGCTGACGGTTTCCCTCATCTCGGTCTGGCAATTCGTCGGCATTCCCATGATGCTGATCTATGCGGCGCTCCTGAACATTCCCGATGATCTCCTCGATGCCGCCACCGTCGACGGAGCGGGGCCCTTCAGCGTGTTCTGGTTCGTGCGCCTGCCCCTGATCCTGCCGACCCTGGGTGTCGTGTCGATCCTGACCTTCGTTGCCAACTTCAACGCCTTCGATCTGATCTATGCCATCAAGGGCGCGCTCGCGGGTCCGAATTTCTCGACCGACATCCTCGGCACCTTCTTCTATCGCACCTTCTTCGGCTTCCAGCTCCAGGTCGGCAGCCCGACCATGGGGGCGGCGGTCGCGACCGCCATGCTCGTCATCATCCTGGTGGGCGTGCTGATCTATCTCTTCGGCGTGCAGCGGCGGCTGCAGCGGCATAGCTTCTAAGGGAGACCGGGACATGACCATCAGGCCCGGCCGCATCGCCGTTCACATCGCCCTGATCCTCTATACGATCCTGGCGCTCGGTCCGATTCTTCTGATCCTGATCAACGCGTTCAAGACGCGGCGGGCGATCTTCGCCGACCCGCTCGGCTTTCCCAACGGACAGACGTTTACGACCATCGGGTTCGACCGGGTCTTCGCCAATTCCGACTTCGGCCTTTACTTCTTCAACAGTCTGACAGTGACAGTGGTCTCCCTCGTGCTGATCGTGCTGATCGGAGCGATGGCCGCCTGGGCGCTGACGGAGTACAAGTTTCGCGGCAATACGCTGATCGGGCTTTGTCTCGCTATCGGAATCATGGTGCCGATCAGGTTGGGCAGCGTCAGCATCCTGCGCATGATGGTGGAGCTGAATCTCGTCAACACCTTGACGGCGCTGATCCTCGTCTATGTGGCGCAAGGATTGCCGCTTGCCATCCTGATCCTGGGCGAGTTCATCCAGCAGATCCCGAAGGATCTGCGCGATGCCGCCCGGTGCGATGGGGTCAGCGAGTACCGGATTTTCTTCAGCATCATCCTGCCCCTGATCAGCCCAGCCATCGCGACGGTCGCCGTGTTCACGATGGTGCCGGTCTGGAACGATCTCTGGTTCCCGCTGATCCTGGCTCCCGGAGATGGCAAGCAGACGATCACCCTCGGGGTGCAGCAATTCATCGGCCAGTATGTGACGGACTGGAACGCCGTGCTCGCCTCGCTGACGCTGGCGATCGCGCCCGTCCTCGTTCTCTATCTTCTCTTCTCGCGCTATCTCGTGCGCGGCCTGACGGCCGGCGCCGTGAAGTAACGCCCTACTACAGGAATTGACCGCAATGGCTGACGTTTCCCTGCACGGTATCGCCAAATCCTTCGGGGCGACGGAGATCCTGCGCGATATCAATCTTTCCGTCGAGGACGGGGAATTCGTCGTCTTCGTCGGCCCGTCCGGTTGCGGCAAGTCCACCCTGCTTCGCATCATCGCCGGTCTCGAGACGGTCAGCGGCGGCGAGATCAGGATCGGCAGCCGGAGGGTCAACGAGTTGCCGCCGGCGGATCGCAAGATCGCCATGGTGTTCCAGTCCTATGCGCTCTATCCGCATATGAACGTCTACAAGAACATGGCCTTCGGCCTCAAATTCGCCAAGACCAACAAGGCGGAGGTGGAACGCCGCGTGCGTCAGGCGGCGGAGATCCTGAAGCTCACGCCGCTCCTCGACCGCAAGCCGCGGGAGCTCTCGGGCGGTCAGAGGCAGCGCGTGGCGATCGGCCGGGCCATCGTGCGCAACCCGAGCGTCTTCCTCTTCGACGAACCGCTCTCGAATCTCGATGCGGCGCTCCGCGTCAACACGCGGCTCGAGATCGCCAAGCTCCACCGGGATCTCGGCGCGACGATGATCTATGTCACCCACGATCAGGTCGAGGCGATGACGCTCGCGTCCAAGATCGTGGTGATGAACCATGGCCGGATCGAGCAGGTCGGCGCGCCGCTGGAGCTCTATCGTCACCCACGCAACCTATTCGTCGCCGGCTTCATAGGTTCCCCTAGGATGAACTTCATCAAGGGGCAGGTTCTGCGCCTCGAGGGCACCAGCGCGACCATCGGCTTCGCAGGTACGGAAGCGGCGGTGAATGTGCGATCCGCTGGCGTGGCGGCGGGCGACCACGTGACGGTCGGCATCAGGCCCGAGCACATGGAAGAGGGTGGGGCCGACACGGCCTCCCTGCGAGGCACCATCGATGCCGTCGAGCAATTGGGCGAGTCGAGCTATGTCTATATGAAGCTCGCAAGCGGTGACGACGTGATCGTCCGCGCTCCCGGAGAGACCGATGCGGTGCCGGGCGGATCCTACAGCGCCCACGTCCCAACGCGCGCCTTGCATGTCTTCGACGCATCCGGTGTGTCGGTTCTCGCTGAGCGGGGGTGACACGCTCTCACGTCATGGCCGGGCTCGTCCCGGCCATCTCGATTAGTTGAAGCGCGGCACTCTTCTAATCCGGATCACCGGCACGAGGCCGGTGATGACAGGTAGAAATTTATGCGTTTCACGAATCCGAGACGGCCGCCGCAATCCTGGGCGCGAGCGTACTGTTGAGAATGTCCGCAGGTCGTCCCGATGCCACGACCCTGCCGCTTGCAACAAACGCCATCTGGTCGGCCACATCCGCCACGTCCTCCGGCGTATGAATCGTCATGACAATGGTGACCGGGCGTTTGCGCCGCAACTCGTCGACGAGCAGGATCATGTCGCGGCGCAGGCTGGGGTCGAGACTGCTGAACGGTTCGTCGAGCAGGATCAACGGGCGGCCGGAAATCAGAGCGCGTGCCAGCGCCACGCGCTGACGCTGGCCTCCCGACATCTCGCCTGGCTTGCGATCATCGAAGCCTGCGAGGCCGACCGCGTCCAGCATGTCGCCCACGAGAAGCTTCTCATCTGCACTCAGCCGCAAAGAGGGGCGCAGACCCAGCGCCACATTCTCCGCTACGCTCAGGTGCGGAAACAGGTTGTGGTCCTGGAACACGATGGCGGCCGGGCGCTTCGCCGGTTCAAGCGGCAGGAGGTTCTGTCCGTTGAAGCTCAGCGTGCCGCCTTCAGGCCGCTCGAAGCCGGCGACCATGTGGAGCAGGGTGGTCTTGCCGCCGCCGGATGGGCCGATCACGGCGCACAAAGTTCCGGTCTTCACCGACAGCGAGTAATCCGCCTCGAAGTCGGGCCAGGTCAGGCGGCAATTCTCAATCACCAGCATGGGACAATCGACCTGAAGCGTGCGCAAGGAGAACGGCGAAGAGGACGATGACGAGGCCGATGGCCGCTGCTTCGTCAAGCCGGTAGGCGCCAAGGCGCTCATAGAGAAGGTAGGGCAGGGTCACCAGTTCCGTGCCGCCGAAGAGGGCGATGATGCCGAAATCGCCGAAGGACAGGGCCATGGCCAACGCGAAGCCCGCCGCAAGCGGTCGCTTGAGAGCGGGCCAGTCCATGATCGTCAGCTTCGACCAGCCAGTGATACCGAGGGACGCCGCGACGCGGCCGTAGCGCTCCTCCGTGGTCAGCAGATGAGGCGCCACATAGCGATAGGCGAAGGGCACGGCGGCCAGTCCGTTGATGAGCGGCAGGAGAATGAGACCTGCCGTCGACGGATCACCGAAGCGCTGGATCATCAGGAACAGGCCCGCGGTCAGGGCAAAGGGCGGCACCGCGAGGAGGGTATCGGGCAGGAAGTTGTAGAAGGCGGCCATGCGCGGGGAACGTAGCACGATGCGCCGTCGTCGCGCCGCGGAAGCCAAGGCAAGGGCCAGGATGCAGGCCAGGATGGCGGCGGCGGCCGCGACGGCAAGGCTCGTGGCAAAAGCCTGAAGAAGATCGACATCGATCACATCGAGCATGTTCCGGATGCCCGTCAGCACGCTGAAGGCGAGGGGCGCGATGAAGAGGGCGCTGACGGCGAGCACGACGGTGTCGAGGACTTTCAGGCCGTCGTTCTTTGCATCCGGCCGGCGAACGAGGCTGCGGATCGTGTGGCCGACCGGCGGTCGCGTGAAGGCCCAATGAAGAAGAGCCGTCATCGACAGGCAGATCGCGAGCTGGATCAGGGCGAGCCAGGCGACGCGGCCGAAATCGAGATCGATCTTGAGCGCTTCGAAGATCGCGACTTCAAGGGTGGAGCGACTGGGGCCCCCGCCGAGCGCCAGCACGATGGCGAAGCTCTTGAAGCACATCAGGAAGATGAGGCCGGCAATGCCGGGCAACTCCGCGCGCAGCACCGGCCAGTCGAGATGGCGGAAGATCTGGAACGGCGTGAAGCCGAAGGCGGTAGCGAGGCGCCAGTGCTCCGCAGGCACCTGGTTCAACCCGTCCAGGGTGATCCGCGCGACGAAGGGCCCGTTCAGGAACACATGGGCAATCAGAATGCCGGGATAGCCGAAGATGCTGAAGCCGCCTTCCCAACCGAGGAGCGCGAGCCCTTCGGCGAGCCACCCGCTCCGGCCATAGACGGCAAAGACCGCGAAGACGGCCACGATGGTCGGCATCACCATCGTGGTGCCGAGGATCGCCAGAACGAGATCGCGCCCGGGAAACCTGCGGCGTGCGAGCGCGAGCGCCAGACCGATCCCGAGAACGAGGGACAGGACGGTCGAGAGAAGGGCCTGGATCACCGAGAAGGCCAGGACGCGCCAGAGATAGGGGCCGATGGGGAGAAGCGTCGGCGTCCCCTCATCGAAGGTGGCAAGAGCGATGAAGCCGCCCGCAACCAGACCCAGGATGGCAAAGGCCACCAGGCTTCCGGGATGCGGCAGCTTCATCGTCATGATGTGCAATCAGCGTGCCGTGGCGTTGAGCCAGGCATCGGTGAAAGTGCGGCGGTTCTGCTGCACCTCCTCCGGCGTGAACAGGAGCGCTTGGCTCGGCTCGATCATGCCTTTGAGGGCCGCCGGCGTGCCGGAGGGCGGGTTCTTCGCCGGATACATCCAGTTGGTCTCAGGAATGGTGGACTGGAACGGCTCGCTGAGGATGAAGGCCATGAACTTCTTGGCGAGGTCCGGCTGCTTCGTCGTGCGGGTCATGCCGGCAAGCTCCACATGGAGGTAGTGGCCCTCCGTGAAGGCGGCGGCCTTGTAGTTGTCCTTCTTCTCCGCGACGATGTGATAGGCGGGAGACGTGGTGTAGGACATCACCATGTCGGCTTCGCCCTTCAGGAACAGGCCATAGGCTTCCGACCAGCCCTTGGTGAAGGTGACGATGCGTGGTTTCAGCTTGCCCCAGGCCTCGCCGGCCTTGTCGCCATAGACCTTCTGCATCCAGAGCAGGAGGCCGAGACCCGGTGCGCTGGTGCGGGGATCCTGCAGGACGACCTTCGGCCCGTTGGGATTGTCGACCAGTTCTTTCAGGCTCTTGGGTGGGTTGGGCAGCTTGTTCGCATCGTAGACGAAGGCGTAGTAGCCCCAGTCGAATGGGATGAAGGTCTCATCATTCCATTGGATAGGAAGTGTCAGATCCTTCACATCCGCACCGTGCGGCGCAAAGAGATTGAGCGACTTGGCCTCGGCCACGAGGTTCATGTCAAGCCCGACGACCGCATCCGCCTTGGTGTTCTCGCCTTCGAGACGCAGGCGCCCGAGCAGGCTGCCGGCATCCTCGGCCGTGACCCAGTTCAGCTCGCAGCCGCAGGTGGCCTCGAAGCGTTCCTTGACCGGCTTGCCGGGACCGTATTTCCCCGCGAAGGAGCTGTAGGTGTAAACGGTCAGCGTCGGCTTGGTCTGAGCCTGGGCAAGGCCTGCGGCGAGCCCGAGCGAAACGAGGGTGAGAAGGAATCGGCGTAGCATCAGTGGCGCTCCCATGCATGAGGCAGGCCGGACAGGCGGCGCAGATTGCACGGGGCATGGCTTTTGTGGCGATGTCGCATGCTCATTCCCTCCGCCGGCATGACCCGGATCAGGTTCGACGGGTCGGCGGCCTTGCCACCTCTCAGCCTCGTTTGAGGCTCCCCGTGAGACGCTTTGCTTCTAGATCAGTTCAGGGGCGGCGACAAGCCGCCCCAAATACGGCTACTTCCTGCTGCCCTTGTCCTTGCCATTGGACATCGCAGCCCGGCGCAGGGCATCGGCAAGGGCGCCACCGGATGAGGGGGCTTGGGCCGCCGGGTTGCGCTCGTTCTGAGCCCGATGCTTCTGGAAGGCCGCCCGGTTGTCGTCCTGGCGGCCCGCCGACCGCTTCTCGGCCGGATCGCTCATGCGCATGGTGAGCGAGATGCGCTTCCTCGGAACGTCGACCTCGAGCACCTTCACCTTCACGATGTCGCCCGGCTTCACGACGCTGCGCGGATCCTTCACGAAGGTGTCGGCGAGCGCCGAGATGTGCACGAGCCCGTCCTGGTGCACGCCCACATCGACGAAGGCGCCGAAGGCGGCCACGTTGGTGACAACACCTTCCAGCATCATGCCCGGCTTCAGATCGCCGATTTTCTCCACGCCCTCCATGAAGGTGGCGGTCTTGAACTCGGGGCGGGGATCGCGGCCAGGTTTTTCCAGTTCGCTCAGAATGTCCTTCACCGTCGGCACACCGAACTTCTCGTCCGTGAAGCTCTGCGGGTTAAGCTTCTTCAACACGGCGCCGTTGCCGATCACGACCTTGATGTCGCTCTTCGTGGCCTCGAGAATTCGACGCACGACCGGATAGGCCTCAGGATGGACGCCGGAAGCATCGAGCGGATCATCGCCGTTCGGAATGCGCAGGAAGCCCGCGGCCTGCTCGAACGTTTTCGGGCCTAGGCCTGAAACCTTGGTCAGCGCCTTGCGGGTCTTGAAGGGACCGTTGGCGTCGCGGTGGGTCACGATGTTCTGTGCCACCCAATCGCCGAGGCCTGAGACGCGGGCGAGCAGTGGGGCCGAGGCGGTATTGAGGTCGACGCCGACCGCGTTGACGCAATCCTCCACCACCGCGTCGAGGGAGCGGGAGAGCTTAAATTCCGCGAGATCGTGCTGATACTGCCCGACGCCGATGGACTTGGGGTCGATCTTCACGAGTTCAGCCAGTGGGTCCTGCAGGCGGCGCGCGATGGAGACGGCGCCGCGGATGGACACGTCGAGGTCCGGCAGCTCCTGGCTGGCAAAGGCGGAGGCGGAATAGACGGACGCGCCTGCTTCCGAGACCATGATCTTGGTGAGCTTCAAATCCGGGTGCTTCGTGACCAGCTCGCCCGCGAGCTTGTCGGTCTCGCGCGAAGCCGTGCCGTTGCCGATGGCGACGAGCTCGACCTTGTGCACGCGGCAGAGCCGCGCCAGCGTTGCAACGGACTCATCCCATTGGCGCTTTGGCTCATGCGGGTAGATGGTATCGGTTGCCACTACCTTTCCGGTTGCATCCACCACGGCGACCTTTACACCGGTGCGGAAGCCCGGATCGAGGCCGAGCGTCGGGCGGGCGCCGGCAGGAGCGGCGAGCAGCAGGTCGCGCAGGTTGCCCGCGAACACCTTCACCGCCTCGTCCTCGGCGAGCTGCCAGAGGCGCATCTTCATGTCGAGCTCGATGGAGAAACGCAGCTTCGTGCGCCAAGCCCAGCGGACCGTCTCCAGAAGCCACTTGTCGCCGGGACGACCCTGATCGACGATGCCGAAGGCGAGCGCCGTGCGGCCCTCGTAGCGGCTGATATAGCCGGGTTCGGCGCTGTCCTTGTCCTCTTCCATGCGAAGATCGAGGATCTCTTCCTTCTCGCCGCGGAAGAGCGCGAGGATTCGATGAGAGGGAAGCTTCGTCAGCGGCTCGGCAAAGTCGAAATAGTCGGCGAATTTCGCGCCATCCGTTGCCTTGCCGTCGCGCACCTTCGAGGTCAGGCTGCCGCGCTCCCAATAGGTTTCGCGCAAAGCCCCCAGGAGCTCCGCATTCTCCGCGAAGCGCTCGACCAGAATCGAGCGGGCGCCCTCCAGCGCGGCCTCGGGCGTGGCAACCTCCTTCTCCGCATTCACGAAAGCCGCGGCTGCCTCCTTCGGCTGGCGGGCCGGGTCGCTCAGGAGCAGGTCGGCCAGGGGTTCAAGGCCCACTTCCTTGGCGATCTGAGCCTTGGTGCGCCGCTTGGGCTTATAGGGCAGGTAGAGATCTTCGAGGCGAGCCTTGGTGTCGGCGGTGTTGATCTGAAGCGCCAGTTCGTCGGTCAGCTTGCCCTGCTCGCGGATACTGTCGAGGATCGTCTTGCGGCGGTCCTCCAGCTCGCGGAGGTAGCGCAGGCGCTCGTCGAGGGTGCGCAGCTGGGCATCGTCTAGCGTGCCTGTGACTTCCTTGCGGTAGCGCGCGATGAAGGGAACGGTGGAACCGCCGTCGAGCAGCTCGACGGCTGCCTTGACCTGCCATTCCTGAACATTCAGTTCGTTCGCAATGCGCTGACCGATGGATAGCATGAAAGTCTCCGAAGAAGCATAAGGCGCGGCTTCTACGGTGCGCGATGCCACCGGGTCAACGGCCCGCCCACAGCGCCAGGGTCGCAGTGCCGATAGGGAAGGCGAATTTCTGACGATTCCTCTTGGCTCGGGAAGCCTTGGCGTATAGACCGTCCGGCCCTCCAAGCCGTCCTCCGAGGTCCCCATGCCCCCGTCCCACGATTTTTCCATCGGCATCGATTTCGGAACCAGCAACACGGTCGTGGCCATTGCGGATCCGAACGGGCACGTGGAGGCGCTGACCTTCGATCATGGCGGAGAGCGTCTCAAAGTCTATGTCACGGCGCTCTGCTTCTGGGACGAGCGGCACGGCAACGGCCTTCGCACCGAGGTCGAGGGCGGTCCCTGGGCTATCGAGCAGTTCCTGGAAGGGCTCCATGCCCACCGCTTCATCCAGTCGTTCAAGACCTTCGCGGCCAGCGCCACCTTCAAGGAAACCCGGATCTTTCGCGAACGGTACGGCTTCGAGGACCTGTTGAGCGCGTTCCTGCGCACGCTCGCGCGTCATGGCGGCTCCCGGCTGGATTGGGGGACGAGAAACGTCGTCATCGGCCGGCCGGTCCGATTCGCCGGCTACAATCCGGACGACGATCTCGCCATGCGGCGTTACCGGACCGCCTTTGGCAGGCTCGGGGCGGAGCAGGCCCGCTATGTCTATGAGCCGGTTGGGGCGGCCTTCTTCTATGCGCGGCAGCTCGATCACGATGCCACAGTGCTCGTGGCGGATTTCGGCGGCGGCACCAGCGATTTCTCGGTGATGAGGTTCTTGAAAGCCGGCGGCGTCCTACGGGCCGAGCCGCTGGGGCATGCCGGTATCGGCCTCGCGGGAGATGCCTTCGATTACCGGATCGTCGATAAGGTCGTCTCGCCACGTCTCGGCAAGGGCGGGCTCTATCGCTCGATGGACAAGATCCTGTCGATCCCCAACCACTACTACGCCAATTTCGCACGGTGGAACCAGCTCGCGATGATGAAGGGCAGCGGCGATCTGAAGGAATTGCGCGAGCTGGCCCGCGTCGCCCTCGAGCCAGAGCCGCTCGAAAAGTTCATCGATATCGTCGAGTACGATCTCGGGTTTGCCCTCTACCGCGCCGTGTCATCGGCGAAGGTTGCACTCTCGAGCAACGAGGAAACGGACTTCCGCTTCCAGGGCGAAGGCGTGGACATCAAGGCCCGGATCGCGCGCGCCGATTTCGAGTCATGGATCGCGGAGGACGTTGACCGGATCGCTGGAACGATCGATGAGGCCCTTTCCAAGGCCGACGTGAAACCGGGAGAGATTGAGAGAGTCTTCCTCACGGGTGGCACGTCCTTTGTCCCCGCCATCCGCCGCCTGTTCGTGGATCGCTTCGGTGAGACCCGCCTGACATCCGCAGATCAGTTCGAGTCCATCGCCTATGGATTGGCACTCATCGGCCAAACGGAGGCGCCGGAGCGTTGGGCCGTCACGAATTAGGCGAAAATTAAAATAAAATTACGCTTGCCGTCCAGTGACAAAGGGTTTTATTTCGCAGTGCAGCAAACGCGACTGAAGCGGGAGCCCTCCCATGTCCGTGATCAATCCCGACGTCACGCCTGAAAAGGATTTTCCTCTTCGCGACGACATCCGGCTTCTGGGGCGAATCCTCGGCGACACGATTCGCGAGCAGGAGGGCGAGGCGACCTTCGAGATCGTCGAGCGCATCCGCCAGACCTCGATCCGCTTTCATCGCGATGAGGACGAAATCGCCCGCCGCGAGCTCGAGACGATCCTGAACAGCCTCTCGCGGGGACGCACCAACCAGATCATCCGGGCCTACAGCTACTTTTCGCATCTGGCGAACCTTGCCGAGGACCAGCACCATGTCCGCCGCTCCCGCGCCCATGCGATGGCGGGCGCTCATGCCATGGAGGCGGCGGCGCCGCGTGAAGGAACGCTGGCCCGAGCCCTCAAGCTCATCCAGGAGGCGGGCATCAGCCATACGGCCCTGCAGGCCTTCTTTGCTTCCGCCCTTGTCTGCCCGGTCCTGACGGCGCATCCGACGGAAGTGCGCCGCAAGAGCACCATCGACCGCGAGATGGAGATCTCCCAAATCCTGGCGCAGCGTGACCGGCAGCACCTCACCCCAGAGGAGGAGGTAACCTGCCAGGAGGCTCTTCGCCGCGCCATTCTCACTCTCTGGCAGACGAGCATCCTGCGACGCAACAGGCTGAAGGTGATCGACGAGGTCATGAACGGCCTCTCTTATTACGACTACACTTTCTTCAAGGAACTGCCGCGGGTTTATGCCTCCCTGGAGGATCAGCTCGCGGCCATGGATCCCACCTGGGGGACGGTGGAGGTTCCCTCGTTCCTGCGCATGGGAAGCTGGATCGGCGGCGATCGCGACGGCAATCCCTTCGTGACGGCGGACGCATTGCGACAGGCCCTACTGCTGCAAAGCAAGCACGCGCTCGGCTTCTATCTCGAGGAACTCCATTGCCTGGGCGCCGAACTGTCGCTCGATGGGCGCTATGTGAACATTTCCGACGAGGCCCAGGAGCTCGCCAAGGCGTCTCCAGATCTTTCGCCTCATCGCCAGGACGAGCCCTATCGCCGGGCGATCACGGGCATCTACGCGCGCCTCGCGGCAACCGCCACCCGGTTGGGGCATGGAGACGTGGCACGTCATGCGGTGGGCGAGGCACGGGCCTATGACAGCGTCGAGGAATTCGAAGGCGATCTCCTGATCCTGCACCGTTCCCTGCGGTCGAACGGATCGGGCTCCCTGTCACGAGGCCGCCTGCGCAAACTGCGCCGCGCCGTCGACGTGTTCGGCTTCCACTTGGCAAGCCTCGACATGCGCCAGAACTCCGATGTTCATCAGCGTGTGGTTGCCGAGCTCTTCGAGAAAGCGATTCCCGGCACCGATTACGAAGGGCTGCCGGAGGAGAAGCGTGTCGCCCTGCTCCTCGAAGAGCTCCGTACGCCGCGGCTCCTCACATCGCCCTATGTTGAGTACTCGCCGGAAACCACATCCGAGCTAGCCATCGTTCACGAAGCCGCTGAAGCCCATCGACGCTATGGCCGTGCGGCCGTGCCGAACTACGTCATCTCCAAGGCGAGCGATCCGTCCGATATACTGGAAGTGGCTCTTCTCCTGAAGGAAGCGGGTCTGTTGCGTCCACGCGAAGGCGAGATGGATGTGAACATCATCCCGCTTTTCGAAACCATCGCGGACCTGCGCCATTGCAGCGGTGTGATGGATGCGCTTTTCGCGCTGCCAGATTACATACGGCTGTTGCGCAGCCGCGGTCAGGCGCAGGAGGTGATGCTCGGCTATTCCGACAGCAACAAGGACGGCGGCTTCCTCACGTCGGGGTGGGAACTCTACAAGGCGGAGATCGAGCTGATCGACGTCTTCAAGCGCCACGGTGTTGCCCTTCGGCTCTTCCACGGTCGCGGCGGATCCGTGGGCCGTGGCGGCGGGCCGAGCTATCAGGCGATCCTGGCGCAGCCGGGCGGGGCGGTGCAGGGCGCGATCCGCATCACGGAACAGGGCGAGGTGATCGCTGGAAAATACTCGAACCCGGATCTCGGCCGTCGCAACCTCGAAATCCTGGCCTCCGCGACTCTCGAAGCCTCCCTCCTGCATTCCGGCCAGCCCGCTCCAAACGAGGAGTACCTGAAGGCCATGGAGGAACTCTCGAACAGCGCCTTCAAGGCCTATCGGGCGCTCGTCTATGAGACCGAAGGATTCGAGCGCTACTTCTGGGAATCGACGGTAATCAGCGAGATCGCCAATCTGAACATCGGCAGCCGGCCCGCGTCGCGAACGAACTCGCGGCGCATCGAGGATCTGCGCGCCATCCCGTGGGTGTTCGGCTGGGCGCAGTGCCGCCTCATGCTGCCGGGCTGGTACGGCTTCGGATCCGCCGTCAACGAATGGCTCGAGAAGCGGCCCGATACCGGTTTGGCGCTTCTGCAGGAAATGTACCGCGAATGGCCCTTCTTTCAGGCGCTGCTCTCGAACATGGACATGGTGCTGGCGAAGAGCAACATCGCGATCGCTTCACGCTATGCGAAGCTCGTCGAGGACGAGGCGCTGCGCGAGGCCATCTTCCCGCGCCTGCGCCACGAGTGGGAGGATTCGATCAGGCAACTGCTCGCCATCATGCAGCAGCAATCCCTGCTCGACGACAATCCCCTCTTGGCCCGATCAATCCGCAACCGCTTCCCTTATCTCGATCCGTTGAATCACCTGCAGATCGAACTGTTGAAGCGTCACCGGTCTGGCGATGCGGACGAGCAGGTCGTGCAGGGCATTCATCTCTCCATCAACGGCATCGCGGCCGGATTGCGCAACAGCGGCTAGGAAACAGAGTTTCGGAACCGTGTTCGGGCTTCTCGGTTAAGCCTTGGAGAGCGCATCCCAAGGTCTCAGCTCGAGAGGAGAACACCATGTCTCGTGGCGACAAGTCTACCTATACCGACAAGCAGAAACGCAAGGCCGAGCATATCGAGGAAGGCTACGAGAACCGTGGCGTTTCTGAGAAGGAGGCCGAGCGGCGCGCCTGGGCCACCGTCAACAAGCAGGACGGCGGCGGCAAGAAGAGCGGTTCCGGACGCGGCTAAAGATGTATCGTCGGCAGCAGCTAAGGTAGTGCGCCGGGCGGAAAGCGGGTGTATGGAGGGGCCCTGACCTCTCGCCCCGCTTTGTCACGGAGGAAGCCTTGCTCACGAGTTCTGCCGCCGGCGTCTATGTCATCTGCCCCACGCCCTTCGAGAGCGACGGGCGCGTGGATGTTGCCTCGACCGACCGAATGGTCGAAGCCTATCTGAAAGCCGGTGCCACCGGGCTGACGATTCTCGGCATCATGGGCGAAGCGCCCAAGCTGGCGGCGGATGAAGCTCTTGCCTTTGCCCGTCAGGTGATCGCCACGGTGGCAGGACGCGTTCCCGTGATCGTCGGCGTGTCAGCCGCGGGCTTTGCCGCCATGTCGGGCCTCTCCTCCAAGGTGATGGATGCGGGCGCCGCCGGCGTCATGATCGCGCCGCCCTCCACCCTGAAGACCGACGACCAGATCGTCTCTTATTACGCCGATGCGGTGGAAGCCATCGGCACGGACGTGCCCTTCGTGATCCAGGATTACCCGCTCACGACCAATGTGGTCATGACGCCGAAGGTGATCCTGCGGATCATCGAGCAGCATCCCTCCTGCGTGATGCTCAAGCATGAGGACTGGCCGGGACTCGACAAGATCACGACCCTGCGCCGTGCGAGCGATGCCGGTCAGGCGCGCCGCGTGTCGATTCTCTGCGGTAACGGTGGCATGTTCCTCCCCTTCGAGATGGAGCGCGGCGCCGACGGCGCCATGACCGGCTACGCCTATCCCGAAATGCTGGTGGGGGTGGTCAATCTCATCAATCAGGGCAAGCGGAAGGAGGCGCACGATCTCTTCGACCGTCACCTGCCGCTGGTGCGCTACGAGACGCAGCCCGGAGTCGGTCTCGCCGTACGCAAGTATGTCTTGAAGCGACGCGGCATCATCGCGTCCGACACGTTGCGCAAGCCCGGGCCGAAGCTGAGCCCGGAAACCATTGCCGATATCGAATGGCTGATGGAGCGCATCGAGCGCTCGTAATGCAACAAGGGGAGTTTCACGTATGGAAACAGGGTTGAAAGGAAAGCGCGCGCTCGTTCTCGGCGCGAGCAAGGGGCTGGGCTTCGGGATCGCTCAAGGCTTGGCGGAGGAGGGCGCACGCGTCTCCCTTGCCAGCCGCACGATGGGAGGTTCGAAGGCTGCCGCCGACAAGATCGGCAAGGACGTCCTGGCCTTCATCTGCGATACCGGCAAGGTCGATCAGGTCGATGCGTTGGTCAAGGATGTGACGGGAGCGCTTGGCGGCGTCGACATCCTCGTCCTCAACAGCGGTGGCCCGCCACCCGGCAAGGCGCAAGGAGTGTCGTCCGACCAATGGCGCCAGTCATTCGAGGCCATGTTCGTCAATCTCGTGCGGATTGCCGATCAGCTTCTCCCCGGCATGATCGAGCGCAAGTTCGGCCGCATCATTTCCGTGATCTCCTCCGGTGTGATCCAGCCGATCCCCAATCTCGCAATCTCGAATGCCATTCGGCCCGCGCTCGTAGGCTGGGGCAAGACCCTGGCGAGCGAGGTGGCGTCCTCGGGCGTCACCGTGAACGCCATCGCGCCGGGCCGCATCGCCACCGATCGCCTGAAGCAGCTCGATGCCGCCAATGCGGAGCGCACCGGTCGCTCCGTTGAGGATGTGGCGAAGGCCGCCCGCGCCGGCATTCCGGCAGGACGCTACGGTGAGATCGAGGAATTCGCGGCAGCGGCCGTCTTCCTCGCGAGCGAGAAGGCCTCGTTCATGACCGGCTCGATCCTGCGCGTCGATGGCGGGCAGATTTCTTCTACGACCTGAGCCGGATTCGATACGAGCGTGAGGCGGGAGGCCGCCTCACCTCTTCAAGCGATCACCCCCGTCCAGTAAAGGACAAGTCCCGCAATGGATGTTGCCGCAAGCGTCGGCAGCATCCCGACGTGAAAACGGAACATGGCAAGGATGGCTGCTCCTGAGAGAAGCAGCGCCCATCCGTTGACGCTCTCCCATACCGGCGCATCGAGACTGAACGGCCCCCATTCCACCGCCTGAACATTGCCGAAGATCGTGTGAATGCCGAACCAGATCGCAAGGTTCAGGATGACACCGACGACGGCGGCCGTGATGGCGGACAGGGCACCGCTCAAGGCTCTGTTGCCGCGGAGCACCTCGATGTAGGGTGCCCCCAGGAAGATCCAGAGAAAGCAGGGTGCGAAGGTCACCCATGTGGCGAGGAGTCCGCCGAGCGTGCCCGCCAGAAGCGGCGGGAGCGCACCGGCATCCCGGAACGCGGCCATGAAGCCAACGAATTGCAGCACCATGATCAACGGGCCCGGTGTGGTCTCGGCCATGCCGAGGCCATCGAGCATCTCGCCGGGCTGCAGCCAGCCATAGGTCTCGACCGCCTGCTGAGCCACATAGGCCAGAACGGCGTAAGCTCCGCCGAAGGTGACCATCGCCATCTTGGAGAAGAAGATCGCGATCTGGCTGAAGACGTAGTCTCGCCCGAGGATCAGCACGAGAGCCAAAACCGGCACGAGCCAGAGCGTCAGCCAGATCGCGGCGACACGTACACTTCGTCCCATGTTCGGAGAAGCGTGGGCGGGAAGATGCTCCCCCAGGAGATTGTCGTTATCCTGCGCGTCATTACCATGGTTGCCGGCTTGGAACTGCGGGAGACCCGCTCGCCCGCCGAAAAAGCCGATCAGCCCGGCAGCGAGAATGATCAACGGAAACGGCGCATCGAGAAAGAAGATCGCCACGAAGGCTGCCGCAGCGATCCCGATCAGGATGCGGTTCTTCAGCGCCCGCTTGCCGATCCGCACGACCGCCTCGAGCACAATGGCGAGCACGGCGGCCTTCAGGCCGAAGAAGAGCGCCGCAACGATGCCGATCTTGCCGTAGAGGGCATAAATCCAACTCAACCCCATGATGGCCACGATGCCGGGCAGGATGAACAGCCCGCCCGCCATGATGCCGCCGAGGGTGCGGTGCATGAGCCAGCCCACATAGGTGGCAAGCTGCTGCGCCTCCGGCCCCGGCAGCAGCATGCAGTAGTTGAGGGCGTGGAGGAACCGGCTCTCGGAAATCCAGCGCTTTTCCTCAACCAGGATCCGATGCATCACGGCGATCTGCCCAGCCGGCCCGCCGAAGCTCAGGGCCGCGACACGCAGCCAGACGCGAAAGGCCTCACCCAGCGAGACTCCATGGCTGGGCAAGGCCTGAGCGATAGGCTGGTCTGAGTTCTGCAGAGTCTCGCTCACGTCAGACCCCCCGGCTTCTTCGAGGGCCAGTTGTGCGTTTCTTCTGTCGCATCGCGGCACCAGCGATAGAAGGCATCGTAGAGCATGAGCCCGGCCTCGAGCTGCGCGAGATCGTCCGCGTACATCCGTGACAAGCCCAGCGAGGCGGCGAGTAACCCGGGCACCTCCGGCGCCAGGTCGGGCCGGGCCGTATCGGCTCCACGGACGATGGTGGCGAGGCGCTTCAGGGGAGCGGTAGAGAGGCCGAACTCCTCGACCATGACATCGAAGGTACAAAGCTCGCCACGATGGCTCCAGAAGGCATCGTCGCCTTCGATATCGAAAGGCGTGGCTGAAAAGCGTGCCGCCACGCCCTGGACCTCCGAGGTCGGGACGAACAGGAAAACGGCATCGGGGTCGACGAAGCGACGGATCAGCCAGGGGCAGGCAATCCGGTCGATCTTGGGGCGCGAGCGCGTGACCCAGATCGTCCGTCCTTGGCGATCGAGCGCTGGAATCCGGTCTGCCGGGACCATGGGCAAGCCGGCCTGCGCCCAGGCCAGCGTTCCGCCTTCGAGGGAATCAGCCGAGGATCCGGCGTGGCGCAGCCAAGCTGCCACGCCGTGGCTGAGCTTCAGGCCTTTCTGGCAGATCACGACAACGGAATGGCCCGCAAGTTCATGCGCCCATTCCGCAACGGTCTCGAATGATCGGCGGCTGGAACCAGGGATCAGGCGAGGATCGCTGGCAAAGTCATCATCGGTGCGCACATCGATGAGGAGAGGGCGTTTCGGCATGCCGATAAGGCGCGCGAGTTTTTCAGGCGAGATGGTGTTGAACGACGACATGGTTGCATCCGTAATGGTTCAGAGCGGATGCGATGCTTGGGCATGTCGCCTCGTGGGGAGATCGCAATCCCCATGGGACCGATCACAATTCAACCCTCCGGTTTTGTCAACTCAATTCGACAGGGCCGCCTCGATCAGAAATCCTGCTCGGAATCTCTTTCCAGAGTCTGCACGACGAGACCGTTCTCAATGAGGGCGGTCCACACGTCCTCGGCGCTGTCGGCAAAATTGACGAGTTTGCGGTCGTGCTCGCTCACCATGCCATGTTCGAGCAAGGCATCGAACTTGATGACCGATTGCCAGTAGGCCTTGTCGAAGAGGACGATCGGCAGGGGAGGGGCCTTACCGGTCTGGCGCAGGGTCAGGATCTCGAACAATTCATCCAGGGTTCCGAACCCGCCAGGAAACACCACGAGGGCGTTGGCCCGCATTGCCAGGTGCATCTTGCGCATGGCGAAGTAATGGAAGCGGAAGGTCAGGTCCGGGGTCGAATAGGCATTGGGTTCCTGCTCATGGGGCAGGGTGATGTTGAAGCCGATGGAGGGGGCACCGACATCGAACGCGCCCCTGTTGGCTGCCTCCATGATGCCGGGGCCGCCGCCGGTGGCGATCACGTTGTCCCGGGTTCCGCTGGTAACGGTCAGGGCGCCGCCCCGCTGTGACGCGATGGCGCCGAAGCCACGGGCCTGCTCGTACCAGAAAGGGTGCTTCCCCGGCCCGTCCTCATGAACCCGGGCGCTGCCGAAGACGACGATGGTGGAGCGAACACCCCAGGTACGCAGGCTCTCCTCGGCCTTGGCATATTCCAGCATGAACCGAACGCCCCGCATGGAATCGCCGAGGAGAAAATCCTGGTCCATTGCGGCCAGTCGATAGGACGGCGAGTCGAGGCTTGCTGCTTTCGAAGGCTTGCGGTCATCCATGGAATAGGACTCCTTTCACGCAGCCTGCACAAAGCACACTTTCGAAGCCGGATTAACTCCCTCGTCGACGGGAACGGAACCTCTTGCGGTCCAAGAGGTGGATCACCCACCGATTCCGAGGGATGGAGGCCTCTCAGCCGCGCTGCGCAACGGACGACGGACGAGGTTTGTTCCGAGCTTTCCCCGGTCGAAAGTCATTTTCCCTATAGCCGCTCGCGTCTTGGTGGCTATATCAAGGGCGCACGAGGGCATCGTGCGGGAAAAGGGGATCCGGCTTTCCGCACGACGCGTCCTTCAAAAGAAGGAGCATCGGACCCGTCGGGGCGATGCTCTAGGGAAGAGGGCGGGAAGCGGCCCTCAACGGAAAGTGAGCGCCAGCCGATGGACCATCTGTCTTCGACGAACATTGCCCGAATCCTGCCAGCCGACGGGTTCCAAGGAGCCCTTGTCGGGCGCGTCTGGCGCCCTGGAATCGGACCTTCCGTGGCCGCAGTTCGGGAGGATGGTCTCTTCGATATTTCCTCCACCTGTTCAACGGTGAGCGGGCTTGCCGCCAAGGATAATCCAGCCGGCATGGTGAGGTCGGCTCGAGGCGAGAGAATCGGATCTCTCGAAGAGATCGTGGGTAATACCGCGCCGGACAGTCGGGACGGGTCAAAGCCATGGCTTCTGGCTCCTATCGATCTTCAGGTCATCAAGGCGGCCGGCGTCACCTTTGCAGTTTCCATGCTGGAGCGTGTTATCGAGGAGCGAGCGCGGGGCGATGCCAGCGCCGCAGCAGCTATCCGGGCCGAGGTTCTGCGGCTCGTGGGCGACGACCTGAGCCGGCTCAAGCCCGGGTCACCCGAAGCTATGGCCCTGAAGGACGTTCTCGTCGCTCAAGGAGCGTGGAGCCAGTATCTCGAGGTCGGAATCGGTCCGGATGCGGAGGTGTTCACCAAGGCGCCAACTCTCTCGGCTGTCGGAGCCTTCATGGATGCCGGCCTTCACCCCAAATCCACCTGGAACAATCCCGAGCCAGAGGTGGTGGTGATCGTCACTGCTCAAGGCAAGATCGTCGGCGCCACGCTCGGCAACGATGTGAACCTGCGCGATTTCGAAGGGCGCTCCGCTCTGCTTCTCTCGAAGGCGAAAGACAACAACGCATCCTGCTCCGTGGGTCCCTTCATCCGGTTCTTCGACGAGACCTTCTCCCTCGACGATGTGCGCCAGACCAATGTGACGCTGACGGTGGAAGGCGAGGACGGGTTCAAGCTCGAAGGCTCGTCGTCGATCACGAAGATCAGCCGCGATCCTGAGGACCTTGTCGCTCAAACCGTCGGTCCCCACCATCAGTACCCGGATGGGTTCGTACTCTTCCTTGGAACAATGTTCGCACCCACACAGGATCGGGACGATTCCGGCATGGGGTTCACGCACAAGCGGGGCGACATCGTTACCATTGCCGCTCCGAAGCTTGGGGCGCTGGTGAACCGCATGAAGCCGAGCTCCGAATGCGAGCCTTGGACCTTCGGCATCAGCGCTCTCATGTCCAACCTGGCCCAACGGGGCCTCATCAACACCAGACAGGCAGGTTAACGATGACAAAGAACTATATTGCGGGCGAGTGGCTCTCGGCGACGGAAGCATCGGCCAACGTCAATCCATCGAACACCAACGACGTGGTGGGTGAATATGCCCGCGCCTCAGTAGCGGAGGCTGAGCGAGCGATCGACGCGGCTTATGAAGCTTTCCCGGCCTGGTCGCGTTCCTCGATCCAGCAGCGCCACGACATTCTCAAGGCTGTCGGGGACGAAATCCTCGCCCGCAAGGAGGAACTCGGCCGCCTGCTCTCGCGCGAGGAGGGCAAGACCCTGCCCGAAGGCATCGGCGAGGTCACCCGCGCCGGGCAGATCTTCCTCTTCTTCTCCGGCGAATGCCTCCGGATGGCCGGCGAGAAGGTCCCGTCCGTGCGGCCCTTCGTCGATGTGGAGATCACCCGCGAGCCGGTGGGCGTCGTCGGCCTGATTACGCCGTGGAACTTTCCCATCGCGATTCCGGCATGGAAGATCGCGCCGGCGCTCGCTTACGGCAACACGGTGGTGTTCAAGCCTGCCGACCTCGTGCCGGGTTCGGCCCATGCGCTCTCCGAGATCATCATCCGGGCCGGTGTCCCCGCGGGCGTGTTCAACCTGGTGATGGGCCGCGGCTCCGTGGTGGGTGAGGCCATGCTGAACAGCCCCAAGGTCTCCGCCATCTCCTTTACCGGATCCGTGCCGACGGGTCGCAAGGTTGCCCAGACCTGCATCACCGCCGATCCGATGAAGAAGGTTCAGCTGGAGATGGGCGGCAAGAACCCGATGGTGGTGCTCGACGACGCCGACCTGAAGGTAGCTGTGGAATGTGCCGTCAACAGCGCGTTCTTCTCCACCGGCCAGCGCTGCACCGCCTCCTCGCGTCTGATCGTCACGGACGGCATTCACGACCGGTTTGTGGCCGCCATGCAGGAGCGGATGCAAGGGCTCGTCATCGATGACGCCTTGAAGGCGGGCACGCATATCGGCCCGGTGGTCGACCAGAGCCAGCTCGATCAGGATCTGAAGTATATCCGCATCGGCCAGGAGGAAGGCGCCAAGCTCGTGGCCGGCGGCGAACTCCTGAAGCGCGACACTCCCGGCTTCTATCTCGCACCTGCGCTGTTCACGGAGGTGAGCAACCAGATGCGCGTGGCGCGTGAGGAGATCTTCGGACCGGTGGCGACCGTGACCCGGGCGAAGGATTATGACGAGGCGCTCGAGCTCTCCAACGACACGCCGTTCGGTCTGTCGTCCGGCATCTGCACCACAAGCCTGAAATACGCTTCTCATTTCAAGCGCAATGCGGAAGCCGGCATGGTGATGGTGAACCTGCCGACCGCGGGCGTGGACTACCATGTGCCGTTTGGCGGCCGGAAGGGCTCGTCCTATGGCCCGCGCGAACAGGGCCGCTATGCGCAGGAATTCTACACCACGGTGAAGACAGCCTACACCTTCGACGGAAACGGCCCTTATGTGCCGAAGACCAAGTCGAGCGAGTAATTCAATTACTCATGCGCGTCGCATGGCCTCAGCATCTCAATTTGCGAGATGCTGAGGCCATTAATTTATGTAATAGCTGAATTCGTGCGATCGACGATCCTGCTGAAATGCAGTGGTGCATGTTTTCAGATTCTAGAGCACTGCCAGCATAGCACTCCGAACCAGCGTTAACTTTATCGACAAAACCCGGGCAGCTTTTTGTTCTGTCCATTGAACTTTGCCATGGGAACGCCATCATAGGCATCCAAGAGAACTTATACTTACAGGCTCAAACTCCTGCAGCGGCAAAACATTGTTGCGTTCAAGTCCATGCTTGTCGGCGCGGAAAAATGAATTGCAACTTCGTTCTATTGAAAATGAATGCTGCTAGTTCTGCGAGCCGGTGAGTGGCGCTCCTTCATTAGTAGAGAACTTAATATGGTTACTTCCCGACGTTATTTTATTGCTTCTTCGCTTGCGCGTCTGATCCGCAAGGACAGAGGAGGCAATCGTGTCACGGAAGGCCACTTCCCCAATCAGGCTGACCGTAGCTCCTTCGTGGTTGTGGAGGGCGACAAGGGCAGTCTCGTTCTGCTTCATGCGGGACCCAATGGGCCAACCGAGGAGCGCACAGAGGTCCCGCGCGCTCACGCCGAGGCGCTTCTCGATGTCACGCCCGGCAAGCTTGATTATCTGCTCACCCATCTCACTGTCGGCACACGGGACATTCAGATCGTCCGCTTCGTGACGCCGGGACCCTTGGACCTGATCTCTGTCCCGTTCGAGAGCGACGAAGAGGCCAGGGATTTCCGTCCTCTGTCCTGGTTCGGTCCGGATGTAACGACGGAAGTGGCCTATCAGAATCGGTCCATCGCGTTGGAAGGCGCACCCCAAGCGCCCGATGTTCCGATGTCGAACGCGGCTCTCAACAGCCTGCTCGATACGCTCGAAAATCGGTACTCCGCCCCACGCGGTTATACTCCGCATGCACCCGCTCGTGCCTCGGCAGAAGCCGGGACAGGACAGCGCAATGCGCCACCGGCCGCTCCTGCGCAAGCCAACGAGAGAACGGCGCAGCCTCAACGGGGCGTTCTGTCGAGGCCTGCTGCTCCGGTCGATGCGGATCTGGGCGATGACGACGCCGGCGATGACAACGATCTGAACCTCAACATCGAGGACAACGTCATCCGCGAGCTTGCTCGTTCGCTCCGGCCCCAGCGTCGCTGACATGCGTTCTCTTTAGGATCTTCCGAGAAAAGCCTGCACCATTCGCGTGGTGCAGGCTTTTTTAACTCGGCAGTACGATGCAGCTGCCGCCCGCCGTGCGAATATTCCGGCATAATTGCTCCGCCGCCTGCCGCGTTTCTGCCGGTGCGCGGACACGATAGAACGTGCGTGTGCCGCGATAGCGCAGCCGCGTTCCGATGATCATCGGCCGCACATCCTTCAGGAGCGAAGCATAGGCTTGGCTCGTGCGCCTGAACGTGGCGAGAGCTCGGTCTTTCGAGAAGTTGCCAGCAAGCTGAACACCCCAGGGTGCAAAGGGCGCTTCGAGGGTGTCGCCACGCCCGGGGATACGGAGCGTGGCGACGATCTGCTGGCAGCTTTGCCCGGATGAACTCCGGGTGCCGGCATTTCTCTGCTCCTTGGCATCGGCTGCCCATTCCTCGGCGGATCGGCCCGTTACCGCGATCACGTAATTCCTGGTCTCGGCAGGCAATCCTCCCTGGCCTGCGAGCCAGGACGTCACCCGTGCGGGCCCTCCGTTATAGGCGGCCGCCGCAAGCCCGAGATTGCCGAATTGCTCTGCCAGATGGGCAATGAATTCAGCGGCCTTTGGAATGGCCTGCTCGGGGTCGAACGGATCGGCCAAGCCCCGTTCCCGGGCCGTGCCCGGCATGAACTGAGCGATGCCCTGCGCGCCCGCCGGACTGACGACGCGCGGGCGAAACGAGCTTTCCTGCCAAATCAGCTTGGTGAGCAGATCGTGTGGAATCTGCTGGGTGCGTGCGGCTCCCTCGATCAGTCGGCACAGGGCCTGCTCGACGGTCTCCGTTGACGCCCCCGGATTGGCCCAGGCGGTGCCGCAGCAGAGGGCAATTCCGCAAAGCGCCAGCCGCAAGCGCATGAAGGACCTCACTGAAAGGGCGGATGATCAAATGAATGAAAGCCACGTGCCAAGCTACAAATAGGCGATCATTCGTCCTGCCAAGAGCGCGACGATCCAGGCGATGAGGGAGACAAGGGCATAGACACGGGCTTCCGGCGGCAAGGCGCCTGCGCGCAGGGTCGTTCCGAAGCGGGCGTGAAAGAGGGCGACGTTGATGAGCCCCAGGGCAATGCAGGCGAGCTTCAGGTAGAAAGCCGGGTTCACTCCGAGCGCACGGGCCTCCACCGCGAGGAGGAGCGTTCCTGTTGGAATCTGAAGCGCGAGACCGGCGGCAGCCAGGGGAATGGCATAGCGCCCGACCTGCCATGCGTGCTTTCCGTGCTCTGCCAGAACCTTCAGGTCGAAGACCGCGATACCGCCAACGACGAAGGCTGCTCCCAGGACGTGCAGCAGGTTCGCGATCGTGTACAGCCACGCGGAATGACGCCCCGCATGGCCGAGCCAGGAGCTCTCCAGTGCGGCAAGGAGATCGAGATACATGGTGGCCTAGCGCAGTTCGTAGGTCTTGCCGCTCACGACAATCCGTTCCGCTCTCATTTCCGTCTCTGTGCGGGTGGAGGGATAGCCTTCGAGCCTGACCTGCGTTCCAGGCTTGATCATGTCGGGATCGAGCCCGCGAGCGCTCATGCGGAACGGGGGCGCGAGCACCGCATCCCAGTTTTTGCCCTGGAAGGCCACGGCCAGCATAACATGGGGATTCTCCCAGTCGGCCCGCTCGACATTGCCGGTGATCGTCATGAGCCGGGCCGCATCATAGTTGCCCCATCCATGATGGGCGAAGGCGATGCCGCCGGTCAGGAGCGCCCCGGAGAGGCATAATGCGAACAGAGGAAGTTTCATGATGGACCCCTGTATCTCTTGAGCCAGACCAGGCGGTCAGAGTTGGCTGCGGGAGGCATGGCGTCAAGGCGTTTGCAAGCGGAGCTCGCTCAGATCATCGGATCGTGATGGACCGCCTGGAGGATTCGCTCCTCTGCGTTGTCCCGGCTATGCTGCGGCTTCACGAATCAACCTTAGTTCAGTGGCAGCAATGGCATCGATCCTAAAAGACCTCTGGAGCCGTCTAGCAGGCGGAGGCAGTGCAGGCGAGCGTGAGGAGCCCGTTGCCGAGGCCGTGGAATACAAGGGGTTTCGGATCCGGCCGGCGCCTTACTCCGCCAAGGGCGGATACCAGACGGCGGGCATGATCGAAAAGGATTTCGAGACCGGCATGAAGGAGCATCGCTTCGTACGGGCCGAGACCCATCCCAGCAAGGACGAGGCCGCCAATTTCGCGATTACCAAGGGCAAGCAGATCATCGACGAGCAGGGCGACCGTATCTTTCGCTGAAAGCCTGCTCTCAACCGGTGCTAGCCAGGGCAATGGACTCGACCGAGTGTATTTGAGAAAACCGATCCCCTGGCCTGAGCCGCATCGAACCGGTTCCCGCGCCACATCTGTGTGAGACGCGCAACCATTGCCTTTTACGGATGTTGCCTCCGCAAACACGCTCCTTTCCGCGAGCAGCTCTCAATCAGATAATCTGATCATGCATCGCAAGATTATCGATTGGCGCTGATTGCCGTAGGTCCTTACGATGTGGTCGGGGGCGCGTTGCAATCATCCGGTCATTCAAGGGAGATCGCCATGGCCAAGAACCCTAACGCACCGTCGGGAACGTCCGATCGAGTCCTGACGAACAGGCAGGGTCATCCCATCACCGACAATCAGTCCCAGCGCACCGTGGGAAGTCGCGGCCCGGCCACGCTGGAGAACTACCAATTCCTCGAGAAGATCACCCATTTCGACCGTGAGCGTATTCCTGAGCGCGTCGTCCATGCCCGCGGCTTCGTGTGCTATGGCGAGCTCGAGGTCACCGGAAAGATCGGTGACGAGCCGGCCTCCAAGTACACAAGGGCCAAGCTGTTCCAGACCGCCGGCAAGAAGACTCCACTCGCCATCCGCTTCTCGACCGTGATCGGCGGGCGCGATTCCTCCGAGGTTGCACGCGATCCGCGCGGCTTTGCGGTGAAGTTCTACACGGAGGACGGCAATTGGGATCTGGTTGGTAACAACCTGGCAGTTTTCTTCATTCGCGATGCCATCAAGTTTCCAGATGTCATCCACTCCCTGAAGCCGGATCCCATCACCTTCCGTCAGGAGCCGAACCGCATTTTCGACTTCATGAGCCAGACGCCCGAATCCATGCACATGCTGACCCATCTGTTCAGCCCGCGCGGCATCCCGGCGAGCTACCGGCATATGGAAGGCTTTGGCGTCAACACCTACAAGATGGTCAACGCCCAGGGTGACACCGTCCTAGTGAAATATCACTTCCATCCGCGTTGCGGGTTGGCCAGCCTGACGGCGGAGGAGGCGGCCAGGGTGCAGGGGCAGGATCTCGGCTCGGCTTCCAAGGACCTCTATGAGGCGATCGAGCGTGGCGAGTATCCCCAATGGGACATGTCCGTGCAGATCATGGAAGACCACGATCACCCGGAACTCGAATGGGATCCGCTGGATGACACCAAGATCTGGCCGGAGAAGGATTTTCCCTTAAGGCACGTGGGCGTCATGACCCTGAACCGCAATGTGGAGGATCACTTCAACGAGAATGAGCAGATCGCCATGGGCACCGGCGTGCTGGTGGACGGGCTCGACTTCTCCGACGACAAGATGCTGGTGGGCCGTACCTTCTCCTATTCCGACACGCAGCGCTATCGCGTTGGCACGAACTACTTGCAGCTGCCGGTGAACCAAGCCAAGAACGCCAAGGTGTCCACCAACCTGAACGGTGGGCAGATGTCCTTCCGCCGCGATCTGGCGCCGGGGCAGAACCCGCACGTGAACTTCGAGCCATCGATCCATAACGGCCTGCATGAGGCGTCCCGAGAGGAGCCGAACAACCCGCCCGAGATCCGCGGACGGCTGACCCGCAGCGTCATCGAGCGGCGCAACGACTACATCCATGCAAGGGGGCGCTACTGCACCATGATGGACTGGGAGCGTGACGATCTCGTCCTCAACATGGGCACGCTCTTAAGCCAGTGCGAGCATGACGTGCAGGAGCGCATGGTGTGGCATTTCCTGATGGTGCATGACGATTATGGGAACCGCGTCGGAGAGATTCTCGGCATCACGGCCGACGATGTCCGCAGCCTCCCGCCGCTGCCGAAGCAAGTCCTGACCGACGAGGATAAGCGCCGCCTGCAGAACCTCGGCAGGAACGGCGACAAGATCGACCCGAATGTCTGGGGCCAGTGGACGAGCTCCGTGAAGAACTACAAGGCCTCGGCCGAGGAGGTTTTGGGCGGCATGCGCGATGTCCCGACCGCCCCCGCCATGGAGCAGGCGGCCGAGTAGGCCTCAAGCCATCGCCTACAGGGAACGAGCCGGGATCTCCTGGCTCGTTTCTTGTCGAGGCTCCGTGCTGTGCCCCGAGCCCAGACTCCCGCGGCTCTCGGCATAGGCCTTCGTGAATTCGGCGCCGAAGAGCAGGATCAGGGACGAATAATAGATCCAGAGCAGGATCGTGATGATGGAGGCGGCGGCACCGTAGCTCGACGCGACGTTGCTCTTGCCGAGATAATACCCGATCAGAAACTTGCCGAGGGTGAACAGGAGGGCGGTGACCAGGGAGCCGGTCCACACATCGCTCCATCGCAGGTCCACGGCCGGCAGGAGCTTGAACATCATCGCAAACAGAAGGGTCGCGACGGCGAAGGCGACGAGACTGTTTAGGAAGCGCAGGATGATGGTGGCACCCGAGAAATTCGCCTCGAGATAGTGTCCGACAGCCGTCAGGCCTGTATCAATGACGAGCGACACCAGCAGCAGAAAGCCGATTCCCAGCACCAGAGCGAGGCTGACGAGCCTGGTGCGGACGAAGCTCAGGATGCCGAAATTCGCCGGCGGCTTTGCCTTCCAGATGATGTTCAGGTTGTCCTGCAGTTCCACTACGGCTCCGGTGACCAGCAGAAGAAAGGTCACGATGCCGATTGCGGTGCCGAGGATGCCGGAGCCCACATTGCTGGCGCTGGCGATCATCGCTTCAAGGGCTGACGCCTCATTGGTTCCGATCAGGCCGCCGAGCTCGCCGACGATGGCACCCTGTGCCGCGTCCCGCCCGAAAGCCAGTCCTGCAACGGCAATGGCAGCTAGCAGCATGGGGGCAAGGGAGAAGACGGTGAAGAAGGCGATGGAGGCGCCAAGGCTCATGGCGCGGTCGTTCCACCAGCCTGCGAATGCCGCCTTCAAAAGCCGCCCTGTCTCGGAGAACATGCAAGGACCAATCCTGACGGGTGAAACGTCCCGCCACCGCTGAAGTGTTGACTTGGCCGTTAACGGGCAGGAACTTTCCCTTGTTCCTGCCGGAGTCCCGAACCCAAAGAGGACACCGCTCTTGGGATCCGTCCGGTGCTCAGTCCCTTCAATGGTCCATCGTTCGGCAGGGAGGCCGGGCCGCTTGTCCGCAGGATGCGCTAGGATTCAGGTCTGCGGATTCAGTCCTCATACCGCTGCAGAAGGCGGCCGTAGCGATTGGCTGCCTTGCGCAGGCGAGCCTCTTCCTCACCTCCAAGCGCGGCTGCAGCCATGAGGTGAGCGCCCATTTGGAAGGCGCAATAACAGGGAAGCAGGAAGGCCAGCAGTTCGCGGGAAACGGGGTGACCGCTCGTCCGCTCGACGATGGCGCAAAGCCGGGTGGCTTCCTCCTCCGAGAGACCCAACTCGACGATGGCTCCGGCAATGTCCCAGCCGATGTCCTGATATCCGATCAGGTCATGGGCTGCGCTGTGATCCAGCGCGTCGGTCTTGATGAGGCGGTGGTCGTAAACCAGCCACTCCCATGCGTGCATCCGGTTGTCGGTGCAGACCCGGCGTACTTTGCCATCCAGATCGTCTGGATGCGGCAAGGATCGGTCCAGGGCTGAGCCTGGATCGTCCCCCAGAGCCTGCCGGGTGTTGTAGACCGCCATGTGGCGCAACTCGCCCAAGGATGCGCCCTGATGCCCGGATGCGGGACAATGACGGCCGCGAAAACCCAGATACGCTCCGACCTGATCGATAAGTTGATCGCGATCGAAAGCTACCTGGTCGAGGCTTCGCGCATCTTCATGCCAGCGGTGCACGAGAAAGCCATGGCGGTAGCCCGCGACTTCCGGTGCGAAGCCTGCCTCGTGCAGGTGCCGGGCCATCCAGAGCTTCCTGGTCCCGGTCTCTCCCAAGCCTGCAAATTTCACCAGCCACGGCGCGCCATCGGTCGACACCAGGAATTTCCGGCGCTCTTGCTGGGGATTGGACGGCGGCCAACTCGCCTCGTCCTGATAGCGATGCCAACGCCATGCCCCGCCCGAAAGGTCCTCGAGCGGTCCGTCCAGCGGGCCGATCAGGTCTTCCACCCAGGCGGCAAGATGGTGAGGGGGCAATCCGCGAAGCAGGAGGTCATCCATGGTATGGATGTGGCGTGGAGCACTGCTCCATCGCTCCCGATGGCGGGTGCCGGCCTGTGGTCCGAGCGGGCCATCGTGGCTTGGGAAGAAATGAATCCTCTGGCGCGCCACACCGGCCCCTTCGAGCCAGTCGGCCACAGCCCCGAACGAGCTGCCGGATAGGCCGGGCCCCTCGTCGACGATGGCGAAGGACCTGTCCGGGTCTGCCGCCAGCGTCTTCGTAAGTGTCGAATCGACCTTCACCTCGCGCTTGAAAGGATGACCGATCGGGCGAAGCGTGAAAGGGGCCGGAGCGCCGATGGCGGCGGCGACGAGGGTGCTGAGGCCCGTGCCGATGCTGCGGATGCCGACGACCCGGGTATTCGCGCCCAAACCCGAAGCCTTGGCCGCTTCCAGATAGCATTCCGGATAGAGAGCGTAGAAGGCATAGCCTTCCGCCTGCCTGGTGCAGATTGTACGGGATGGATCGAAACTGAGGAGCTTTTCGAGGAAATCCTGCGGCAAGGAGCCTTCCTTGAACTCGCTTCGCCACGATCGCTCGATGGCAGAGGCAAGAAGGGAGAGGCATTCCATGCCATTTTGATGGGCGTCGGAGAGCGTATCGAAGCCGCGCGCCTGAAACTCGGCGTCGATCAAACCCTGGACGAGTTCGCCGGTACCGATGAACGCCGTCACAAGCGTTCCATGCCGCTCGATTCCGGGCGGCATGGAATGGATCTCCGACAGGACGTCCCGGATTGAAGCCTGCTTGGCTCCTACCGTCTCGGTGTGCTCGACATCCCCGTAGACCAGCATCGAAAGCGTGCCGTGAGGCTTAAGCCGCTGCCTCCTGATTCAGCGACGCCATATCGATGACGAAGCGGTACTTCACATCGCTCTTGAGCATCCGTTCATAGGCTTCGTTGATCTGCTGGATCGGGATGATCTCGATCTCCGCGGTGATGCCGTGCTGGGCGCAGAAATCGAGCATTTCCTGCGTCTCGGCGATGCCGCCGATCAAAGAGCCGGCGAGCTGGCGTCGCTTCATGATCAGGTTGAACACCGTCGTGGCAGGGTGCGGCTCGGCCGGAGCGCCCACCAGCACCATGGCCCCGTCGCGGGCAAGAAGTACGAGGTAGCTGTCGAGGTCGTGCGGCGCGGCAACGGTGTCGAGAATGAAGTCGAAGCTGTTCCGGTGCGCGCTCATGGCCTCCGGATCCTTGGACACGACCACCTCATGCGCGCCGAGGGCGAGTGCGTCCTCCCGCTTGTTGGGCGAGGTGGTGAACAGCACCACATGCGCGCCCATGGCCCGGGCGAGCTTGACGGCCATATGGCCGAGGCCGCCGAGGCCGACTACGCCCACCTTGTGGCCAGGCTGCACGCGCCAGCGGCGCAGGGGGGAAAAGGTGGTAATCCCTGCACATAAAAGAGGCGCTGCGGCGGCCAGGTCCATTCCCTCCGGCACCTTCAGGACAAAGCTCTCGTCGACAACGACGGTGTTCGAGTATCCGCCATAGGTATTGGCGCCCGTGCCCTGCTCCGGGCCGTTATAGGTGCCGGTGAAGCCGACCTCGCAGTACTGCTCCAAGCCCTCGCGACAACTGCGGCAGGTGCGGCAGGAATCGACCATGCAGCCGACGCCGACAAGATCGCCCTCCTTGAACTTCTGCACACCCGGTCCGACGCGCGTGACGCGGCCGACGATCTCGTGCCCTGGCACACAGGGGTAGAGAGTGCCACCCCATTCTGCACGGGCGGTGTGCAGATCGGAATGGCAGACGCCGCAGTAAAGAATCTCGATCTGAACGTCGGTTTCGCGGGGGTCCCGACGCTCGAAGCTGAAGGGGGCCAGAGGGGTGGCCGCATCCTGGGCGGCGTAGCCGAAAGCTTTGATCACGGGAAAGTTCTCCGAATTGTCGGTCGTGGTGGGACGGAGCAGGTCTTGCCACAGCGCGATGACCCTGCCGAGCACTCAAGCGCAACAGACGATAGGTTCGATCAGGCCGGCGTCAACCGATGGACCGAATGTTTGTTCGGGAAGGTCGGCCGAGCAGGGGCTTTGAATCGGCTTTTCCAATGAATGCGGAGCCGGATTCAGCCTTGGTTAAGAACCGCTGCGATTTAATGACGGTAACGCTCAATTGATGGATTGCCTGCCGGTGAAAGCCTTGCAGCCCCCCGCAGCAGATCATCACATCATGCGTAGGCGGCAATGCGGCACAGTGGATTTCGAGTATCTGTGAGCAACTTTAACTTGCTGTCATGCCCGCAATCCGCGAGGCTAGTTGTTGAGGGCGGGCATAGTTTCAAGTCGCACGGTTCAACCCGAACAGAACCGAGCCTGTCGCGACCTGCTTTTTCTCCGCCATGACAAAAGGAGTACGCCGCATCATTTCGACCGCATCATAGTATCGCATGGTCTGGGCAACCTTAGCGGTGCACAATAGTTGTCTCTGAGAGGGATTGGATTTCGGTGGCGCCATGCTTCATTCCGACGACCTGTTCTCGAGTTTCTTGAAGACCTATGAAAACCGCCGCGAGGCGGAGATGTCCCTGGCGGACTACCTGGAAGGGTGCCGCAACGATCCCATGATGTATGCGAGCGCTCCCGAGCGCATCTTGGCAGCCATCGGCGAGCCCCAGCTTGTCGATACGTCAAAGGACGCGCGCCTCGGCCGCATCTTCATGAACCGCACGATCCGGGTTTATCCGGCCTTTTCCGAATTCTACGGAATGGAAGAGACGATCGAGATGATCGTGAGCTTCTTCCGCCACGCCGCTCAAGGCCTGGAAGAACGCAAGCAGATCCTCTACCTGCTGGGCCCCGTCGGCGGCGGCAAGTCCTCCCTCGCCGAGCGCCTGAAATCTCTGATGGAGGTTAATCCCATCTATGTTCTGAAGGCGGGCGACGAGATCAGCCCGGTCTTCGAGAGTCCGCTCGGGCTCTTCGACCCGGAACATATGGGTTCCGTGCTGGAGGAGCGCTATGGCATTCCCCAACGGCGCCTGACCAATCTTCTGAGTCCTTGGGCCATCAAGCGGCTCGATGAGTTCCGGGGCGACATTTCCAAATTCCGTGTGGTGAAGATCAATCCGTCCCGCATGCGGCAGATCGCCGTTGCCAAGACGGAGCCGGGCGACGAGAACAACCAGGATATTTCGTCCCTCGTCGGCAAGGTCGACATCCGCAAGCTCGAGACTCTGTCCCAGGCCGATCCCGATGCCTACAGCTATTCCGGCGGCCTGAACCGCGCCAACCAGGGCATTCTCGAATTCGTCGAGATGTTCAAGGCGCCGATCAAGATGCTTCATCCCCTTTTGACGGCTACACAGGAGGGGAACTACGTCGGCACGGAGAATATCGGGTCCATACCATTCACCGGCATCATTCTGGCCCATTCCAACGAGGCGGAATGGCAGACTTTCCGGGCCAACAAGAACAACGAGGCCTTCATTGATCGCATCTACGTGATCAAAGTGCCTTATTGCCTGCGGGTCACGGAAGAGCAGAAGATCTACGAGAAGCTGATCCGCGGCTCGGAACTTGCGGGTTCGCCCTGCGCTCCAGCTACGCTGGAAATGCTGGCACGGTTCTCGGTTCTGTCGCGGCTCCGGGCGCACGAGAACTCGAATTTCTACTCTAAGATGCGGGTCTATGACGGTGAGAGTCTGCGCGAGGTCGATCCCCGTGCGCGTAGCCTGCAGGAATACAAGGATTCCGCCGGCGTCGACGAAGGCATGGACGGTGTCTCGACCCGCTTTGCCTTCAAGGTTCTCTCTGCCACCTTCAACCACGACACCATCGAGGTTGCGGCCGATCCGGTCCATCTGATGTACGTGCTCGAACAATCCCTGCGGCGCGAGCAGCTGCCCCAGGATGTGGAGCGGCGGTATCTGGAGTTCATCAAGGCCGAGCTGGCCCCGCGCTATGCCGATTTCATCGGCCACGAGATCCAGAAGGCCTATCTCGAATCCTACCACGATTACGGCCAGAATCTCTTCGACCGCTACGTAGCCTATGCCGATGCCTGGATCGAGGATCAGGACTTCAAGGACCCCGATACCGGCCAGCTCCTGAACCGGGAGCTCCTGAACCAGGAGCTGACCAAGATCGAGAAGCCGGCAGGCATCGCCAATCCAAAGGATTTCCGCAACGAGGTGGTGAAGTTCTCGCTTCGCGCCAGGGCCGGCAATCATGGCCGCAACCCGTCCTGGACGAGCTATGAGAAGATCCGCGACGTGATCGAGCGCCGTATGTTCTCGCAGGTCGAGGAATTGCTGCCCGTTATCAGCTTCGGCTCCAAGAAGGACAGCGAGACCGAGAAGAAGCACGGCGAGTTCGTGCTGCGGATGATGGAGCGCGGCTACACCGAGCGTCAGGTCCGGCGCCTGGTGGAGTGGTACATGCGTGTGAAGCAGGCGGGCTGACAGAGGACGGAGGCAGATCAGGCGTTCCTATGTACATCATCGACCGGCGCCTCAACCCAGGGGGCAAGAGTCTGGCAAACCGCCAACGTTTTCTTCGCCGAGCCAAGGCGCAGATTCAGAGGGCCGTACGCCAGACTGCAGGCGATCGGGACATCACCGATCTCGAACGGGGAGGGGAGGTCTCGATCCCGGCCGACGGTGTTCGAGAGCCCAGCTTCCGGCGGTCCGGCGAGGGCGGGGTGCATGATCACATCCTTCCCGGCAACAAGCGCTTCGTGGAAGGCGACACCGTCGACCGGCCGCCCGGCGGTGGCGGTAGTGCGGCCGGCGGCGACAACGGAGAGGGCGAGGACGATTTCCGCTTCGTCCTGACCCGCGACGAGTTTCTCGATCTTTTCCTCGACGACCTGGAACTGCCCGATTTGGCAAAGCGGCGCGTCGCGACGGTGGAGACGCAAGGGCTCCGCCGGGCAGGCTATACCGTTACCGGTTCTCCCGTAAACCTCGCCCTGTTGCGCTCCATGCGCAACGCCTTGTCCCGCCGTATCGCCATGCGGCGGCCTAAATCCGAGGACCTGCTCCGCCTTCAGGAAGAGATCGACCGTCTCGAGGAGCAGGAGGGGCCGTCAGAGCGCCTGGCCGCGCTGCGGCTCGAACTCGAACAGCTGCAGCTGCGCACCAAACGGTTCCCTTACATCGATCCCATCGATCTGCGCTATCGCCGCTTCGAGCCGGTCGCGAAGCCTGTCGCCCAGGCGGTGATGTTCTGCCTCATGGACGTGTCCGGTTCCATGACCGAGCATATGAAGGACCTCGCCAAGCGCTTCTACATGCTGCTCTACATCTTCCTGACGCGGCGCTACAAGCACGTCGAGATCGTCTTCATCCGCCACACGCATGAGGCCAAGGAGGTGGACGAGGAGACCTTCTTCAACAGCCCAGAGACCGGCGGAACGGTGGTGTCCTCGGCCTTGCGGGAGATGCAACGGATCGTGGAAGAGCGCTATTCGCCGGATGCGTGGAACATCTATGCGGCCCAGGCCTCCGACGGCGACAATTCGCCCAATGATGGCACCACCAGCGCGACCCTGCTGCGCGACGTGATCCTGCCGGTTTGCCAGTATTATGCCTATCTCGAAGTCGGCAGCGACAGCGACCGGATGCAGACCGGGTTCATCAATCACAAGACGTCTCTGTGGCAGACCTATGAGACGCTCCAGGAGGAGGGGGCCAATCTCGCCATGCGCAAGGTGAACCACCGCCGGGAGATCTATCCCGTCTTCCGCGAACTCTTCCGCCGGCGCGAAGCGGAAGCCGGGGCGAGAGTTCCATGAGCGTGATCGAGCAAGACAACCTGCTCTTCCATGGGCCCGATTGGGATTTCGGGACGATCCAGCGCATTCATGATGCCGTCGAGGCCATCGGCGTCGGCGAGCTGGGACTCGACGTCTATCCCAACCAGATCGAGGTGATCACCGCCGAGCAGATGCTCGATGCCTATGCCTCCATCGGCATGCCCCTGTTCTACAAGCACTGGTCCTTCGGCAAGCGCTTTGCCCTGCATGAATCGAGCTACCGCCAAGGGCTCATGGGCCTCGCCTATGAGATCGTCATCAACTCGAACCCGTGCATCTCCTATATCATGGAGGAGAACACGGCGACGATGCAGACCCTCGTGATCGCCCATGCGGCTTACGGCCATAACCATTTCTTCAAGAACAACTACCTGTTCAAGGAATGGACCGACGCCGATGGGATCCTCGACTATCTCGAATTCGCCAAGGGCTACATCACGCGCTGCGAGGAGCGTTACGGGCACGCGGCCGTGGAGCGCATGCTCGATGCCGCCCATGCCCTGATGTCCCACGGCGTTCACCGCTATCCGCGCAAGAAGCGGCCCGACCTGCGCTCGGAGGAGCGCCGGGAGCGGGAGCGCCAGCTTCATCAGGAGCAGACCTTCAACGATCTGTGGCGCACGGTGCCGACCAAGGGAGCTGCCGCCAAGCCGCAATTGAGCGAGGAGCGCCGCCGCGCGCTTCTCGAATTGCCGCAGGAAAACCTCCTGTACTTTCTCGAAAAGTCCGCGCCGCGCCTGCAGCTCTGGCAGCGCGAGATCCTGCGCATCGTGCGCCAGATCGCGCAGTATTTCTATCCGCAGCGTCAGACCAAGGTGATGAACGAAGGCTGCGCCACCTATTGCCATTACCGCATCATGACCCGCCTGCACGAGACAGGGCAGATCAGCGACGGCGCCTTCCTCGAATTCCTGCAATCGCACACCAACGTGACCCGGCAGCCCGAATTCGACGATCCGCACTACGGCGGCATCAATCCTTATGCGCTTGGCTTCGGCATGATGCAGGACATCGAGCGCATCTGCACGAAGCCGACCGCGGAAGACCGGGAATGGTTCCCCGACATCGCCGGCAACGGCAATGCCATGGCGGTTCTGCGGGATGTGTGGGCGAATTACCGTGACGAGAGCTTCATCTCGCAATTCTTGAGCCCGCACCTGATCCGGAAATGGCGCATGTTCCATCTCGTCGACGATCCGGACCGGCCGGAGCTCATGATCGAGGCGATCCATGACGAGCGGGGCTACCGGCGCCTGCGGCGCTCACTGTCGCGCCATTACGATGTCGGCTGGAGCGACCCCGACATCCAGGTGATCGATGTGGATCTCGCCGGGGACCGGCGCCTGATCCTGCACCATCACGTCCTCAACCGGACCCTGCTGCACAAGGACGACGCCCAGCGGGTCCTTCAGATGGTGGCCAATCTTTGGGGCTATGCGGTCGTGCTGAAAGAGGTGGAGCCGGCCACCGGAGCGATCTTCCAGGAGCACGTGGCCCACCCGCACGAAACGCTCTTCTGAGAGCTAGAGAATCGGACCCGAAAGTGCGCCCCACTTTTGGGATCCATTCCGATGCTCCACTCTTTGAAGAGCGCATCGGTTCGAGCGGAAAACCAGATCCACTTTTCCGCACGATGCGCTCGTTTGACGCAAAAAAGCCAGGGATTCACGCGATCATAGGTTCCCTGGGCTCGGCCCTGGTTTCGAGGGTCGGCTCCCTTGCAGGAGAATACCTATGGAACACAAGCCTGTAGAGAAGCTGCGTAGCGTCGCTGAAGTGCATGAGTTCAAGCAAGGTTTCCTGTCCCGGCGCGAACGCCTTGAGCGTTGGGCCGAAGTGTTGGAGCGCCAGCCGAAACGGCGCTTGAGGTCTCTGGGTGAGATCGAGTTCGTTCCCAAGGACAAGCGACCGGAGCTGCGGTCCGACGAATCTCCCATCACGGTGGCCTTCGAGGATCCCGTCCTGCGGGCTGCCGGCCTCAAGGGCGACACGCTCGGGGATGCCATGGAGTTCTTCGAACTGTCCGAGGGAGCCTCCCATCGTCTTCTCTGTTCCTGCATGAATGGCTGGAGCATGGAAGCCGGCTCCACGGCGCGGAAGGTTCATCGCATTGCGAATCCCGATCATCGGCTCATGCTGCTCACGACGGCTGGCCTTCTTACGGCCGCACCGGCGGTGTTCTACCTGTTGAGCTGAAGGAATGCTGCGGCACCGAGCCCTGTGATGAATCGGGCCCGGTGCCCATTGTCTGGAGACCGTGAATGACGGATGCGCCGCCTCGCCGGATCGGCCTGCCCTGGTACAGGCGAGAGGATTATCTCGGCATCCGCGATATGATGACCGACCGGCACAATCTTGCCTCCACCTATGATACCTGGCTGGCAGCGGCCGAGAACAACGAGAATGTCGGCCGCCAGGCCGGTCTTCAGATCTCGCGCATCATGATTGAACCCGATACCTTCGCGAAGTGGTGTACGGAAAAGGGTTTGGAGCCTGACAGCGCAGCGCGCATCAAATACGTTGCTGAAATAAGTGCCCAGACCACGGCATGATCCGGGAGCGCTGCTACGGAACGGGCAGCATCATGACACAAACAGCCAAGCCTTGAAGTCCCCGCCCCCGTCCCTAATTGCTCGGGCTGTAGCGTGGAGGGACAAACTTGCTGAACGAGAATGGTGCGAGCAGCGACATTTCCGCTTCTTTGACCAAGAGGAGCGACGGGCAAGCCGGGGTTCCAGGAACCATGCGAGCCGCCATTGTCACGGGACCTGGTCAGATCCAGATCAGCGAGGTTGCACGTCCGGAACCGGGACCCGGTCAGGTACGGCTACGCTTGGAAGGTTGCGGCGTGTGCGCTTCGAACCTGACGCCTTGGGCCGGCCCCGAATGGATGCAGTATCCCACCGAGCCAGGCGCCCTCGGCCACGAGGCCTGGGGCTTCGTGGATGCTATCGGCGAGGGTGTCAAAGGGCTGTCGATCGGCGACCGAGTGGCGGCACTCTCCTATAAATCCTATGCCGAATACGATCTGGCCGAGGCCGATGCGGTGGTGCGCCTGCCGGATGCTCTCGCAGGCCAGCCTTTTCCCGGCGAGCCGCTCGGCTGCGCTATGAATATCTTCCATCGCAGCGAAATCGAGACTGGGCAAACAGTCGCAATCATCGGCATCGGCTTTCTCGGCGCGATCCTGACGAAGCTTGCAACAGACGCCGGTGCGCGCGTGATTGCGATCTCGCGGCGGCCATACTCGCTTGATCTCGCCCGCCGCATGGGCGCAGCCGAGACGATTCCGATGGAGGATCACTCCGCGATCATTGAGCAGGTCAAGGAACTGACCGGTGGCACATTCTGCGACCGGGTGATCGAGGCCGTCGGAAAGCAATGGCCGCTCGATCTCGCGGGCGAACTGACCCGTGAACGCGGAAAGCTCATCGTCGCTGGTTACCATCAGGATGGTCCACGACAGGTCAATATGTGGCTCTGGAACTGGCGTGGCATCGATGTGATCAATGCCCATGAACGCGATTCGAACGTCTATGTCCAGGGCCTGCACGAGGCGGTGGATGCCATCGCGTCCGGGCGCCTCGATCCGAGTTTTCTCTATACGCACCGCTATCCTTTGGAAAGGCTCGACGAGGCGCTTAATGCCACGCGCGACCGGCCGGACGGTTTCCTCAAAGCTCTGGTGACGTTCTGATAACGCAACAGATTTTGCACGGGACGCCTCCTGAAGTCTCGCCCGCTCGCCCGCGTCTCGGCTTTCTCGGTGTCGGCTGGATCGGTCGGAACCGCATGCAGGCGATCCTCGGTACTGGAGCCATCGATGTCGCCGCTATCGCCGATCCGTCGCCGGATATGGCCGCGGAGGCCGGGAAGCTCGCTCCCGCCGCGAAGCTGGTCTCGACACTCGATGAGATCCTGGATCTCGGAGTTGATGGTGTTGTCATTGCGACCCCAAGCGCCATGCATGCAGAACAGTCGATCCTGGCTCTGGAGCGTGGCGTCGCCGTTTTCTGCCAAAAGCCACTTGGCCGGACGGTGGCAGAGGTGCAGGCGGTGGTCGATGCCGCACGCAACGCCGACCGGCTGTTAAGCGTCGATCTCTCTTACCGCTTTACGGAAGGGATGCGCCGCATCCGCGAAATCGTCGATTCAGGCGAACTGGGACACGTCTACGCGGTGGATCTCGTATTCCACAACGCCTATGGGCCAGACAAGCCGTGGTTCTATGATCCGGATCTCTCCGGCGGCGGCTGCGTGATGGATCTTGGCGTTCATCTTGTCGATCTCGCTCTGTGGACATTGAACAATCCAGATATCGCGAGTGTCACGGGCAAGCTCTTCACAGGCGGTGCGCCGCTGACGGATACCGCATCGCAGGTGGAGGATTATGCCGTCGCGACCGTGGAGCTGAAGACGGGTGCTGTGATGCAACTCGCCTGCTCCTGGCGGCTTCAGGCAGGATGCGATGCGATGATTTCAGCCACGTTCTATGGGACACAGGGTGGCTTGTCACTGCGCAACGTGAACGGATCTTTCTATGACTTCATTGCGGAGCGCTATCGCGGCACGTCGCGCGAGACGTTGGCTGCGCCGCCAGATGAGTGGGGCGGGCGGGCGGCTACGGACTGGGCCTCACGCTTGGCGGCGGGTGAACGCTTCGATCCGGCTGCGGAGCATCTGGTGGATGTCGCAAGAGTGCTCGATCGGATCTATGGCCGATAGGGCGCCGTTCTAATTGATCCTAGAAATACTGAGGCGACCGAACCCCAGGTTCGGTCGCCTTTCCTATGGAGCCGCTTAAAACAGGTTCAGAGAACTTCCAAAATCTTGTCCGATTGAGCTGACCGGTTCGAAGGTGCATAGCGTCGGATCATGCTGGCGCAGAATTCCGCAAATTCTTCTTTTGCCTGCGGTGCGCTGGTGTGATGTGGCGCAATTCCACGATGCTCCGGCGTGAAGCAGAAGGTCACCGTCACATCGAAATCCGCAAGCGCTTCCATCTGACGGTCGAACCAGTCCAGCGCATTCGGGCGGAAGCTGTCGGCCCAGGATAGGCCGGTGCGCAGGTATTTCACGCCCAGGCGCTTCATCCAGGTTACTGCATCGTCGAGGCGGTGGTCTTCATAGTGGAACCATTGGCACAAGCCCATCTGCGGCGTGTACTTCGCGAACTCCTCGAGAGCGGGCTTCGGCGAGCCGTCCTCGCGCAGAAGGCCCATGTAAAAATGCCTGTAATAGGATGAGCCTTCGGCCTCCCTGTGACGCGTCGTGGCCTCCCAGGCGCGGGGAAGATCGTACAGGCTATACCAATGGATCTTCGGCACCTTGCCTATCAGGAGTTCGGCAGTCCGGTTCAAACCCCAAACCTGAACCTCCTCGGCACCGAAGGTCGAGATGCCGACCTCGCTGACCCAGATGGGCTTGTCCGTCACCGTGCTAATTTCGTCGATCTTCGCAGGCCAATCGTGGATCTGCCACAGATTCCAGTCGAGTGGGAACCCGTGGACGGCCACGACATCCAGGTGATCCATGGCACCATGGTCTTCCAGCTTCTTGATGAAGCCTGGATCGATGGGTGAGATGCCACCGAGCACGCGCGGCAGATTGGTATTCTCGGCCTTGATCGCCTGACCTGCGGCAATCGCCATCTCGGAGAAGAGCTTCCAATCCGGATCGATCTCCGGGTCCCAATGGGACTTGTTGTTGGGCTCGTTCCAGATCATTGCAGCTTCGATCATGCATTTCTCCCTTGGGCCGGATAGACGGCGCCCGCCCCGGGTGGGGCATCGACACGGCGGCAGATGTAAACTTCGGTTTCCGGATGCTGGACGATCTCGAACCCGGCGCTGCGGAGCATGGCTTCGACGCAGGCGGTATTCGGCGCCCACCAGTTCGTAGGATCGTCGGCGTAGCGATGCTCGATGAAGTGCATCTTCGGATAGCGTGGATCGTCGAAGTGTTCCGTCTGCCAAAAAGTATAGTTCTCCTCGACAGGCATGACATCAGTTGATCCACGCTGCATCGACTGGAACACGAGGAGGTCCTTGGCGACGTGCTCGTGAATCAGGTCGAGTGCCAGCAAGGGATGGCGCAGGTGGTAGAGAACGCCCATGAAAAGCACGACGTCGAAGCGCTCGCCGAGCTGCCCTAGATCATAGACGGAGAGTTTGCGGAACTCGATGTCGTAGTCCATCGTCTGCGCAGCGAAACGGGCTTGCGCGAGATAAGCTTCGTCGAAGTCGATTCCGAGCACGCGCTCCGCACCGCGCTTCTTCATCTCCATGGAATAGAAACCGCCGTTGCAGCCGATGTCGAGCACACTTTTGCCGGTGAGATCCTGCGGAATGGCGTCGGCAAATCGCTGCCATTTAATGGCGGGATAATTGCCGAGGAAATGGTTGGGTGCGGTCCAGACGCCTCCCTTCAGCTCGATGTTGTGAAACCAGGGCCCAAGCGCTTCGGCTTTCCGGCGGATTTCGTCAGGCGGCGTGGGATCGATGGCATTCATCGTGACGATTACTCCCTGTTCAAGTCATGAAGTCCGCGCGGTAGCCGACCCGCCGGCCAGCCAAGGGCTACGCGGGCGCCGGTCATGGTGTCGTGCTGGGCCGCTTCGCTCAGCAGTCCGATGGCGGCGCGGTAGCCGTGCAAGGTTCCAACATCGACATAGGATTCGCCGGCCTTCACGCCGATAGCCTTGCCTCCTTCAGCCAGATAGGCATTCACGAGCGTGCCGAAATACTCGTCCTCGTGATTGCGTGAAATCCAAAGCTGACGGAGCTCTTCCAGAACATGGCCCGGCATCTTGAAAGCACCCCAGATCCAGCGCGAGGCGGCATCCGCCTGCTTCACCTGGATCTCCTGGACGTGCATCGTTTCGTCCAGGATCACCGCGTCGAAGACCTCCGGATTGTCGACAGGAAAGAGAAGGAACGAGAGAGATTCTTCCGGCAGTTCCGCCAGCGCTTTCTCAGGGAACCAGACCGTATCGGGCAGGCCGACGACCACGCTTTCGTCGGCGGAAATGAGCGGAGCCGCCTGGAAGATCGCATCGCACAAGCCACGAGCCTGCGGTTGGACCACATAGGCGATGGACGCGCTGCCGTAGCTTGCTCCATAATATTCCATGATGTCAGACTTGCCGGGGGAAATGACGATGCAGATCTTGTCCGCCCCGCCATGAATCATGCGCTCGACAAGGTATTCACTGACGGCGCAGGGACGCTCGACGCCATTGTCGAGACGGCTTCCCACGGGCAGAAGCTCCTTCGAGAACGCCAGCGGCTGGATGCGGCTACCGATCCCTGCCGCAGGTATGATTCCCCACATGATCAGGCCTCCATCATGGCGGCGCGGCCGCCGGTCGAGGGCGAGAGGGAACTGGAGCCTTCGAGCAAGATCTCAAGCTCCATTGCCCTGCGCTCCGACGTATGCTCTTCGAGCGCCCTCTCCAGGGCTGCCTTGGCAATACGCTTCAACTCGGTGTCCGTGAGGTCGAGAGCTGCGACCACATCCTCCGTCCTCCCCGCAATCAGGATCTCCTTGCCAGGCTCGAAGAAGCTATCGAGGCCTTCCCAGCAATCCGAGAGAATGGGCACACCACAAGCCGCTGCCTCGAACAGGCGCCCGGAGGGGCACCAGCCCATCTCCGCCATGGCCTGCCGCGTGATATTGAGCGTCAGGCGTGAGGACGAGAAGAAGGCGGGGTGCTCTGGCGGAGGAAGATGCCGCACGAAATGAATGTTGGGCTGCCAGGGAAATGTGTCCGGATACTGCGCCCCACCGATCAGGAAGCGCTGATCCGGCCGGCGAGCGGCAGGATCGATGAAGAGACGCTGCAGAGCATCCTGACGATCCGCCGCATAGGTGCCGAGGTAGGTAAGATCGGAGACGTAATGCTGGATGATGTGCACCGGGCGATGCACATCCGGGTCCACATGACCGTAAAGGGGAGCAACGCGTCTTGCCCCAAGCTCGGCCTGTAGCTTCCCAAGAGCTTGGCCTCCCGTGTAACTCAAGACCAAGTCGAAATTGCCAAGACCATGAGGGCCGATGTAGGTGATCGGCTCGCCTGCATCCAGACGCGAGAAGGTCACCGGAGTGTCGAGATCGTAGAAAACGCGGGTGGCGCGTGGTGCAGTCAACAGGAGATCGCCGGCGGCGATGCCGTCCGGGCAATAGGACGTCACCATGGCCACGTCCGCATCCTTGAGCTCCATCTCAGCCTGGAGGCGAATGCCGTCCCAATCCTGGTAGAGAATGAGATCGCCGCCCGGAAGCTCGAAAAAGTCCCGGTTGGCCGCATAATAGGGCATGTCCTTCTCGAAGAACACGACCCTATGCCCCCGCTTCGCGAGCGCCCGACACAAGCCACGCCAGAGGGTCGCGTGGCCGTTGCCCCAAGATGAGGAGATGGTCAGGCCGAATATGATGATCTTCATGCGGCCACCACTTCGTTCAACCGCAGAACCTTGGAACCCCAGCCGCCCACGACGAGAGTGCAGATCGAGGCGGGCTCCACCTCAAAGCGGCAATAGGCATCGATTGGCATGCCGAGATAGTAAAGGAGGGCAGCCTTGATCACATCGCCGTGGCTCACAAGGATGATCGAACGTTCAGCGTAAAGGCTGCGCAATTGTTCCATGGCTCCGACAATGCGTCCTTGCGCCTCCAGCATCGTCTCGCCCTCAGGGGGACGATTGGTGCTGCGCGCGCTGTTCCACGAGGACCAGTGCGGATCCCGACTCAGCGCGTCGAAGCTCGTACCGGACCATCTGCCGAAATTGATTTCGTTGATGGCCTCGCAAATCTGGAAAGGCTGTCCGAGGCGGGATGCAATAGGCTGTGCCGTCTCCAGCGCCCGCTCAAGAGGACTTGTACGAATGCAGGCCACGTTCTCGCTGGCAAAGCGTTGAGCCAGGCGTTCTGCTTGAACTTTCCCGACGGAGCCGAGATTCACTCCCGCCATGCGTCCGCACAGAATAGTGCCGACCCGATCATGGGCTGCATGGCGCACGAGAAAGAACGTGGTGGTCACCTTGACCCTCCTGCGCCCTAATCTTCATCACCGTTGATGAAGCGGATGGTTCTATCGCGGGCTTCGTTATCGGTGAATTGCTGTGGCGGAGACTTCATGAAGTAGCTGGACGGACCAGTGAGTGCACCTCCGATTTTACGATCCATGGCGAGCTTCGCGCAGCGCACTGCATCGATCACGATGCCAGCGGAATTCGGGGAGTCCCAGACTTCGAGCTTCACTTCCATGTTCAGCGGCACGCCCCCGAAGGTCGTGCCTTCGAGCCGGATGTAGGCCCATTTACGATCGGTGAGCCACGGCACGTGATCGCTCGGCCCCACATGGATGTCGCTTGCGGGCAGGGGAATGTCGAGCTGACTTGAGACGGCCTGCGTTTTGGATATCTTCTTCGACTCGAGGCGCTCGCGCTCCAGCATGTTCTGGAAGTCGGTATTGCCGCCGAAATTAAGCTGATAAGTGCGATCGAGTCGCACGCCACGTTCACGAAAGAGATTGGCGAGTACGCGGTGAACGATGGTGGCGCCCACCTGGCTCTTGATGTCATCGCCGATGATGGGGAGCCCGCGCTCCTCAAACCGCTTACGCCATTCCGGATTTGAGGCAATGAAGACCGGGATGCAGTTCACGAATGCGCATCCCGCCTCAAGCGCCCGCTCGGCATACCACTCGGTGGCTTTCTGTGAACCGACAGGAAGGTAAGAGACGAGGACATCCGTTTTTGACTGCCGCAGAATCGCCGCGACGTCGGCCTCATCGTCGGGCGACTCCTCGATCGTCTCGCGCAAATACTTGCCAAGCCCGTCAAGTGTCCTGCCCCGGTTGACGATAATCCCACTCTGCGGGACTGTGGCAAACCGCTGCGTATTGTTAGGCTCCGCGAAGATTGCCTCGGCAACATCGCACCCCACCTTTGAAGCATTCACGTCGAAGGCCGCAGACACTTCGACGTCACTGATATGATATCCGCCGAGCTCAACATTCATCAGTCCAGGGACCGGCTCGTTGCCTTTCGCATCCTTGTAGTAGGAGAGGCCCTGCACGAAGGACGAGGCACAATTGCCGACGCCTACGATCCCGACGCGGACCTTCCTCGAACTCATGACGGATCTCCCATGTATGGCCGGACGGATGCTCTCTTTTCAGACAAAAAGACACCGGCAGGCCGCAGGCATCCGACCTGAACTTTCCCAAAAAGCTTGGCCTTCAACGTTTGAAGAAGGTTGGTTGTTCCGCTCAGATTCCGCACCTGTGACTCTTGTCTTCACAGCCGAGCGCCCAAACTACTGCTTCGAAGTCAGGAACAAAGATGATCCCTCGGAGTTTCCTGAACGCAAACTCAAGCTTGTGAGGGAGATCTATGGCGCAGTCCTCGTTTGGCGAGGTCTGCTGAAATGCCTGCTCCTAAGCTGGAATATGTGCATGTTCTGCGTCACATTTCCGGTTGCGGAATGGGTTGTCGTCTCCTGTCTGATTCATCGGCGCTTGGGCCAGAAGCCAATCTGGAGACATCTTGTGACGGATACGATCCTTATTACCGGCGGGGCAGGTTTTATCGGGCGCTATGTTGCGCGCGCCTGCTTGGAGCGTGGACACAAGGTGCGCGTGCTCGACAGTCTCATCGAGCAGGTGCACGGTGACAGGACGCAGGCCGACGGGCTCGGTCCGGACGTCGAGGTCGTCGTAGGGGACGTCCGCGATGAGGCAGCACTCCTGCGGGCGCTCAAGGGGGCCACGAAGGTAGTCCACCTTGCAGCCGAGGTTGGCGTCGGTCAGAGCATGTATGCGGTCGACCGCTACGTGTCCGTCAACGATTACGGCACAGCTGTGCTGTTCCAGCAGCTCATCGACAATCCGGTGAAGCGGGTGGTTGTCGCCTCGTCCATGAGCATCTATGGCGAGGGCCTCTATAAGGATCCGGATGGGAGAATCCGAGAGGATGTTGTTCGAACGCCACGCGCGAATGAGAGCGATCCTTGGGATCCATTGGACGAACAGGGGCGCTCTCTGATCCCGGTGCCGACGCCCGAGTGGAAGAAGCCCGCGCTCGCCTCGGTCTACGCGCTCTCGAAATACGTTCAAGAGCGACTGACGCTGACACTGTGCCCCGCTTATGGCATGGAGGGTGTGGCGCTCCGGCTCTGGAACGCCTACGGACCAGGACAAGCTCTGTCCAATCCCTATACAGGCGTTCTCGCCATCTTCGCGTCGCGGCTCCACAATGGCCAGCCGCCGATGATCTTCGAGGACGGCCAACAGCGTCGCGACTTCGTTCATGTGGAGGATGTCGCGCAGGCATTTGTTCTGGCGCTAGAGCACGAAAAGGCGCCGGGCGGCGTCTACAACGTTGGAAGCGGGCAGGACCGTACCGTCTCCGAAGTCGCGGAGCTCCTGTCTCAGGCGATGAATCGGCCGATGGCGCCGGAGATTGCCGGCAAGGCACGCATTGGTGACATTCGCCATTGCATCGCCGACATCAGCAAGATCCAGCAGGAATTGAGCTATCAGCCAGGAAAAGACTTCGCGGAAGGCTTGGCGGAACTTGCCGAATGGGTAGCCAAGCAGGAAGCCAAGGATCTCGTTAACGAAGCCCGAAGGGAGCTGGAAGCACGAGGTTTGGTGGCATGAAAGCATCAGACACATCGGCTGCTGCGCCAGCCGTACTTCGCCATCGACCCGTTCTGGTGACAGGTGGCGCTGGCTTCATTGGTTCCAATCTCGCCGACCATTTTGCCAGCGAGGGACACGATGTTCTGATCTATGACGCCTTGGCCCGATCCGGCGTCGACCGCAACCTCGAATGGCTCAAGAAACGGCATCCGAGCAAGATCTCCACTGTGATCGGTGATATCCGCGATGAGACGTCTGTCGCCGATGCCGCCTGCGAAGCGCAGGCCGTGTTTCACATGGCGGCTCAGGTTGCGGTAACGACCAGCCTTATTGATCCCCGCGAGGACTTCGAGATCAATATTCGCGGCACCCTGAATATGCTCGATGCGCTCAGACAGCGTGGCGAGAGGGTGCCGTTGATCTTTGCCTCCACGAACAAGGTCTATGGGGACCTTGGGGATGTGGAGTTGGAGAAAACGAACGATGCCTACAAACCCCGTGACCCTGCAATCAGGAATACGGGAATTGGCGAAAATCGGCCTCTCGACTTCCACACACCCTATGGCTGCTCGAAGGGAGCGGCGGATCAATATGTTCTGGATTATGCCCGTTCCTTTGGGCTTCCGACCTGCGTCATGCGGATGAGTTGCATCTATGGTCAGCGACAAATGGGAACCGAGGATCAGGGCTGGGTGGCTCATTTCCTGATCCGAGCTCTTCAGGGCGAGCCGATTACCATCTACGGCGATGGCTGTCAGGTCCGCGATGTGCTCGATATTTCCGATGCCGTCGCTGCTTATGCTTCCGCATGGAAACTTATCGAGGCAGTTCAGGGGCGGGCCTTCAACCTTGGCGGCGGCCCGGCAAATGCCATCAGTCTCCGTCAGCTCATCACCCATATTGAAAATGTCATCGGCCATCCAGTCGAGACGATCTATGCCGATTGGCGCGCCGGCGATCAGCGCTATTACGTCTCCGATACCCGCCTCGCGACTCAGGAGCTCGGGCTGAAGCAGCCGATTTCGTGGCTCAAGGGTGTGGCAACGCTGGCGGAATGGCTGCAGGAGGAGAGGGGCCTCGCGCGTCTGAGTTCGTCGCCTTCTAGCCTGCAGAATGCAGAGGCTCTGTCATGAGGGCCCATTCCGTTTTCAAGTTGCGTAACATCGAGAGCAACCATGGCATGGCCTGACGAGAAAACAGATCTGCATGTGCTTATGACAGCAGATGCAGTCGGTGGGGTCTGGCAATATGCGCTGGATCTCTCGGAGGGTCTGCGTGCGCACAGTGTCACGACGACAATCGCAGTGCTGGGGCCTTCCCCCTCTGCAGATCAGCTAGCTATGGCCGAAAGCACTGGTGCAAAGCTTATCCTAACTGGTCTTCCACTAGATTGGACGGCTCGCAATCGATGCGAGGTTGAGGAGACCAGCCGAACGATTGCCCATATTGCAGCGCAAATCCGACCGGATCTTCTTCATCTCAATTCCCCAGCTCTGGCGGCCAATGCTCCGTTCGACGTTCCTGTCGTGGCGGTCTGTCACTCCTGCGTCGCAACCTGGTGGCAGGCAGTCAAAGGCGGATCGCTGCCAGAAGAATTCGCCTGGCGGACGGAGCTCGTCGCGAAAGGGTATGGCTCTTCCGACCGGCTCCTCGCGCCAACGCTGGCATTCGCTCAAGCTACGGCTCAGGCATACGGTCTTGCGCAGACACCCACAGTCGTCAGTAATGGCAGACGTTCTATGCCGGTGGGCAGAAGCGTACCCGATGAACATATCATCTTCACGGCTGGGCGCCTCTGGGACGAAGGCAAGAATTTCGCAGTCATTGATCGAGTCGCATCTCACCTCACTGTTCCGGTTCTCGCCGCCGGGTCTCTTGAAGGGCCAAACGGTACGCATGTTGAGGCTGCCCACGCCAAAGTGCTTGGTCGGTTAAGCGACGCGGAGATTGCGCAGCATCTGAGCGCAAGGCCGATCTTCATCTCGATGGCTCGTTATGAACCCTTCGGTCTCGCGGTGCTGGAAGCCGCTCAGATGGAATGTGCCCTGGTCCTGTCTGACATTCCAACTTTCCGTGAACTGTGGGAGGGTGCCGCACTCTTCGTTGATCCGAGCGATGAGAGTGCAACTGTTGAAGTGATCGACCACCTTTTGCAGGATCCTGAAGGCCGCGCGGCTCTGGGACGCGCTGCCCGAGAACGGGCTGATGCCTACACTGTCGATGCCATGAGCGCGGGTGTTCTGAACACCTACCATTCGGTCCTGTGTCAGAGATCTCTGATGTCCTCCCCTGAGGGAGCTGCGGCATGAAGTTTATCTATTTCACGCATTCCCTTGCCTCATGCTGGAACCATGGGAACGCGCATTTCCTGCGTGGAGTTCTGCGTGAACTCGCTCACCGTGGACATGCAGTCATCGCCTATGAGCCGCGGGGAGCCTGGAGCCTGGAGAACCTCCTGAAGGATCACGGAGAGGCAGGACTCGACGCTTATCGCAGCCTTTACCCTGAATTGTCCTCGACAGTCTTTGATCCCGACCTCGATCTCGAAGAAGTGCTTGCCGATGCCGACGTGGTCATCGTGCACGAATGGAGCGATCCCTGGTTGGTTGCTGCCATCGGGAAGGTGCGGCGGCAGGGCGGCCGGTTCAGGCTCCTCTTCCACGACACGCACCACAGGGCGGTGAGCGATCCCAACGCCATCCGCCAGTTCGATCTCAACGGCTATGACGGCGTCCTCGCCTTTGGCGAAGCGCTCGCGGAGGTATACCGCCGTTGGGGCTGGGGCGAGCGCGTCCATGTTTGGCACGAGGCCGCCGATACCCGGCTCTTTCACCCTCCTGCGCAGGAGACAGAACGGAAGGGCGTGGTGTGGATCGGCAACTGGGGCGACGACGAGCGCGGTGTGGAACTGGAAAGCTTCCTCTTCCGCCCTGCGCAGACCGTCGGTCTGCCTCTTGATATCTATGGTGTCCGTTACCCGGAAGATGCTCTTGAAACACTCGCCCGCTATGGTGTGACCTATCGTGGCTGGCTGCCGAACGCTCGTGCACCTGAGGTTTTTGCAAGACATCTGGCGACTGTGCATGTGCCGCGGCGGTTTTATGTCGACATACTCCCGGGTATTCCCACCATCAGGGTATTTGAAGCTCTCGCCTGCGGCATCCCGCTGATCTCCGCACCGTGGAGCGATTCAGAAGGCTTGTTCAGTCCCGGGACGGATTATCTGGTTGCCCAGGACGAGGTGCAGATGGAGCGCCACATGAAAGCGGTTCTCAACGATCCCAATCTGCGCAGCGCGTTGATAGAGAATGGACTCAAGGCTATCCAGAGCCGTCATTCCTGTGCTCATCGGGCCGATCAACTCCTCGTCATTCTTGCAAATCACGGCGCCTCGACGCCGATGGAGATACCCGCATGAAGATCGCCTTCTACGGCTCCAGCCTTCTGTCCTCGTATTGGAATGGGGCTGCTACCTACTATCGCGGTCTCCTCAGCGATCTCGCTCGGCGCGGCTACAGCATCACTTTCTATGAACCCGATGCTTTCGATCGCCAGAAGCACCGGGACATCGAGCAACCGGATTGGGCGGAGGTGAAGGTCTACCCCGCGACGGCAGAGGCCATGCGCGGTGTTGTGGCCGAGGCAGCAAAAGCCGATGTGGTGGTGAAGGCCTCCGGTGTCGGTGTATTCGATAGCGAACTGCTGGAAGGGATCGTCGCTGCCTCGCGTCCCGATGCCATCCGCATCTTCTGGGACGTGGATGCACCTGCAACCCTGGCCGAAATGCGCGAAAGCCCCGACCATCCGCTTCATCGCACGATGCCGGCTCTCGATCTTGTGCTCACCTATGGCGGCGGTCCGCCGGTGATCGAATCCTATGAGGGTTTCGGCGCCCGCCGTTGCATCCCGATCTACAATGCCTGCGATCCGATAACCCATCATCCGGTCCCAGCAGATGAACGCTTCAAGGTGGATCTGTCCTTCCTCGGCAATCGCCTGCCCGATCGTGAGGCGCGCGTGGAGCAGTTCTTCCTGGAACCAGCTGCGCGTCTGCCGGATCGCAGCTTCCTGATCGGAGGCAATGGCTGGGAAACAAAAGATATGCCGTCGAACGTACGCCATATCGGCCATGTCTATACGCGTGATCATAACGCTTTCAACACGAGCCCGCTGGCCGTTCTCAACATTGCCCGTGATTCGATGGCGAGTACGGGCTACTCACCCGCAACCCGCGTCTTCGAGGCCGCGGGAGCCGGTGCATGCCTGATCACCGATGCCTGGGTCGGGCTGGAAATCTTCCTGAAGGATGGAGAGGAGGTTCTGGTGGCGCGCGACGGCAAGGACGTGGCCGACCATGTCGAGGCCCTGACACCGGAGCGAGCTCGCGCTATCGGCGAGGCCGCTCGGGCGCGCATCATGGCCGAGCATACCTATACCCGCCGTGGTGCCGAGGTGGATGTTATCCTGCGCGAGGAGGCCTCCCAGAAGCATGAAAGGAGCGTGGCGTGACCAAGCTCCGCGTCGTCGTTTTGGGGTTGAGTTTGTCCTCCTCGTGGGGAAACGGTCATGCGACAACCTTCCGTGCGTTATTGAGGGCCTTCGCAGCGCGCGGGCATGATGTACTGTTCCTTGAGCGCGACGTGCCCTGGTATGCCTCCCATCGCGATCTGCAGGATCCTGATTTTTGCCGTCTGGAGTTCTATTCCAATCTGAAGGATCTTGAGCGGTATCGAGAGACAATCAAAGGTGCCGATGCAGTTATCGTCGGCTCCTATGTGCCACAAGGTGTGGATGTCGGTCGCTACGTTCAGCGGGTGGCAAATGGTGTGGTGGCATTCTATGACATCGATACGCCCGTAACACTCGCGAAGCTGGAGAGAGGCGATTACGAATATCTCACGCCGAACCTGATTCCTCACTACGATGTCTATTTTTCCTTCACCGGCGGACCGACCCTCAATCTGCTCATAGAGCGGTATGGCTCGCCGGCCGCAAGAGCTCTGTACTGCTCCGTCGATCCCGAGGCATATCCGACGCGTGATCGAGAGAAGCGGTGGGATCTCAGTTACCTCGGCACTTACAGTCCGGATCGACAGCCGACGCTAGAACGGCTCCTGATCGAGCCGGCCCGAAAAGCACCTCATCTGCGTTTCGCGGTGGCTGGCCCGCAGTATCCGATAGGAATTGAGTGGCCGGGCAATGTTGAGCGTATCGATCACGTGCCGCCAAACGATCATCCAGCCTTCTATGCCCGGAGCCGGTACACCCTCAATGTCACACGGGCCGACATGATCCGGGCGGGATACAGCCCAAGTGTTCGTCTTTTCGAAGCCGCTGCCTGTGGAACGCCGATAATTTCCGACACATGGGAAGGAATCGAAACGCTTCTTGAACCGGATCGCGAGATCCTCCTCGCTCGCACCCCTGACGATGTTCTCAGAGTACTCGGTACATGGTCCGATGATCAGAGAAGAGCTCTGGGCACGCGCGCCCGGCATCGCATTCTCAAGCAGCATACGTCCGCCCATCGTGCAGCGTCGATGGAGCAGGTCCTTTTTGAAGCCATTCGACATCGACGTCAGGAACAGCCGCTCGCTTTGGCAGTTGAATCCTGATCCTATGAATAGATTCTAAAGATGGCATTGAACAAATGCCACGCTTCGATGTTGGGCAGAGTAGGTTTGTACCTTGAGGCCCTTTGCGGGTCTGAGAAGGAGAGCGTCTCATGAAGAATGGCAATAGTAAGCATGTTCTCGTAGCAGGTGGGGCCGGATTCCTCGGGTCTCACCTCTGCGATGCTCTTCTCAGTGAAGGCGCTCATGTGATCGCTCTGGACAATTTTCAAACGGGACGAAAGCAGAATATTCGTCATCTAGAGCGTGAGCCGCGCTTCGATATCATTGACAGCGATATCATCAAGCCACTGCCAGCTCGGCTGCGTTCCAAACGCGTGAAGATCGATGAAATCTTCAATCTTGCCTGTGCAGCCTCTCCTCCGCATTATCAGGCAGATCCCGAGCATACCATGCTGACGAGCGTCGTCGGTACACATAGCCTTCTCACCCTCGCTGAAGCGACAGGTGCCCGCTTCTTTCTCGCCTCTACAAGCGAGATCTATGGCGATCCCGAGGTTCATCCACAAACGGAGAGCTATTGGGGCAATGTCAATCCTACAGGCCCACGTGCCTGCTATGATGAAGGCAAGCGGGCCGCGGAGACGCTGACGTTCGATTTTGACCGTTCACGGCGAGCTGATGTCCGCGTGGCGCGGATCTTCAATACCTATGGTCCGCGCATGCGAGCTGACGACGGACGTGTGGTTTCGAATGTTATCTGCCAAGCTCTCGCAGGTGACGACATTACAGTCTATGGAGATGGAAGCCAGACGCGGTCGTTCTGCTATGTGTCAGATCTCGTCGATGGCTTCGTGCGTCTCATGGCCTATGACGAATCATTCCCTGGCGCCGTGAACCTCGGTAATCCGGTTGAACTCACTGTCGGTGATCTGGCCGAAAAGGTCTTGGCTATGACGGGGTCTTCATCCCGCATTGTCACGCGACCACTGCCGGTCGACGACCCACGTCGCCGTCGCCCCGACATTTCCCTCGCCAAAAAACTGCTTGGCTGGGCGCCACGCACATCTCTGGACGCCGGTCTAAAGGCGACAATTGCTTGGTTCGCGGAAGATCAATCTGATGACAATAAGGCAGCCCGTAAAGTAGCGACTTTGGGAGGTGCAGTCTCGGCCGGCCGGGTCTGAAGCTGGATACAAGACGTGCAAAAGGATGAATGATGCGCTGGCCATGACCAGCGCATTTTCGTTAGCTCGATAAGCTGATCCGACCGGATCTCAACTCATTCATAAAGCCCCTCGACAAGTTTGTCCTCGGCCATGCAAGACAAAGGGCGCCCCCATGGAGCGCCCTTTATGATGACATATCTGGTGCGATTCAGCTTTTTGCCACGCCAATCGTATCAGCCATCCTTGCGCCGCGAGTTCCCATGGGCTGATGATTCCCTTCGGTCGTATCTTTGGCAGTTTGATGTTCCATCTCAGCGTTTATCTCGGCACCAAGCAGAACCACAATCGTCGACAGCCAGATCCATGTCATGAAGCCGATGACGGCACCGAGTGAACCGTAAGTCTCATTGTAGCTTCCGAAGTTCGCGACATACCATGAAAAGAGCATGGAAACGGCAAGCCACAGGACGGCAGCCACAATTCCTCCAGGTGTCACCCAGCGCCACTCCGCTTTGTCACGGCTGGGTCCGAAACGATAGATGAGCGACAAGCCAAATATGACGCCGATCAGGAGTATGGGCCATCGTGCAAGAGACACCAGCCACTCGGTTCCTGAGCCCAGGCCGATAAAATTAAGGACGATCGGCAGAACGATGATTCCGGCGAGAGCGATAAGAATGAATGCGATGGCGCCAAGCGTGAAGGAGAGGGACAGCAAGTTCAGTTTAATGAAGCTTCTCTTCTCCTCCTCACCATAGACGATGTTGAGGGCGTCGAAGATGGCTTTCATCCCAGCATTGGAACTCCAGAGCGACAATCCTAATCCGAAGATGAATCCGAACCCGAGTGTGCCGCCTCCCTGCGATGCTATACGTACGACCTGCTCGCGGATGATGTCGAGCGCACCGCCGGGCAAAACGCCTGACAGGGTGTTCAGATGCTCTTGAATCGTGCCTGGATCGGCGAAGAGACCATAGATAGAGACAAGAGCCGCAATCGCGGGGAATACAGCAAGCAAGGCATAGTAAGTGACGCCGGCCGCAACCGACATGATACGGTCTTTGTTGAACTCTTCATAGGTGCGCCACAGGATGTCTTTCCATCCGCGTGCCGGGATCTCCGTCGGCGCGTCGGCGCTTCGCCCGCGTCCCTTCTCGGCAGCCGCCTGCGGTGACGCATGCTGCTTTTCCGCAAAGTCTGAATCGGCGTTCCGTGCCTGCCCCCTGGCCTGTGCCGGGTCTGACGATGGTCGTCCGGCCTGGGTCGGAGTGGAACGCTCCCCGCCAACAACGAGCCGCACGAGGGCCCATCCGAGAACCACGGCCCACATGGTCGTGACAGTCGAGGATGAGGAGGATTGCCGCGCTCCAGGTTGCTGGATAGCCGGATTATCTGCCATAGTCGGATACAGCCTCGTTTATCGGTTGCCGGCCAAAAGACCCGGTTCAACCGTAAACCTTCCGAATAACGCAGCGGTTCCACGCACTTATGGGCACAAGCGGTTCTTGCGCTCCCTCACGCGAGACTCCAGCCTCGGAAACAGAGGCAGTCCAGCGGCCTGTGCATGCCCTCATTTTGATCGCCGGCTTTAACCCGGATGCAAGATTCTCTGGGCCAGTGTCTCTCTCAATCCACGAGGAGGGTCTGAGATGGACGAGTGGTCAGGACGCAAGTGGGAACCTGTGACCGAGGAGCGTCTGCTCCGGGCAATCGATGTGCTCGTCGAGATTGCGAAGGAGCACGGGCCGACTTTCAATCCGGTTCTCGAGACGGTTCGACAGGAACTGCATGACTTTCACCGTAGGAACCAGCCTGCGGCCGATCAGGTTGCTGAAAGTCCGCTTCGCAAGGCTGGCTGAACCGACCGTTGCCATGATGTTTAAGGGGAAGCATCGCCGACAGCGAAGTCACCAGGCGGTGCTTATGGCCCTGATTCAGTCGAGGCCGTTTTGTCAGACGGGATGGAGCTGTTCTTCCCGTACAAGGCGCTCTGGACCTTCCTGACTTCCCCTGATGTGATACTGGAAGCCGTTGCTGTCTGCCGGAAGGAGGCGAGTCACCTCCCATGTATCCTCCGGCCTTGTGACATCGATGGTCGTCACCATGTTGAGAAAGGCCTCAACAGTGTTCGCGCTCGCAAGCTTGACCAATCGCATCTGATCTCCAAGCTTGAATTTGTGCGACGCCATCGCTTGGTCCACCCTTAAAAAACTACCTGAGCAGTAGGAACTAACATAAGTTAGTTTCGTTCCATGCCTTATGATGAACAATTATTCAGATGACACGCCAGTCGTTCTGCTCGTCGAGGATGAGCTCCTGGTGCGGATGGCGGCAGCTGACGATCTGCAGGATGCCGGCTTTCATGTGCTCGAAGCGGCCAATGCCGATGTGGCCCTTGCCGTGCTGGAAATCTGCTCCCATGACGTACAGGTGCTCTTCACAGATATCGACATGCCTGGGTCCATGAACGGCCTTGACCTTGCCGAAAATGTTCAGCAGCGCTGGCCGCATATTTCGCTGTTGATCTCCTCCGCCTATCACAAACTGCGTCCCGGGCAGATACCGGATGAGGGGCGCTTCGTACCGAAGCCATATTCCAGCGAAGATGTGGTCCAGCACATCCGCGAACTCGTGACGAGCCATTGACCCACACTCAAGCATCGGGACGACCCGACGCGGCATAGTCAAGAACTATTCCAGAAAATTCACAGGCCGGCGCTGCTAACGGTGATCCCCATTGTGAAGCTTCGCGTGTCGCCTGGCTGGATAAGAAGAACGCCTGGCTTGGCGGCAAAATCGCCGTCGAAGTCTTCCGGATCGGCGTGGCCCTGCCAAGGCTCGATACAGATGAAGCCAGCTCCGGGTTTGGTCCAAATACCGAGATGCGGCATTTCCGGAAAATCGACACGGATCGAACCGCCACTTGGCGCTCCATATGTGACAGTGCTGCTCTCGATGCGGTCGAAGACGATGGCGTCCGTCTCGAAAAGGCCGTCGTGCAATGGAAGTGTTCGCCCGTGAACGGGACTCGTCTCAGCATCCCGGCTGATTAGGCCGTCGACGGGCCGACGGATGGGGGCCGTTTCTTCGCGATCGAAGCGGATTGTGTGCGCTTCCCGCGGTGCCCCAAAAGGCAGCGGCCAGCGAAAGGCCGGGTGAAAGCCGAATGAGACCGGCATGACGGTAGAGCCGGTATTGGTCACCGAGGCCGTGATCGTCAGCGTAGCGTCCTCGATCCTGTAGGAAATATTGAGCGCGAACGGGAATGGATATCGCTCAAGCGTGGTCTCGTCGGAGCGTAGATGAAAGCGGCATTGGGAGGGGCCGACCTCATCGATTTCGAACCGGGAGGTGCGTGCAAAGCCGTGCTTCGGTAACTCATACTCTGATCCGTCTACTCTTATCCGATCGTTTCTCACACGACCGACGATAGGAAAGAGTAGAGGCGAGCGCCCGGTCCAGAAGGCTGGGTTGCCGTCCCACAAAAGATCCAGGCCTACGCCGTCCTGGAGCCTAACGAGTTCGGCGCCGTTCTCGGAGACCTGGGCCTGCAGATGTGGGCTCGAAATGGAAACGCTCATTCGGACGAATCCTTGCCTGTCATCCCGATCCTAGCACGAAGTGTTGGTTAAAGCCGATGCGGGATTGAGAGACGCGGACACGATTGATTGAGAGGGCTAGATACCCAGCAGTTTTACATTCTTCTCGTGCCGAGGCTTCACCAGCATCGCACTCCATCGTGTCAAGAGATCCGGGATCTGTGATGCGGCCATCGGCTTCGCATAGAGGTAACCCTGTGCATGGTCGCAGCCCAACTCACGCAGACGCCGCGCCTGGCCGTGAGTTTCCACGCCTTCTGCCGTCACTTGGAGTTGAAGGCTTCTGCCAAGGCCGATAACAGCGGCGATGATCGCCTCATCGTCGGAATCCTGCTCCAGATCCCGCACGAAGCTGCGGTCGATCTTGATGTGATCGACCGGAAACTGTTTCAAATGGGTCAGCGAGGCATAACCGGTGCCGAAATCGTCGAGAGCGATTTGGACGCCATGCTCGCGAAACTGTGCAAGAGCGGAGGAGACATTGTTGGAGTTCCTTCCGAGGAGGACGGTCTCCGTGACTTCGACTTCAAAGACTGTTGGAGGAACCTTAAGCCAGTCTAGAGTTCTCAACATGTTATCGACGAGACCCGTTTGACCGAATTCAGCCGGAGACAGGTTGAGTGCGATGCGGCCGAACGGAAGATCATCGTCAAGCCATTGACGAACATCTGCCGCGATCTTCGAGGTCAGAAGCTTCCCGATAGAGGCTGCAATTTCATGGTCCTCAAAAACGGCTCCGAAGAAGCTCGGCGTCAAAATGCCTTTGGTCGGATGCTTCCAGCGCGCCAGCGCTTCGAGACCGACGATCTCGCCTGTCGAGAGGCTCACCTTCGGCTGGTAAAATGGGAGGACCTCATCGTTGGCGATCGCCTCACGCATTCCCCGTCCCAGGGAAACGCGCTGCTCAATGACCCTACGCATCTCGGGCGAGTAGGTGATGACCCGGTTGCGGCCCTGAGACTTTGCTTGGTACATCGCAATGTCCGCGTCCTTGACCAGTTCCGCCGGCGTCCCGTCATGATCTGGGAAAGCCGCGATACCGATGCTCACCCGGCTGACGAGAGTTCGCTTCTGATAAGTAAAAGGCTGGCGAAGCATATCCGCGATCAGAGTGCCCAGGCGCGTGGCATTCTCAAGTTTGAGCGGATCGACAACGAGCACAGCAAATTCGTCGCCGCCGATTCGGGCCACGGTATCGCAGCCCCGTACCATGCCGGAGAGCCGGCGCGCCGTCTCATGCAGCAAGGCATCGCCCGCGTCATGGCCGAGGGTATCGTTGATGTCTTTGAAATCATCTAGATCGATCAGCAGCAGGCTCACGCTCGTGCCGCTCTGCTTTGCCGCGGTTAGGGCCATCTCGAGCCGACGCTGGAAGAGATTGCGATTGGGAAGACCCGTGAGCGCATCGTGATTGGCCGAACGCCAGATCTCTTCTTCCGCTTCCTTCTGCTCGCTGATGTCGAACGTCACTCCTACGATTCGGTCGTGCCCCGCCTGTTCGGCTCGCGCTCTGAGCCATCGAATCTCGCCGCTCGGCATCACATAGCGACATTCTATCGAGTCGGAGCCACTGATCTGTATCCGCTGAAGAAAATCTTTCACCTTTTGACGATCATCCGGATGGATGTCGGTCATGAAGGTCTTGTCGGCTCCGGGCGTGATGCCCAGGAGCGCAAGCGAGTTTTCGGACCGCGTCGTGGCGCCTGATTGTGGATTGAACTCCCACGCGATCATACGCGCTGCCTTTAGCGCAAGCTGAAGGCGCTCCTCGCTCTCGCTTAGAGCCTGCTCGGATTGCTTACGCTCATGGATATCCATTGCAATGCCGAACCATTGTTCAACCTTGCCTTGCTCATTTTTGAGCGGCTGTCCCCGGACGATGAACCAGCGATGCATTCCATCGGATGCACGGCGAAAGAGCATTTCCATTTCAAAGGAAATGCCCTTTCCAAGAGCCCCCTTCCATAGCTCCAGAACCCGTTCGCGGTGGAGAGGATGGACGACCGTGAGCCATTCCTTGCTTCCTGTGTCGGATCGTAGGCCCGTGTACTCGTACCAGACATCGTTGCAGTACGTGAACTCGCCATCCGGATCGCTGAACCAGACCACCTGCGGCGATGTGAAGGAGAGCGGCATGACATCGACAAGTGTACGGAGACGCTTCTCGCTTCTGCGCAAGCTCTGCTCCGTCTGTCGAAACTCCGTGATGTCACGAGAGATGCACAGAAAGCCTTGAGGGCTGCCATTCCGAGTGATGATGGGAGTAACAACCACATCGTATCCATCCGAGCGGGGCCGCGGGATTTTGGGTGCCGCGCGTGGTAACGTCGGTTCATGGAGATCGATGAGGACAAGATCGACGATGCCGTTTTGGCGCTGTTATGGCTGACGCTGCATAACGAGCGTTGTGCCTGGAAGGGCTTCGACTGGGCAACGACGGATCGGCTTCACAAGAAGGGCTTGATCGGCGACCCAGTC
>NZ_VOSK01000129.1 GCF_009296175.1 Microvirga tunisiensis | reverse complement strand
CTCCTGATCGAGCCGGCTCATGCGCTCCTCCGTGTCGTCCCGTGACACGGTAGGTCGACTTCAACCGGAGGCGACATCTCGTAAATCTGGCCGTCGCCTTACTCACACATTCGCGCGTCGCGCTACACGCGCCTTCGGACGCAGCAGACACGGGTTCAACGTCACCCCATGGGTCGGCTCGATGCCCGAGACATCGCGATCGAGATAGACCGTTGGAACGCAATAGAGCTGGATCGTCGGCCGTTCGCCGCCATCAGGATCGATGAAGGCGCAGGCTTCCACACCCGTGGTGGTGACGGCACCCGATTTGAACAGCATGTACTGCAACCCGTTGCTCAGCATTGCGAGGCCGCGGTCCTGACCGAAATAGCCGAAGGGCCCGGAGGTCGCTGCAACGATGGGGACCTCATGGTGATCCTGAAGGTTCTGACCGACGCCGGGCAAGTCCGTGGCAACTTTGATCCCATGGCGCGACAGTTCTTCGACAGGGCCGATGCCGGAGAGCATCAGAAGCTTCGGCGTCATGTAAGTGCCGGCTGCGAGAATTACCTCCGTATCGGCGAAAACAGTTTGCGATCCGGCATGCCCGTGAAGCTCCACACCTACCGCGCGGCTTTTCTCCAACCGGATGCGAGTGGCCGTCGTCCCCGTCAGCACAGTCAATTTTGGATGGGACAGGACAGGCCGAAGGAATGCATCAACCGCGCTGCGCCGGCGGCGGGTGGTCCAATCGATCGTGTGCTGCATGAAGCCGACGCCGTTCTGCTGAGCTCCGTTGAAGTCGGCCGTATAAGGAACGCCTCGCTCCTGCATGGCCTGCACGAAGGCGCGGCTCATGGCTGAATGCTGTCCCAGATGAGACACCTTCAAGGGGCCGCTGACGCCGTGATAGGGCGCACCCAGGTGATCGTTGCCTTCCTGCCGAATGAAGTACGGAAGAAGGTCCCTATAGCTCCACCCCGCGCCGCCCAAGGCCTCGTCCCACCCGTCGTAATCGGCAGCCTGGCCGCGGATATAGACCATAGCGTTGACGGCGCTTCCTCCACCCAGAACCTTGGCCTGCGGCACGACGGGCGCGCGGCCCCCGAGCTGCGTCTGGGGAAGGACATGGTGCATCGTCAGGTATGTATCGCGCGCGAGATACTTCATGTACCCCGCCGGCATTGCCAGGATCGGGCTTACCCGACGGACGCCCGCCTCGACCAGCAGCACCCGAGCGTCATGCTCGGCCACAAGATGGCTTGCCACGACGCAGCCTGAGCTGCCGCCGCCGACCACGATATAGTCAAATCGCTTTGAGGCTATCAGCCGCCTCTGGAACGAGGAATTTCTCTCTCGGGTGGCGCATCGTGCAGAAAACCCGGTCCACTTTTCGCCGACACGGATTGTCGGCTTCGCACGATGCGCTAGCTCGCCTTACGGGTCGGTACTCGGCGCAGATTGGCCAGCGGATGCCGCTGCACGCGCTCGATCGCGAGGCCATCACCATCGAACAAGTGGCAGGTCGCCGGATCGAGCTTGATGGCAATGCGCTCGTGCAGGCCAGTCGGAATTTCTCCATCCGCTTGCACGATCAGCATCGTTCCATCCTTGAGCTGAGTATAAAGAAACGTTTCGCCGCCAAGCCGCTCGACCACCATTACTTCGCCGACGATCTCCCCCTCTCCTGCCAGCCTCATATGCTCGGGCCGCACACCAAGGGTTACTGCATCCCCGGCCTTTTGGCGGGCGGGTCGAACGGGAACCGCCAGACTTGCTCCGCTGGCAAGCTGGATGGTGGTTGCCGCATCGGCCACCGCCGTGACTGTCGCGGGGAAAAAGTTCATCTTGGGGCTGCCGATAAAGCCCGCGACGAACAGGTTTCTCGGATGATGATAGAGCTCCAACGGCGTACCGGCCTGCTCGACGATGCCTCCTTGCAGCACCACGATCTTGTCCGCCATCGTCATGGCCTCGACCTGATCGTGGGTAACATAGATCATGGTTGCCGCCAGTTCATCGTGCAGGCGGGCCAGTTCGATGCGCATCTGGACACGTAACGCCGCATCGAGATTGGACAATGGCTCGTCGAAGAGAAACACCTTGGGCTTGCGCACGATGGCCCGACCGATCGCCACGCGCTGCCGCTGACCACCGGACAGCTCCTTGGGTTTACGGTCCAGCAGCTTGTCCAGGTGCAGGATGCGCGCAGCCTCCGCCACCTTGGCACGCCGCTCGTCCTTGGACGCCCCGGCGAGACGCAGCGAGAATCCCATATTGTCCGCAACGGACATATGCGGGTAGAGGGCGTAGGACTGGAACACCATGGCGAGGCCGCGCTCCGATGGAGGCACGTCATTGGCGCGTTGACCATCGATCAGCAAGTCGCCTTCGGTGATCTCCTCGAGTCCGGCGATCATCCTCAGGAGCGTTGACTTCCCGCATCCAGAGGGACCGACAAAGACGCAGAACTCCCGGTCGTCGATGGACAGATCGACGCCCTTGATGACCTGCACCGCGCCGTAGCTCTTCTCAATGCCTTTGAGGACAATTGTCGACATGTTGCACTTCCCGTTTACTTGACGGCACCAAAGGTCAGGCCCCGCACGAGCTGGCGCTGGCTCATCCAGCCGAAGACCAGGATGGGTGCGATCGCGATCGTCGATGCGGCGGAGAGCTTGGCCCAGAACAACCCTTCAGGGGCGGAAAACGAGGCGATGAAGGTGGTCAGCGGAGCCGCCTCGGAGGTGGTGAGGTTCAGGCTCCAGAACGCCTCGTTCCAGCACAGGATGATGGACAGGAGCGCCGTCGATGCGATGCCGGGCAGCGACAGAGGCAGGAGTAGCATCCAGACCTCCTGCTTCGGTTTGGCTCCGTCCATCCGTCCAGCCTCAAGAATGTCCTTAGGCACTTCCTTGAAAAAGGTGTAGAGCATCCACACCACGATCGGCAGGTTCATGAGCGTGTAGACAACGATCAGGCCCCAGCGCGTATCGATGGCGCCGGTATCCCGGAAGAGCAAATAGATCGGGATCAGGACGCCGACGGCCGGCATCATCTTGGTCGACAGCATCCAGAGCAGCAGGTCCTTCGTGCGCTTTCCCGGGAAGAATGCCATGGCGTACGCGGCCGGAACGGCGATGAGCGTCGCCAGAAGCGTGGCTCCGACCGAGATGACGATGCTGTTGATGGCGAAATGAATGTAATCCGCCCGCTCGCGCACGGTAACGTAATTCTCCAGTGTCGGTGTGAAGAAGAGTTTTGGCGGCGTCGCAATCGCCTCTACCTCGGTCTTGAAACTCGTCAGGATCATCCAGAAGATCGGGAAGAAGATCAGCCCGGCGGCGAACCATCCGACCAGTGTGAAGATGAGCTTATCACGGGTTTTTGGATGCATGGCTCAACCTCAATCGGCGATATTCTTGGCAATCGAGCGGACGAGGAAAATCGCCACGATATTGGCGAGGATCACGGCGATGACGCCGGCAGCCGATGCGCCGCCCACGTCATATTCACGCAAGGCCCGCAGATAGATCAGGAAAGCCAGATTGGTTGACGCGAGGCCAGGCCCACCCGAAGTGGTGACGTAGATCTCGGCGAAGACGGACAGCAGAAAGATCGTCTCGATCATGATGACGACGCTGATGGCGCGGCCGAGATGGGGCAAGATGATGAAGAAGAACATCGAGAACGGCCCGGCGCCGTCCATGCGCGCGGCCTCCTTCTGCTCGCTGTCGAGCGATTGGATCGCGGTGAGCAGGATCAGCAGGGCGAAGGGCAGCCACTGCCATGCGACGATGATGATGACAGAGGTCAGTGGGAAACTGCCAAAGAAGTCTATGGCCGGCAGGCCGAGTGAGCGGGCGAAGAATGCGAAGAGCCCGTTGACCGGGTGCATCAGCATGTTCTTCCAAATCAACGCACTCACCGTCGGCATGACGAAGAACGGAGCGATGGCCAGCAGGCGGGCAATGCTCCGGCCGTAAAAATCCTGATCGAACAGGACGGCAAGGAGAGTGCCTAAACCCACGGTGATCACGAGCACCCAGAAGACCAGGAAAAGCGTGTTCGCCATTGCCGTCCAGAGCGACGGATCGGTCAGCAGGAAGGTGTAGTTCTCGAAGCCCGCGAAGCCGCCGACCGATGGATCGAGCAAATTGTAATATTGAAACGAAAACCAGAGCGTCATCACCAATGGCACGATCATCCAGAGAAACAGGACGATCACGGATGGCGCGATCAATGGCAGCGTTCTGACATTACGCTGGCTGCGCCGCCCAGCAGGAGCCGCGGTGCTGGGAACGGGGACGGTTGTGGTGGTGCTCGCCATCTCGGTTGCTCACACTGAAGAGAGCAATCGGCGGGTGCTAATGCCCGCCGACTGCGTGGCGATGGGCTTATTTCGGATAGCCTGCCTGCTTCATCGTGCGCTCCGTAGAGCGTTGAGCCGTCTCCAACGCCTGCTCCACGGTCGTCTGTCCAGCAAGTGCGGCAGCGATTTGCTGCCCGACGGCCGTGCCGATGCCCTGGAATTCGGGAATGGCGACATACTGGATGCCGATATAGGGGACGGGATCCTTCGTCGGTTTGGTCAGATCAGCATTGACGATCGCGTCATAGACCACTTTCGCAAAGGGTGCAGCCTTCTGATACTCGGGATTGTCGTAGGTTGACTTGCGCGTGCCGGGAGGAGCGGCGACCCAGCCGGCTTCGCTGCCTACCAGTGCGATATAGTCCTTCGACGTCGCCCATTTCACGAAGGACTTGGCGGCGTCGGCCTTCTTCGAGGAGGCAGGAATGCCAAGCGACCACGCCCAGAACCAGCCCGATCCGTTGCTCGTAACCTGCACGGGCGCAGCCGTGAAGGCCGTCTTGTCCGCGACTTGGCTTTCCTTGGGGTTGTAGATGTAACCCGCAGCCGACGTGGCATCGACCCACATGGCGCAATGTCCCGTCGCGAACAGGGCACGGTTCTCGTTGTGCCCGTTCGCCGTAGCACCAGGAGGTCCGTACTCCCGCATGTTCTTGACATAGTAATTGATCGCGTTCTTCCACGGCTCGGTCGTGAGCTGGGGCTCCCATTTCTCGTTGAACCAGCGTCCGCCGAAGGCATTCACCATGGGACCGATAAAGGCCATGTTCTCGCCCCAGCCGGGCTTGCCGCGCTGGCAGAAGCCGTATTGCTCCTTCGACTTATCGGTCAGCTTGGCCGCATATTCCGCGATCTGATCGTAAGTGGGCTTATCCGGCATCTTGATGCCCGCCTGATCGAACAGATCCTTGCGATAGAATGTGAACGAGCTTTCGGCATAGAACGGCACGGCATAGAGCTTGCCGTTGTAGGAAAGGCCATTCTTCACGGATGGGATGATGTCGGCATAGTCATAATCGGTGCCGAGATCATCGAGGGTGATGAGCCAGTTCTGCTTGCCCCAGATCGGCGCCTCATAGGAACCGATCGTGATGATGTCGAACTGCCCGCCCTTGGTGGCGATATCAGTGGTCGCACGCTGGCGCAGCACGTTCTCCTCGAGCACCACCCAGTTCAACTTATTGCCGGTCGCCTGCTCCCACTTGGGTGACAGCCGCTGCATGATGATCATGTCAGCATTATTGACCGTTGCAATCGTCAAGGTCTGGCCTTGAGCGAAGGCCAGACCCGTGCCTGCAATCCAACCTACTGCAGACAATAGCGTAAGCTGTCTCAACTGCATTAGTTCCTCCCGGCGGAAGTCAATTTGGATTGTATTTAGTTATAAGAATGAATGCTCGCACGGCCAGTAATGGCCGTCAATTACCGAAACAAAACCTGCTTTGACTTGGTATATATCAATATTTATTATCGATTTTGCCAGTATGCTTCTATTGTTTGATCTACCCCTTGAGAGGAGTTGTCACGTTCCTCAATATGCCTAGATATCGTCGCCACGCAGAAAGGCGGCTTTGTGTTCATTCTTGAAAGCAGAAGTGAACGGCATCGACCCTCGCGATCAGATCGTTTAGTATGCGCACTGGAGCTTAGCGTATTGCTGTCGGCACAGAAGGCTTTCGTGGTTGGCGGAAGGTCCTCGGCGCGCAGATGATATCTCTAACCCGAGCCCGCCTTGCTGTAACGTTTGATCCTCCCCGTCAGCAACTGACGCTCCGTTGCTGCACCCGAGTTTCGGGAGGCTCGCCATGAGACAGCTGCTGTAGAGACTTTCCGTCGTCATCGTTTGGATGATGAATGCCCCGCAGCCGAAGCTGAAATCGTGATCGGCATGATCTCGACCTCAGATATGGAGTTCGTGTCCGAGTGCTTTGAGCGTTGCCTCCTGGAATGCCTCGCCTTGGGTCGGATGGGCATGGATCGTGCCTGCGATATCCTCGAGGCGCGCACCCATTTCGAGCGCCAAACCGAAGGCGGCCGCCAGTTCGGAAACGCCGTGGCCGACGGCCTGGATGCCAAGCACGAGATGATTGTCCGCGCGGGCGACGACCCGCACGAAACCATCTTCGCCCAGCTTGGTCATCGCCCGACCGTTGGCTGAAAACGGGAACTGACCAACGGTGATGTCAACATCCGTTCGGCGTGCTGCTTCCGGTGACAAGCCGACCGTGACGATTTCGGGATCGGTGAAGCAGACTGCCGGGATGCTGCGCTTATCCCAGGCGCGTTTGTGACCCGCGACAATTTCAGCCGTCATCTCGCCCTGCGCCATGGCACGATGGGCCAGCATCGGCTCGCCCGTCACGTCGCCGATGGCATAGATCCCGCGCATCGATGTCTGGCATCGCTCATCGATGCGGATGAAGGGACCATCCATGTCGAGGACGAGTTCGTCCAGCCCCCAGCCCTGCGTGACCGGCCTCCGGCCGACCGTGACGAGGATCTTGTCGGCGGCAAGGGATGCCTCCGATCCGTCTTCCGCCTCGACCAGCAACGTGCCGCCCGCTTTCGCCAAACCTTTCGCCTTGGCACCGGTCATCACCTCGATGCCGAGTGCCTGCAGCCTCTTGGACACCGGACGCGTCAGTTCGGCATCGTATTGCGGCAGGATGCGACCTTGAGCCTCGACGACCATCACCTTCGACCCCATCTTCGCGAAGGCCGTGCCGAGTTCCAGGCCGATATAGCCGCCGCCGACCACGACGAGGCGATCCGGAACCGAAGTCAGCGCCAGCGCCTCGGTGGAGGAAATCACGGGTCCGCCGAACGGCAGTTTCGGCAATTCGACGGGAGCCGACCCCGTTGCGATCACGATAGTCTCGGCGCGAATGATCTGACGGCCGGTTTCCGTCTCCACCTCGACCGTCTTGCCGTCGCGAAAGCGCGCACGGCCCTGAACCACTTTCACCTTCGCCCGCTTGAGCAGACCCGACACACCGCTGTTGAGGCGCCCGACGATACCGTCCTTCCAGACAATCGTCTGGGAGAGATCGAGCTCCGGCTTCGACGTTCTGATTCCGAGAGAATTCCGACCATTCGCCAGATGAACGATCCTGTCGTATTCCTCGGCCGCATGAATGAGCGCCTTGGAGGGAATGCAGCCGACATTGAGACAGGTTCCGCCGGGCTTGCCCGCCTCGACGATGACCGTGTCGATCCCCAGCTGCCCCGCGCGGATCGCGCAGACATAGCCTCCGGGTCCGGCCCCGATGACGAGGAGCTTGCAGGAAATATCCTTCATCGGTTTTACGCCTCCACGAAGATCATGGCGGGTGTCTCCAGCAGCGCCTTGATGCGCTGCACGAAGACCGCCGCGTCCCAGCCATCGATGATCCGGTGATCGAAGCTGGAGGACAGGTTCATCATTTTGCGAGGGATGAAGGTCGATCCATCCCAAACCGGTCGCACCACCATCTTGTTGACGCCGATGATGGCAACCTCCGGATAATTGATCACTGGCGTGGTGACGATGCCTCCCATGGCGCCGAGCGACGTGATGGTGATCGTCGATCCGCTCAGCTCCTCACGGTTTGCGAGACCGGACTTCGCTGCCTCCGCAAGCCGGTTCAGCTCGGCTGCACATTCCCAAAGATCGCGCGCCTCCGCATGTTTCACCACCGGCACCATGAGGCCGGAGCCCGTCTGCGTCGCGATCCCGATATGCACGCCGCCGTGCTGATGGACGACGCCGGCGTCATCATCGTAGATGGCGTTCAGATGCGGCTGCTCGGCAATCGCCCTCACCATCGCACGCATCAGGAACGGCAACAGCGTCAGTTTCGGCCGGTCGGACCGCTTGTTCGCGTTGAGCGAAGACCGCAGGTCTTCGAGCGCCGTCACGTCGACTTCTTCGACATAGGTGATGTGCGGAATGCGCGATTTCGCAATCGCCATCTTCTCCGCAATCTTGCGCCGCAGCCCAATGACCTTGACGTGCTCGACCGACGTGTTCTGGGACAGTCCCGGCGCCTTGGCGACTTGGCGGCCATGCGTGAAGAAGGCGTCCAGATCCTCATGGGTGATCCGGCCGGCAGGACCGGAGCCCGGAACCTGCCGCAGATCGACCCCAGCCTCGCGCGCTCTCAACCGGACGGCAGGCGAAGCAACCGGCTTATCACCCTCAGCGCGCGTCACGGGCGCACGATGCATCCTCACGGCGGGAGCCGGCGGCTTCTCGACCGGTTGCGGCGGCGTGCTCTTCGCCTGACGTTCGACGATGGCGTCCGAAACCTTGACCGCGCCATCCGCCTGGGCTTCGATCTCTCCGGTCCGGATGGGCGGCTCGGCTGCCTTCTCATTCTGACGGCCCTCGGAAGAGACACTGTCCTCTCCCTCCACCTTCAGGCGGATCAGGGGAGAGCCGATGGCCACCACGTCGCCGATTTCGGCGCCGAGCCACAGAATTTCGCCATCAACGGGAGAGGGAATTTCCACCGTCGCCTTGTCGGTCATCACCGCCGCCAGCACCGAATCCTCGCGGACGAGATCTCCGACCTTGACGTGCCATTCGACGAGCTCCGCCTCGGCAATGCCTTCGCCGACATCGGGCATTTTGATCAGGTGCTCGCCCATGTCAGGCCTCCATCGTCTCGACAAGGGCGCGTCCGACACGGGCCGGCCCTGGGAAGTAATCCCATTCCTGAGCATGCGGATAAGGTGTGTCCCATCCGGTCACCCGGGCGACGGACGCCTCCAGCTGGAAGAAGCAGGTTTCCTGAACGAGGGCTGCCAGCTCCGCCCCGAAGCCCGACGTGAGGGTGGCCTCGTGGACGACCACGCAGCGGCCCGTCTTCCTGACGGATGCCACAATCGTTTCCATGTCGAGCGGAAGCAGCGTCCGCAGGTCGATGATTTCCGCATCGATGTCGGTCTCCGCCACCGCTGCCTGCGCGACGTACACCATCGTTCCATAGGCCAGCACGGTGACGGCCGAGCCTTCCCGCACGATCGAGGCCTTTCCGAGCGGCAGGCTGAAATGACCCGTCGGCACTTCGCTCAAATCGTGCTTCGACCATGGCGTCACCGGTCGGTCGTGATGCCCGTCGAAGGGGCCGTTGTAGAGGCGCTTCGGCTCCAGGAAGATCACAGGATCGGGATCCTCGATGGCCGCGATCAGGAGCCCCTTGGCGTCATGCGGATTGGACGGCACGACGGTTTTCAATCCCGCCACATGGGTGAACAGCGCTTCGGGACTCTGGCTATGGGTCTGTCCGCCGAAGATGCCGCCGCCGGTCGGCATGCGGACCACCATGGGACAGGTGAATTCGCCGTTCGAGCGATAGCGCAGCCGGGCCGCCTCAGAGACGATCTGGTCGTAAGCCGGGTACATGTAATCGGCGAACTGAATTTCGACGCAGGGGCGCAAGCCATAGGTCGCCATGCCGATCGCAGTCCCGACGATGCCGGCTTCGTTGATCGGCGCATCGAAGCAGCGCGTCTTTCCGTATTTCTGCTGGAGACCGGCCGTGCAACGGAAGACGCCACCGAAATAGCCAACATCTTCGCCGAAAACCACTACACGCTCATCGCGCGCCATCATCACATCCATAGCATCGCGAATGGCTTCAATCATCGTCATGCGCGCCATGGTTCAGACCCCCGCCTGCTGGCGCTGACGGCGCAGGTGCGGCGGCATCTCAGCATAGACCCCGTCGAACATCTCGCGCGCGGACGGCTTGGCGCCGGCGTGAAGCGTGCCATAGCTCTCCGCCTCCTTCTGCGCCGCGATCACCGTATCGAGAATCTCAGCCTCAGCCTGCTTGTGTCGTTCCTCTGACCAGGCTCCCCGCAGAATGAGATAGTTCTTCAGCCGAATGATGGGATCGCCGAGAGGCCAGGCATCGGACTCCGTCTTCGGACGATAAGCCGACGGATCGTCGGACGTCGAATGGGCGCCGACCCGATAGGTGACATACTCGACGAGGGTCGGGCCGAGATTGCGCCGCGCCCGCTCGGCCGCCCATTTCGCGACTGCATGGACGGCGAGATAGTCGTTGCCGTCGACCCGGAGCGAGGGAATGCCGAAACCGAGTCCGCGGGCAGCGAAGGTCCCCGATCCGCCACGCGCGATGCCCTGGAACGTGGAGATCGCCCATTGATTGTTGACGATGTTGAGAACGACCGGCGCCTTGTAGGTGGATGCGAAGACGAGCGCCGCGTGAAAATCCGATTCCGCCGTCGATCCGTCTCCGATCCAGGCGGCCGCGATCTTGGTATCGTTCTGGATGGCCGAGGCCATCGCCCAGCCGACGGCCTGGACATATTGGGTGGCGAGATTGCCCGAGATCGTGAAGAAGCCGTGCTCCTTGGAGGAGTACATGACGGGCAGCTGGCGGCCCTTCAGCGGATCCCGGGAGTTCGAATAGACCTGACACATCATGTCGACCATCGAATAGCCTCCGGCGATCAGGAGACCGGCCTGCCGGTATGTCGGGAAGTTCATGTCGCCCGGCAACAGGGCCTTGCGGAAGGCGGAGCTGATAGCCTCTTCGCCCAGGTGCTGCATGTAGAAGGAGGTTTTGCCCTGCCTCTGGGCGATCAGCATCCGCGCGTCGAAGGTGCGCAGCGTCATCATGTTGCGCATGCCCTCGATGAGTTCCTCATCGCTCAAGAGTCCGGCCCAGGGGCCGACCGCCTCTCCGGTACGGTTGAGAACCCGGATGATGGAGAAGGCGAGATCGCGGATGGTTTCCGGATCCGCATCGACCTCCGGCCGGGGAACGGCTCCAGCCTTGGGAATTCTCACATTCGAGAAATCAGGGGTGCCTCCCGGTCGAACGGCCGGTTCGGGTACGTGAAGGGTCAGCGGTCCGTAGTCGGTCATGGTCTTTCGTTCTCCTCCCGAGAGAACTAGGAACGAAACACCATTCGGCCATAGGCTGAGCCGTTTCTAAAGAGGCGAATACCGGTTATCGACAGGCTCCGAGAGCACGCATGACGGCCCCTGGGCAGCGCCATCACGGTTTCACCGTCACCAGGACCTCGCCGGCTGTAACTTCAGGTTCTCCTTGAACCAGATCGGCCAAACTCGCACGGATCCATATCAAGGCCTTCTCGTTTGCCGCAAGCGCAGTGTCACGACTGTCGAACAGTGTAATCGAGCCGCCGGCACCGTTGCCGCAATCGAAGACATGGTACCCCTGGAATCCCGGAGATTGTCGCAGGATCTGTCCGATCCCGCTCTCGGCCCGCCGTGCCGCCTCGGGCAGCGAGCGCATGTGTCTGAATTTCCGAATGACGACATACATGAATGCCTCCATCTGCTGCAGACGACGCGACCCCGAGCAAAAATAAAACGGGTGCAATGCTTCACGAACCGGGACCATATAGGCCTGAAGCCAGCACCATGCCCACGTCGAGCGCGCAACGCTTATCCCGGCGGCCTGTGGCGGGTGACCATGTCGTCTGGTTCGAGGTAGAGCCGGTAGAGTTCGAAAGCGGCAATCGCCACAATGCAGAACCCAATGACCACATGGGTCCAGCGCGCGGAGAGTACATCCTCGAACCAGAGGAGCCAGGGCGCTCCTGCGATCCAGAGACCTGCGATCACATTGAGCCACTCCTCCCAGTCATGGGTCCGGACCACCGCCAGGAGCGCCAGCAGGACCACGATCCCTCCGCTGAGCCTGGCGTTCAAAGCCGCCCCGGTCACCTGACCGAAGCCAAGCAGCCACGGGGAGAGGAACAGGGTTCCGCCGAGCACGGCATTGGTGATGTTGATGGTCATGTCGGTACGGTTGTCGACCATGATCCACGCCCTCCTTTGCCATCGGGCATATCACAGTGCCAGAGCCGGCCCCGCGTCTCCCATTCCTAATGGGCCATCAGGACCGGAACGCCCGCATGGGCAATGATGTGGCTCGTGGCGCCGCCGAAAATCATCTGCCTCAGGCGACTTTGGGTATAAGCCCCCTTGACGAGCAGATCCGCATGGAACGAGGCTGCATCGTCCAGGATGGCTTCGCCTGGGGAACGCGTGTTCAGCCTGCGTGCCGCCGTCTCGGCTCTGATACCATTCCGTTGCAGGCGAAGAGCCAGCTCCGCGCCGCTCGGTCCTTCCACGCCCCACCCCTCCAGAGTCAGAACGACGACCCGGCCTGCCTTTTCAAGAATGGGCATGGCGAGCGCCACGGTCCGGGCCGTCTCCGTGCTGCCGTTCCAGGCAATCACGATGGTCTCACCAATGGACGCTGGAGACGAGGGCGGAACCATCAGCACGGGCCGTCCGCCCTCGAACAGGGCCGCCTCGAGAGTGGCCAGTCGCGGCGGCTCGTCACGCGCTCCGGGACGGCCGAGCACGATCAGGTCGAACACCCGACCGAAGCTGCCGATATAGCTGTCCCCGAACAGTTGCTGGCCGAGCCATCCGCAGGAGACCTCATCCGGCGCCTCCGTCTTTCGCGGCACCGCACATGAGAGCATGAACTCCTCGAAGAGGTGTCGAGACCGCTCCACGAGTTCGCGCTGTTCCTTTTCGCTCAGGATGGACCAACCGACCGGAACGTCGAAGGCAATCACATCAGGAATATCGGGACCGAGGGCCAAGCCCTCCACGTGGCTCCCGAACCGGCCCGCGACCAGCAGGGTGGCGTCCAGAACCGAGCGGATGAAGCTATGCTGCTCAACCGGAACCAGAATGGCTTTCATGGCAACCACCTCGGTTGGCCTGCGAGCCGATGCCTAGGGAATTACTATACTCCCGAAACCCGCATTCGGCCTATCATATCTTCGTGCCGCACCCTGCTCCGTCAGACGTGCACGTTGCCGAAGGCTAGCTCACCCTCGCCCACCGGCTTGCGCAGCGCAGCATAAAGGATCCAGCCATAGAAGAGCGCCAGCGCGACAATCACAGCCCATCCCGGAATGGGTCCAATAGCGGCATTCCGGACCCATTCCCCCACCGATGTGACAAGGTGAGCGTCGACGGCGTTCTCCTGCATCCTGATGAAGGTCGTCTTCACCACCCAGGCACACAGCAGGATCAGGAACAGCCAGCAATAGTTGCGCCGGAGGCGGCGCGACAGGGCTTGGCTGGTGCTCGTCAGGAACAGAGGACGTCTGAGGTCGTCTCCGAGCTTTTGGATCCACTCGTCCGTCGTTCCCTCTTCCGGGGCGAAGATCTGGGCGAAGTAATTGCGTTCCATCCGGCGTACGCGATTGCGGTAGACATCGAAAAAGCGGTACCGACGCGCCTCGATCACCAGCAGCAGCAGTACCAGGACCATGGCGAAGATCAGTACGCCATGGTGAGCAGTCGGCGTGGAGAGCGAAACCGACAGCATGGCGGCCACCACCGTAATCGCCCAGTTGGTGGTCCGGTCGATTCGATCGCGCCATCCCGCCATGCGGGCGATCTCGGCGCGATGATAATGCGCCATGACGTTGATGAACTCAGTCGAGGTGCTGGGAAAGACCGGCGCCTTCATGGACGGGCGCAGGGGCTGCACAGCGCCTTGGTCGTTCTTCGGCAGCATGGCGTTGCTCCCTCAGCCCCGACGGCATTTGGATAGACCGGTCAGCTCTGGAGGCTCGTCCTCATTGTCTAGGGTCTCACCGGACAAAGCTATTATAGAGCCGGGAAATGACATTCGAAGATGGAGGATGCGTGGAAGGACTTTCCAGATAGCTATCCTTTAAACGAGGCACTTGTCCAACGTGCTTTCCCGCTCCAGCCAAGCCGGAACAGGCAGATTCTTGGAGCGCAAGAAATCCGGATTGAAAAGCTTCGACTGGTAGCGCGTACCATAGTCGCACAACACGGTTACGATCGTGTGTCCCGGCCCGAGATGCTGCGCGAGACGGATGGCACCTGCCACATTGATCCCCGAAGAACCACCCAGGCATAAGCCTTCCTGCTCCAGAAGCTCGAAGACAATCGGAACCGCCTCATTGTCAGGGATCTGGAAAGCCACGTCAGGCTCGAATCCTTCCAGGTTTTTGGTGATCCGACCCTGGCCAATGCCCTCCGTAATCGACGATCCCTCTGCCTTCAGCTCGGCCCGCGTATAATAATTGTAAAGGGCAGCCCCCATCGGGTCAGCGAGACCAATGGCGATCTTGGGGTTGCGCTCCTTGAGGGCGATGCCGACGCCGGCCAGCGTGCCTCCCGTCCCGACGGCGCACACGAAACCATCGACCCGCCCGTTCGTCTGAGCCCAGATCTCCGGTCCGGTTGTAACGACATGACCGTCGCGGTTGGCGACATTGTCGAACTGATTGGCCCAGATGGCGCCATTCGGCTCGCTTTTCGCCAAGCTTTCGGCAATCCGGCCCGAGACCTTCACGTAGTTGTTGGGATTGGCATAGGGGACGGCCGGAACTTCGATGAGCTCCGCGCCGCAGAGACGAAGCATGTCCTTCTTCTCCTGCGTCTGCGTTTCTGGGATGACAATGACGGTGCGATAACCCAGTGCATTGCCGACGAGCGCCAGACCGATCCCCGTATTGCCGGCGGTTCCCTCGACGATCACGCCTCCAGGCCCCAGGAGGCCCCGCTTCTCTGCATCCTGGATGATGAACAGGGCCGCTCGGTCTTTCACCGATTGACCAGGATTCATGAACTCGGCCTTGCCGAGAATGGTGCACCCGGTCAATTCAGACGCACGGCGAAGCCGGATCATTGGTGTATTGCCAATCGCGTCGACGATTCCATGATGAACGGACATATGCGGCCCTCCCGCTTCCGTCGATCTTACTTCCCTATGTCCAATGCCGTGTCAGTCCCAAACGGCATAGGGAAGCGTATCGAGCGGTATCTTGAGATAACGCGTTCCATTGCTCTCCGGCGCCGGCAATCGACCACCCACCATATTTACCTGCAAGGCATGCAGGATCAGCTTCGGCATCGGCAGCTTGGCATCCCGCGCCTGACGCATTGCAACGAAATCGTCCTCGGTGCGAGCCTGGACAAGATGAATGTTTTGGGCCTTCTGGCCAGCAACCGTGCTCTCCCAGGCCGGGGCCCGTCCGCCCGGCATGTAATCGTGACCTGAGAACAGCCGGGTATCGCTGGGCAGAGACAGGATGCGCTGAATGGTACGCCATAAGGCTCTCGCGTCTCCGCCGGGAAAGTCGCACCGCGCCGTGCCGAAATCGGGCATGAAGAGCGTATCGTGGATGAAGGCGGCGTCTCCAACGACATAGGCAATCGATGCGAGAGTATGCCCTGGAGAGAAAACGACCCGGACGTCCATGTTTCCGATCTGAAAATCATCGCCATCGGCGAACAGGCAATCCCATTGCGAGCCATCCGCCTCGAAGCCGCCGAGATTGTAGATCTCCTTCCAGAGCCGTTGAACATCGACAATGCGCTCGCCAATGGCCGTCTTCGCTCCTGTCCGGTCCTTCAAATAGCCGGATGCAGACAAGTGATCCGCATGCGGGTGGGTATCCAGGATCCACTCGACCGTCAGGCCCTGCTCCTTCACGCGTGCAAGCAGGGCATCGGCCGACGTGGTCGCGACTGAGCCCGACTTCTCGTCATAATCGAGAACTGGATCGATGAGAGCGCAGCGTCCAGTTGCAGGGTCGGAGACGATGTACTGGACGCTGCAGGTGCGCTTGTCGAAAAATGCATCGACCTGTGGTCGGGCAGTGGAGCGATCGGACACCGACTGAGGGAAAGCCGCTGTGCTCATTGCTTCTACTCCTTCACACGCAGGCGCACGAAACCGTTGAGGCCCTTCGAACCGTTATGAAGGGCGACCCGGATCGACATGCAATGGACTTGGAACACCGGCATCCGCCACTCGAAGTGGCCCCCGTCAGGCGCCGGGCTGCGGCACGATCCGAATATAGGGTTTCGGAGCCTTCCAGCCCTGCGGATAGATCTTCTTGGCTTCTTCGTCGGGTACCGAACCTGCAATGATGACGTCCTCCCCCTGCTTCCAGTTCGCAGGTGTCGCGACCCGGTGTTTGGCTGTCAGCTGAAGAGAATCTATGACGCGAAGCACCTCGTCGAAATTGCGCCCTGTCGTCATCGGATAGACGAGAACCAGCTTGATCTTCTTATCCGGCCCGACAACGAACACGTTGCGCACGGTCTGGTTATCCGCGGGCGTCCTGCCTTCCGAAGTACCGCTCGTGCTTGCCGGAAGCATCCCGTAGAGCTTTGAAATCGTAAGATCGGAGTCACCGATCATAGGGAAGTTGGGCGCGGTGCCTTGAGTCTCCCTGATGTCCTCGGCCCACCGCGCATGATTGTCCACGGGGTCGACGCTGAGTCCGATGACCTTCACATTGCGCCGATCGAACTCGGGCTTGATCTTGGCCATGTATCCCAGTTCGGTCGTGCAGACCGGGGTAAAGTTCTTGGGATGGGAGAAAAGCACGCACCAGGAATCGTCGATCCAATCGTGGAAACGAATGCGCCCTTCCGTCGTCTCGGCTTCGAAATCCGGCGCGACATCGCCAATCTGGAGTGTCATAAAAACCTCCTGCCACAAGCGAGCCCCTTCGCCGGTTGACATATATATACTGCGGAACAGCACCGGTGAAGTGCCGCTCGGCAAAGGGCGAAATGCGCGTCGGCGGTACTTCGCGGGACTCCAGGACAGTACCCCGAATCGCCCAGCCGACGTCTCCCACCCTCTCAGGCCTGCACGAAGACTTCGGCGTGCTCGACCGAGAAGCGCTCCAACTCCTCCACGACCGCGTCCAAATGGGCCTCCATCGCTCGGCGGGTGGCCGGAGCGTCGTGGGTCTCGAGAGCGCGAAAGATCTCCCAATGCTCGGCAAGCGTTACAACATGGCGCCGGGGCGAGGAGAGAAGACGGCGCACACGGTCGATATTAGCCCGCGAGGCGTCGATCACGGCGGCGACCCGCGGCATCTCCAGTCCCTCAACCAGGATCGTATGAAAATCGAGATCCAGGGCATGGAAGCCGGGACGATCTCCCCTTGAGACCGCCTCCTGCTGCGCCTCCAGGTTGCTGCGAAGGGCTTCGATCGCCACGGCGGAAAGATGCTTTGCGGCAGCCTCCGCCACCATTCCTTCCAGAGCCTGCCGGATCAGCATCGATTCTCTGACCTCCGAAAGGCGAATGCGTGCCGCCCGGGAGCCGCGCTGAGGCAGGATCTCGACGAGCCCCTCAGCCGCCAGACGTGCGAGCGCCTCGGAAACGGGAAAGCGAGACACCCCGAGTGTCGTGCAAACGGCACCCTTATCGATGAACTCGCCCGGGGCGAAATCAAGAGCCACGATGGCGGACCGGAGGCACCGTTCCACCTGTTCCGTCGTATGCCCCCGTGCTCCCCGCTCCAGGCGAGCAAGGAAATTGTATCTTTTTCTCTTGTCGATCGCGTCCATTTGCCTAACATGTTAGCCGAACCGATGGGCGGACGCCACAAGCTTGTCGGGTCCCTTACACGAGCGGAGCCGCTTGTGATCATTTTTCGACCGGCCGCAGAGCCGGCTTTTCGGAGAAACGCCTATGCCTTTTCTGACCCGCCGCCTAGTTGTTTGGTAGCGGAACGTTGTTGGGATCGGGTGCGTTACGCCATTGAGGAGTACACTTGGCGCTTTGACGGCCTGCGACGCCGAGCTTCTCACCGCAGGAGGACGTGATGCACTCCCTTCATCCGCA
>NZ_VOSK01000128.1 GCF_009296175.1 Microvirga tunisiensis | reverse complement strand
ACCACCCGCGGCCCGATCCGGAGCTCGCCGCCGGAGATGTTCTCCAGCCCTGCGATCATGCGCAGGAGGGTGGATTTGCCGCATCCCGACGGCCCGACGAGGATGACGAATTCCCCGTCCTGGATGTTGATTGAGACACCGTGGATCACTTGCGCTGACCCATACGACTTCTTCACACTCCGGATTTCGACAGACGCCATATCAAAGTCTTTCCCTGGTTATGTCTGTTGACGCGACGAGCCTGAGATATCCTCACCCTTTGACCGACCCTGCCATCAGTCCGGCCACGATATGCTTTTGTGCCGCGAAGAACATGATGATCGCCGGCAGGATCGTCAGCGTGATGAACGCCAGGATGAGGTGCCAGTCCGTGGAGTACTCGCCCTGATAGACCATGATCCCGAGGGGCCACGGATAGAACGTATCGCGGTTCAGCACGACCAGCGGGAGAAGGTAGTTGTTCCAACTGTGGACGAAGACGATGACAGCCACCGTCGCGAGGATCGGGCGCGATAACGGCAGGATCACATGCCAGAAGAACCGGAAGTAGCCGCAGCCGTCGATCACGGCAGCCTCGAAGAGGTCCTTCGGCATCTGCCGGAAGGAGTTGCGGAACAGCAGGATGCTCATCGCCAGACCGAATGCGACCTGTGGGAGCACCACACCCCAGTAGGTGTCGAGAAGACCCAGATCACGGATCTTGATGAAGAGCGGCAGGATCGCGGTAGCCGCCGGGAACATCAACCCAAGGAGAAGGTAGTTCAGGAGGAAAGTCGCGCCGAAAAAGCGGACATGCACGAACACGAAGGCCGCCATCGCGGAAGCGGAAACGGTCAGGATTACCGTGAGGACCGCAATGATCAGGGAATTCCACATCAACTGCCAGTAACGACCGCTGGCCAGGATCTCCCAGTAGTTCATCCATTCCCATTGGCTGGGCAACCCGAATGGATTGACCCTCAGGTCGCCGAGCGACTTGAACCCGCCCAGGGCCGTGGTCAGCAAGGGGATCAACACACCCCCGGCAACGACAAAGAGAATGGCGTAGCGAAGGACCGGAGCGATGGTGACCGGCGTATCGTAGCGGGCGACGGAGCTAGTCATGGCGCATGAGAACCCGTTTGTAGCCGAAGGCGAACACGACGCAGATCAGGAACAGAACAACCCCAACCGCGCTGCCGAAGCCGATCCTCATCCGGGTGACGCCGTAGGTGTAGAGGTAGGTCACCATTGTCTGGGTGCTGTCCGAGGGGCCACCCTTGGTCAGCGGCATGATGAGGTCAAAGAGCTGGATCGATCCGAGGATGGCAAAGAAGACGGAGAGGCGGATCGTCGACCCGAGGAGCGGCACCGTGATGCGCCGGAAGATCTGCCAGCCCGTCGCGCCGTCGATATGCGCGGCCTCGTACAGGCTGCGGTCGATCTGCTGGAGGCCTGCGATGTACAGCATCATGTGGAAGCCGAAGTACTTCCAGATCACGACCACCATGACGGCATAGATGGCGATATCCGGTTCGGCGAGCACGTGAGGCGGCGTGGCCCCGAACAGTTCCCACAGCTTCGCGAGAAGGCCATACTCGCCGTCATAGACGAAGCGCCAGATGAGACCTGCGGCGATCTCCGCAAGGATGTAGGGCAGGAAGAAGATAAGCCGGAAGGTTGCCGTGCCCCGCACGCGGTCAGCCAAGAGGATGGCCATTCCCAAGGCGAGCGGGAGCTGGATCGCCAGCGACACCGCGATGATGAGCAGGTTGTTCGTCAGCGCGATGCGAAACGCACGGTTTGCGAACAGGAGCTCGAAATTGCGCCATCCGACGAAGTCGGTTGGCGCTCCATACCCGTTCCAGTTGTAGAAGCTGTACCAGGCGGCCTCCCCCATCGGCAGCGCGACGAAGAGGGTGAAGAGGAACAGCGCCGGCGGCAGGAATAGCAGCACGATGGCCATTGACCCGCCAATACGTGTCGAGGACGCATGCAACCATGAGGGTGCTTGGAAGACAGCCCTCACCGTCCCACCCGTGACACTCGTAGCCATCATTCCCTCCCTGGACCGTCGGCAGGGAAGAGCGGCCGGGGCCGCTCTTCCGGGTTTGGGCCATTTTACTGGGCGAGTTCCCAGGCCTGTTGCACGGCCTCAGCCGCTTCCGTCGGTTTCATGCGTCCGGCGGCGAGATCGGCCGAGATGTCATTGACCACGGCGCCAACCGATGGGCCAAGCATCTGGTCATAATAGAGCTGGTGGTACTTCGACTTGGATACATTCTCCGCAACCTGGCGCAGAATCGGGTGCTTGATTGCATCCTGGGTGCCGATGACAACCGGGATGTAGAAACCGCGCTCGGCCGCCTGACGCTGGTTTTCCGCTTCTGAGAAGAATTTCAGAAAGTCCGAGGCTTCCTTCGGTGATCCTTTCGTCACCAGCCAACCGTTCAAACCACCAAGGGTATCGCTCGGATCACCCTTACCACCTGCAACAGTCGGGAAGGGAAACCAACCGAGCTTGTCTTCGGGAATGCCCACCTTGTCTGCCGAGTTGGCTTTCATGGTATTGAGGAGATTGTTCAGCATGAGCATCATCGCGCCCTTGCCGTCGCCGAACTGGCCTGCCGATTGAGGATAGGTCGCTCCGAGGAAGCCGGCCTGGAACGGCTTGAGGTCCACCAATTGCTTGAACACTTCGCCTGCCTGAACGAAGGTCGTGTCGGCAAAGCCCTTGCCCTCGCCGCGAAGGGCGGCTTCGAATGCCTCCTTGCCGCCAATCCTGATCGCAAGATGCGACCAATAGAAGTGAACCGGCCATTTGTCGGCTCCGCCCGTGATGATTGGCGTGATCCCGGCAGCCTGTAACTTCTTCACCGCACCGAGCAGGTCATCCCAGGTCTTGATCGAGGATGCGTCCACACCCGCCTTCGCGAAAAGATCCTTGTTGTAGAAGAAGCCCACCTGTGCCGTATGCATCGGCACGCCATAGACCTTGTCATTGACGGTGTAGGCTTGCACCGCGGCCGGAACGAAGCGAGCCTTCCAGGGAGCATCCATGACAGGGGTCAAGTCCTCGATGACTCCCGCCTTCACTTGATCGCGCAGGACGCCGCCTGCCCAACTGTAGATGATGTTCGGCCGATCCGACGATTGCAGGAGCGTGGTCAGCTTCTTCTTGTAGGCCTCGTTTTCCAGGTATTGAACGTCCACCTTCACGCCCGGATGGGAGGCCTCGTAGCGCCGGGCGATGTCGTTCCAGAATCCGGCAACCTGTGGACTCTGCTCGACATGCAGCATCCTGACGGTCACGTCGGCGAGTGCCGCTGTCATTCCGCTGCATGAGGCAGTGATCGCGCAGGCAGCCGCAAGCATCAGCTTTTTGTAGCTCATTGCTGTTCTCCTCAGTGTTTCCTCTGCCAGGGCTTTTCGCCCTTTTATTTTGGGTAGCGTATTAAAACGTGGACGGCATCCAGGGGGCTGTCAAGCGGTTTCTCTCAGGCTTTCTCGGCTTTTGATCCCACACCAATCATTGACAGGTCGGAGCCACTCGACAATAAATACGACATCCGCATTAAAAAGGGTCGCCCATGCCGGCGGACGGTGCCGCGATGAAGACTGCCGATCCCGAGTTGATGCGGGCGATCAATCGCTTTGTCGTCATGGACGCCATCCGCCGCTCCGGCACGATCTCCCGTGTCGAGATCTCGGAGCGGACGGAGCTCAGTCCCACCACCGTCTCGGCGATCACGGCAGCCCTCCTCGAGGACGGCCTGATCATCCCGCGCCAGGTTGCTCCTGCCCCTGACCAAGTGCGCGGACGGCCGCGCATCATGCTCGAGCTCAACCCGGCTGCAGCCTCGGTCTGCGGCGCGAAGCTCGCTCCTAACAAGATCACCATCTCGGTCACCAACTTCCAGGCAGACGTCCTCGGCACGGTGTCGATCCCGATCAGGGTCGACCGCCAACCCGCCTCGGTCATTCTGGATCTCGTGGAGGACGGCGTTCGCTCCTGCATCGAGGCGGCGGGCTTGCAGGTTGAGGACATCAACAGCCTCTGCCTCGGCGTGCCGGGAATCGTCGAGCGCGCCTCCGGCATCTGCCGTTATAGCCCGATCTTCTCCGAGCGCGATCTCAAGCTTGGCCTCGACCTCCAGGGCCGGCTGAAGGTGCCGACGACGGTCGAGAGTGACGTCAACTTGATTACCCTCGCCGAGCAATGGTTCGGTCACGGCCGGGACCTCAGCGACTTCCTGGTCGTCTCCATCGAGCACACGATCGGGCTTGGCATCATTCATGGCGGAGAGCTCTTCCGTGGGGCGAACGGTCTCAGCCCGGACCTGGGGGACCTGATCGTGTCGCCAAACGGCAGCATCGGGAACGGGTCCCGCCCGGGGCGCCTTTCCGGGATCGCGTCGACCACCGCGATCCTGTCGGTAGCGGCCGATCTTGCCCGTGGAACGCCGCAGGAGAAGCTCCTTCGCGGGACGCGTGGCATAGAGCACGCGGTTTCGCTCGCTCAGGCGGGCAACGGGGGAATCTCGAGGATTTTCGAGGAGGCCGGGCGCGCCCTGGGGATTGCGATCGCAAACCTGATCACGCTGTTCGCGCCGCCGAAGGTCATCCTCGCCGGGGCAGCCCTCCAGGCGGGAGATCTCCTCCTCAAGCCGTTGCGTGATGCGGTCCAGGCCGCAACGCCCGAAACCATCTCCGGTGTCACCGAGATCGTGGTCCACGAGTCCAGCGACGACACCTGGGCCCGTGGCGCCGCCGCCTTGACCCTGCGCGATCTCTACGGTGCCTCCTGGGGAACGACCGGACCAGCCAAGAAGCGCTAACGCCAATCTCAATCATACAAGGGAGTGAACATGGAACGCTTGGGCATCGGCATCATCGGATGCGGGAATATCAGCGAGGCCTATCTCAAGGCCGCGTCAAAGTTTCCGATCCTCGACATCAAGGGGATCGCCGACATTAGGCCGGAGGCGGCCGAGGCACGGGCCTCCCAGTTTGGGCTGCGCGCAATTTCGGTTGACGAGGTGCTTGCCGATCCGTCGATCCAGATCGTGGTCAATCTGACGATCCCTGCCGCCCACGTGGAGGTCGGCCTGAGGGCCCTTACAGCCGGCAAGCACGTTCATTCGGAAAAGCCCCTCGGTCTCACAACCGGCGAGGCGCGTTCGCTCCTCCAGATGGCCAAGGAGCGTGGGCTACGCGTCGGCTGTGCGCCTGATACGTTCCTTGGTGGATCGCACCAAACCTGCCGCAAGCTCATCGACGAGGGAGCGATCGGCCGTCCTCTGGCGGGCAGCGCATTCTTCATGTGCCCCGGTCATGAGCGCTGGCATCCCAATCCGGCTTTCTACTACGCCAAAGGTGGCGGGCCGATGCTGGACATGGGTCCTTACTACATCACGGCTCTTGTGAACCTGATTGGCCCTGTTGCCAGGGTGGCGGGCATTACGTCTCATGCCAGGTCCGAACGGGAGATCACGAGCGAACCGTTGAAGGGCACGATGATCCCGGTCGAGGTGGCAACGCACGTCGCGGGGACGCTTGAGTTCGTCTCCGGAGCGGTCGTCTCCATCGTCATGAGCTTCGATGTGCCCCGGCACCGCCACAGACCGATTGAGCTGTACGGGACGGCGGGCAGCCTGAGCGTTCCGGATCCCAACCGCTTCTTCGGCGCCATCGAGCTCGCCACCGCGGCAAAGGATTGGACGGAGCAGCCCACCGAGCATCCGTATGCGAGCGGGAACTACCGGATCATTGGCGTCGCCGACATGGCCCATGCCATCCGGTCCGGACGTCCTCACCGCGCATCGGGCGAGCTCGCCTTTCATGCGCTCGAGGTCATGGAAGCCTTCCAGACGTCCTCGGATCGAGGAACCCACGTCACCATCGAGTCGCGACCTGAGCGGCCGGCCATGGTGCCGACGACGCTTCAGTTCGGGGCGCTGGACTAGAAACCAAGGGAAAAGCGGGAGGTAAGACAATGCGCGAGGCACTGATTGTATGGGGCGGCTGGAGTGGGCACGAGCCGGAGCAGTGCGCCTCCACCATCGCCGGCATGCTGGAGGAAGAAGGCTTCAAGGTCTACGTCGAGAATTCGACCGAGGCATTTGCCGACCCCGGGTTGTCCGACATGAGCTTGGTGGTTCCTATCTATACCATGTCGAAGATCGAGAAGGAGGAGCTGAGTAATCTCACGGCGGCCATCCGTGGCGGTGTCGGTCTTGCCGGCTACCACGGTGGTATGTGCGACGCTTTCCGCGAGTCCGTCGAGTACCAGTTCATGTGCGGCGGCCAGTGGGTCGCTCATCCCGGTAACATCATCGACTACCGCGTGAACGTCACCCGACCGGACGATCCAGTCATGGAGGGGATCCGGGACTTCGATTACCATTCCGAGCAGTACTACATGCACGTCGATCCTTCGAACGAGATCTTGGCCACAACGACGTTCTCGGGCGAGCATGCCTACTGGACCAAGGATGTGGTTATGCCGGTGGTGTGGAAGCGCCGCTATGGCGAGGGACGGGTCTTCTACAGCTCCCTCGGGCATGTGGCGAAGGAGTTCGACGTTCCTGAGATGCGCACCATCCTCAGGCGCGGCATGCTCTGGGCTGCGCGTTAAATGCCGCGCTCAGAGGAAATCAGATAGCGTTTAGGGCCGGCATGAACTCACGACATCCGGGCCGGCTCTCGGCGTGCCAAGCATTTCGCTAAGGAAACCCCGGAATTTCCGCTGTGGGTCACGGACTGCCCTTCAGCTTGAACGTGTGAAGGTCCGCTTTTCGCTCCTGACCTGCCCTTCCCTCTCCTGCTGTCGTGAATGCCCACCAGGCAGCTCACTGCCCAGGTCTTGAAGGACGAGATCGCCTGGCTCAAGAACCTGCCGCCGCGTCCACCGCTCAAATCTTCGGGAGAGCATGAGAAAGTGTGGGGCGGCTTAGCTCGCTTCCAGGCGGGACGAGTGGCGTGTTAGAACAGGCTGCTTTTGTCGTTGTCGTACATACGACATCAAAGCACAACGCACTGTCTTCCACGGCTGAACGATGACGCCTGACACTGATCAGTCTGTGTTGCGAGTTGGATCGGAGGCCGCGTCATCCACAGAGCATTGAAGCGATTGCTTCTTGAAATGCGAATGAGCAAACATTTTGCACTGCAATTCATGAACTTGCCAAGATCACAAGACAATCGCGTTCGAAATATCCCGATAGTGTCCCGTCAAACCATCGGTTGGCTGCTTAGCCTCATTCAGGGTCTTTGATCGGCTGGTGGAGCAGGAGCAGTCGGACCTGAACTCTCTTCGCTCAAAGGCCTGTCACTGACCTGGTCTCGAAAGGTCGGGGCATTCTGGAGTTGTTCCTTGGTCATCTTCAGAATGAGACGATCTGGAATCCCGTTATCATGCCGTGCAGCTGCGCTGGTCGCCGGAGGAGATGCAGCTGTCGTTCCAGGTTGAGCATTCGGGGCTGCTGGAGATTGCTTTAACGTCGAGTCGGTTGATCCGGCTTCCGGCGGATTGGCCGCGGCGGCGCCAGGTTGGAAGAGCAGCATGGACATTGGAACGGCGACGTCCTTCTCACCGATGCCCAAGAAGCCGCCAACGCCGATAATCACTGCCACCACCTGCCCACTGCGATTGATCAGGACATCATTGATCTCCCCGATGTTCTCGTTGTTTGCTCCATAAACGCGGGTCCCCCGCAGGTTGGTTGAGCGAAACTGGTCCGGCTGGCGGTACTCCAGGAAGATTGAGCCTTTCGTTGCTGAATCTGCAGTAGAAGCGCCGCCCGTCGAGAGCGGTGGCGTCGAGGAGGTCTGCGCAGCCGCATGTCCAGCCACTATCATAGAGGCCACGAGCCAAGCGCCTACCTGAGGCATAGACATGCGTTCTTCTCCGTTTGGCGTGGCATCATTCTGCACTCGGTAGCCCATGGATACAATGCGCTTCAGCTATTGCTCTTGTGAGGCGATCAACGTCGCGCCATCGTCACAGAGAGAGATATTTTGGGCCTGGCGAGATGGGGACGTCAGCCGTCCCAGCTAATGTCCATGATAGATATTACGTTTTGGTGGCATGAACATCAGGATCTCATGCTGCCTGAAACCTGCTAATGGCTTCCGGCAGCTCGGCCCGACCTTGAAAAAGCTCATATAGGCGGCAAGGCTGTGCTTTGCGTGGCCGCAGGCAATCCCGGTGCTCTCGCGTGCACACGCAGACCCCAGCCTGCGGCATGCAGGCTTCAGATATAGGAGCGGGCAGCACGAGGTGCCACGACAGATGCATGCAGGAACCACACGGCCTGTCAGGCCGCCATAGCTCTCTTCCCGCCGCCACGACCGGCGTCGAGCAAGAGGCCGATCTCAGCCAGCCGATTGAGACGGCCGAAGCTGTCGAGCGAGCGACCCGGCACGTGTTGAGTGCGGAGGCGGAAAAACCTCAACGCGAAGGCGGCCTTGCCAAGGATCTCTACCGTATACTTCGCGAGATGTCGCGAGGGCGAACAGGCTGGCCCGTCGTCCGACTTGTCTTGGCCATTGTCTTAGTGCTGATCGGCAATGTGTTCGGGCAGGTTCGGCTGAACGAGTGGAACGGCGCATTTTTCGATGCCGTCGAGAAGCGAAACTCTGTGGTGTTTCTGAACCAGCTCGTTGTCTTTCTCATCATCATCGCCGGCTTGTTGGCACTGGTCGTGGCACAGACCTGGCTTCAGGCGAGGCTCAAGATCCGCCTGAGGGAGCGCCTGACCCATACTCTGTTCGACGTCTGGCTCCAGCCTGCTCGGGCTTACCAGCTTGGCCACGTTGGTCCCGCGGGTTCCCAAGCCGATCAACGCCTTCAGGAAGATTGCCGACTGTTCTCGGAGTTTACCACCGAGCTCGGCGTCGGCATGCTCCAGGCGCTTCTTCTGCTCGTCAGTTTCCTGGGCGTTCTGTGGACACTCTCGTCCTATGCCAGTTTCGAGCTCGAGGGACGTGAGTTCGTGATCCCAGGCTATATGGTGTGGGTCGCCGTCGCTTACGCAGGCATCGGGTCAGGATTGACGTGGCTCGTGGGTCGACCCCTCATCCGCCTCAACACCGAACGATATGCCCGAGAGGCGGATCTGCGGTTCGCCATCGTTCGAGTGAGTGAAAGCGCCGAAAGTGTTGCTCTCTACTCCGGAGAACCAGATGAGCGTCGCAACCTTAACAGTTTCCTCGACGCGGTCCTTTTGTCGACCCGGCGTCTTTCTGGCGCACTGGCCCGGCTGACATGGATCACGTCGGGCTACGGTTGGCTCGCCATTGTGGTGCCGATCCTCGCGGCAGCCCCAGGCTATTTCACTGGGCGCCTGAGCTTTGGCGAGATGATGATGGTCGTCGGTGCATTCAATCAGGTCCAGGGGTCGCTCCGCTACTTCGTCGACAACTTCCCAAAGATCGCTGATTGGCGCTCCGCCCTCCTGCGGGTTACCACATTCCGGCAGGCCGCCTTCGATTTGGATTGCATCGCCGAGACCAACAGACAAATCACGATTGCACCTCATTCCAAAGGCTGGCTGAGCTTTGACAATCTTTCGATCGCACTGAGCGATGGAAGCATCATCATCGAGGATGCCACCGCCGAGATCCGGACCGGCGAGCGTGTTCTGATCGTAGGTGTGTCCGGTTCAGGAAAGAGCACCCTCTTTCGCGCCATTGCCGGCCTGTGGCCGTGGGGATCCGGTCGGATCCTGACGCCTGTTCCGAAGGAGATGATGTTCTTGCCTCAGCGCCCCTACCTGCCGCTCGGCACTCTGCGGTCTGCCTTGTGCTATCCAGCCGCTTCAGATGCGTTCGAGAACCGCATCGTTCAGGCCGCGCTGGAGCGCTGTGGCCTCAGTGACTTTCTCGGATCGTTGAACGAGACGAAGCGTTGGGATCAGTCCTTGTCGCTGGGACAGCAGCAGCGCGTGGCTTTCGCCCGGGTGATCCTTCACAAACCGCGCTGGGTGTTCATGGACGAGGCAACCTCAGCGCTCGATGACGAGAACCAGGAATCCATGCTCTCCCTGTTCGACAATGAACTGGCCGGCGCTTCAGTTCTCTCTATCGGGCATCGCCCCGGGGTAGAAGAGTTTCACTCACGCACGCTACATATCCGCAAGACAAGAGAGGGAGCGGTTCTGATGGCCAAGCCTCACCCTCAGTCGCGCGATCTTCCGAGATGGCTTCGCCGGCTGCGGATGAGGCGAAGCAGAGCAAATTCCAAATGATTTGGCGACCGGAACGGTCCTGGGCGCCTGCATGAGGCGGCATCGCCATCGGGAGTTTCTGCGGTTCTTGCTCGTCAGGCATCGGAACACGGACAAGCGTTTCGACCTGGGCTTTGTTGCATTAACTTGAAAAGGGCAAACGAACCCAGTCGAATGGGTCACTCAGGTCGCAATGGCCGCGGCGGATCATCCGCATCACCTCGAAGCCTTTGATGGTGGCGGAGGCTGTTGCCATCCTCTGGAAGCCGCGGGTCGGCCGGATGACGCGCTTGAGTGCTCCATGGTCGGCCTCAATGATGCTATTCAAATAATTTCGATGTCCGGTGCTCAACTTTTTTCGACAGCAGGCCTTCCTTCTGCAGGCGCTGGATTGCCTTGGGATACGACGCCAGTTTGGCGGTCGTGATGGACGATGGTGGGTAGTCGCTCATCGTCCTCAGGGCTTTGCGCAGGAAGCGATAGGCTGCTTTGGTGTTGCGGCGGTCTGACAGCATGAAGTCGATCAGCTGTCCGTGCTTGTCGCCCGCACGAAAGAGATACTTCCATTTGCCGCCAACCCGCACATAGGTCTCGTCGACGCGCCAAGAGCCAGGCCTATGCCCCTGGTAGCGGCGAACCCGTTTCTCAAGCTCCGGCGCATACCTCTGGACCCAGCGGAAGATCGTGGATGGGTCCACCTCGACCCCACGTTCCTGCATCATCTCGGCCAAATCGCGGTAGCTGATCCCGTCTTGCAGTACCACTGCACGCACAACAGGATGATCTCAACCGGAAAGCGACGGCGCTTGAAGATCGACAACAGGACGGCTCCTCGACTGGCTGCTCCTCCTTATGCCGCCAAGGTTAATGCAACGGAGCCCTCCATAGGGTAGCGAGGACGCCTGAGCGCCTGCGAGGGATCCATTTTGATCAAGCGGGTGAAACGATCGCTGCGTCAATCCGACAAATGGTATCCCCGCCGGAACTGTAAGCAATCACGCATTGCGATTTACACGGTGCTCCGCATCGCACCAGCCTTCCGCACATTGTCGAAGGCGATGATCTGCGTCTTGTTGCTCGTAAACACCTCACAAAGCGCCGGTTGAACGTCACCTTCCGGAGGAGCGTTCGAACACAGGGCAATGACGGGAGACTACCGGCATACGCGCCTGCTACCTATCGTGGCGCCAGCTCGAACTCATCATGATGGCCTATGCGGGCTAACAATGCAAAACGCCGGTCTCTCAGGACCGGCGTTCCTGGTTCAGATTCATGCCGCATCATCAGCCGGAGCATCGGCTGTATCGTTGGCCTGCAACGAATCCATCAGCAGACCGGCATTCTGGCGGATCTTGCCTTCGATCTCGGCCGCGATCTCGGGATTGTCCTTCAGGAAGGTCTTGGCGTTTTCACGACCTTGGCCGAGGCGCTGGCTGTCATAGGAGAACCAAGCGCCCGACTTCTCGACCACGTTGGCCTTCACCCCAAGGTCGATCAGCTCACCCATCTTGGAGATACCCTCGCCGAACATGATGTCAAACTCAACCTGCTTGAAAGGTGGAGCAACCTTGTTCTTGACCACTTTCACCCGCACCTGGTTGCCGATCGGCTCATCCCGGTCTTTCAGGGTCGAGGTCCGGCGGATATCGAGGCGCACGGAGGCGTAGAACTTGAGTGCGTTGCCGCCCGTCGTCGTCTCCGGCGAGCCGTACATGACGCCGATCTTCATGCGGATCTGGTTGATGAAGATCACCATCGTCTTGGTGCGGCTGATCGAACCGGTGAGCTTGCGCAGGGCCTGGCTCATGAGGCGGGCCTGAAGACCAGGACGGCTCTCACCCATCTCGCCTTCAATCTCAGCCTTCGGCGTCAGAGCCGCAACCGAGTCGATGACCAACACATCGACAGAGCCCGAGCGGATCAAAGTATCGGCAATCTCAAGCGCCTGCTCGCCATTGTCAGGCTGAGAGATCAGGAGATCATCGAGGTTGACCCCCAGCTTTCGCGCATAGGCTGGATCAAGGGCATGCTCCGCATCGATGAAACCGCAGACGCCACCCGCCTTCTGGGCCTCGGCAACGGTCTGGAGGGCCAGCGTCGTCTTGCCTGACGATTCCGGTCCGTAAACCTCGACAACCCGTCCTCTCGGAAGGCCGCCCACACCCAGAGCGATATCGAGCCCGAGAGAACCGGTCGAAATCGTCTCCACCTCGACGACCTGGCTGCCGCCCAGGCGCATGATTGAACCCTTGCCAAAGGCACGCTCGATCTGGGCCACCGCTGTGTCGATCGCCCTGTTCTTATCCATGCTCATCACGGCTCCGCCTCTGTAATTTCTGAGTATTGACTCTACCTGATATGAATTCCAAACACCAGAACGAAGCGTGAACTAAGAAAAGTTATGAGCACTGATTACGGTTAAGCTTTCATCTGCATCAGGAAACCAGTGATTCCACATTCTGTGGCGGTCATGGCAGAGCCTCTCTCCGTTCTGAAACATCTGAGATGAAGGCTTTTTGTTTGATTCCGCATCAAGATTAATTCGTATGATGGAGGATTACCCCATATCCGAGAACAAGCATCGAAGCCGATCTCTTTGTGAGCTCGAGCGGTGTGCCGGGCACATCAGCCGTCCGGCCTCAGCCACGTATTGACAAATACCGCCATCCGCTTGGGCTCACGCTGCATGGCTCCCTGAACTTGCGGGAGCGAGTATCACTGCGAACTCCCTCAGTTGCTATGACATCTCCACCACCTGGGCCGCTCGTTCTGTGTTAAGCTGGGATTCTGGAGGAGGCGACGATGGTTGATGTCTTCCGCGTCCCGATGGATGTTACCTATGCGCTCGCAGGCGGCGAGCCTGCCCTGATGGCTTATCGCCGATGGAGGAACATCTCGCGCGATGACCTCGCCGCAAAGAGCGGCATTCCTAAGGAGGACATCGAAGCAATCGAAGAAGGTAACAAGGATATCGAGGAGGAGATGCTTGAAAGCCTCTCAACAATCCTCAAAGTGCCCCCAGATCAGCTGATCTAAGACCCCACCATTCTAATTCATTCTAATTGGCGAGCTCTTTGCAAGGAGCAGGAGAGCTGTTGCTGAGTTCTCATAGGCTGAGGATGTCGGGGTGCTTTGAGAACAGCAGAGCAGACTCTTCCGGAACATCACTTGACAGCCGCTTTCTCAGCGCAGGACAAGTTGTATTATGCTGTATTGACGGAGAAGCTGCCGTGGATATGGTCGTGACGCCTGCGAAGGTCAAACCAGGCACCTGGACGTTGAGCGACAGGCTCGGGCGCCCCCTTGGAACAATCACCGAAACGTCGCCATCGTTCTTCGTCATCAATGCAGATCGCAACTCCGGGCTGTTCAAGATGGCCACTACCAGCTTCCCCTCGCTCGACAGCGTGATGTCAGGCATCGCCAACTACATGAAGGGAGAGTGTCAGCTTTCCAGCGATGACGAATGACGTGGTGCGACAGGGCTGATAGTGAGGCCGGCTTTGTCACATCCACGCATTTGACTTGCTGAGACTCTCCATCGCGTAGGAGTGAGGTTGCGTGGCTCGGACCGTTTAGGTCTGCCGGGGATCCTCGCTATGCATGACTGGGCTGGACAGGACGTCTTGCCGCTTACCCACAAGTTTCTGGGCGAAATGCTGGGGGTCAAGCGTTCCACGGTAAGTGTGGTGACCCGAACCCTCCAGACGGCGGCGCTGATCCAGCAGAGCCGCGGGGGTATCACCGTGACCGACCGGGCCGGCTTCGAGGAGATGAATGCTACAGGAGGATCCGGCGAATCTATCAACGCCTGCTACCCGGCGCCGATCTGCCCGCTCTATTTCGCTGGAAAGCGCTTTGGCCGGATCATTCTAATACGGCAGCTATCGAAGATGCTTCGCGCTCTCGGAGAATGGCATCGTGGCAATCTCTTGCCCGTCTACCACGATGTAAAACACGGCCTCGCTCCATTGCACCCCATAGACTCGCGGGCTCCCGAGCATCTCTCGGGCGATACTGGAGGCTCTGTGATGGGCGGCTTCGAGATCAGGGCAGGTCTGCCCGACCTGATCACCGATGAGTTTGTCACCTAGCACGACGTTGAAGTGGTAGCGAGGCATCGGACACCTCCATCCCAAGGGTACTGTGCCTAAGAGGGGAATACATTCACATGGATCAATCGCACGCGTGAAGCTGCGTCATTCCAGGGACCCAGTAACAGGATCCTTGGGCTCAAGATCCCCGGAGGGGCAAAGAAGCACAGGATCGTCTTGGCCGGGGACTCGCAGGCATGAACCGGCGGGTCAGGGCAGAGAGTTTAGCAGTGCCTCCTGGCAGGGATTAGGACCTGAGTGATACAACACGCTCCGCATCCGAATGGAGAAGCCGATTATTCAGAGCAGTGCTCTCAGTAAATCTTGCACTTTCTGCAGAATAGGAGGAGCCTATTGTGGCCGCTCCGCGATGGCGATGGGCGAGCCCCGGAAAGTCGGCACGGATGAACTCCCTCACGGGCTCATTGTTGGACCTCATTGCACCACTTGATCCATTCCGGTTCGGACTTGTCTCTAGGTTTTCCGTCAAACGGAGATCTTCAAAGCTGTCGAAGTCCTTATGTCACTTAGGGTTCTAAGGAGAATCCCATGTCTCTCACTGGACGCTTTGACTTCCGTAGAACGATGACCGGCCGCTTGCGGTTATGGGTCGAATACGACGCAAACAGCTTCTGGGGTTTTCTCACCCGGAAGAAAAGCTACTGCCGCCGTTGGCGCAACGCAAACATCATGGACTTAACGGCTCCAGAGCTTCGTCATCTGCTCGACAAGCGCTTTACCCATTCACTGCCCTCGCCACAGGCACTTCGAGACTGGCCCATCAATGCGCCAGGGCGCGGAGCAGCGTCTACGAGAATGCTAATCGCTCCACCGAAGGAGGAGCACAGGTAGAGTTGGCCGTGATGGGACTGAGGTATTGCGAGCTGTCGAGGGGCACATTGCCGCCACTGCAGACTTGTATGACCTGATTTCCCAATTGCAACCGAGACGCCGCAATACCTAGCCGTCCTCCAGAGTGCGCAAAGACAGCGCTGACGCCATACAATCGATACAAAGCGACAAGGCATTGATCATGAGCTACGTCCCCACTGAGAGCATTGCGCTCCATATTGTTCGCCACCTCGTCCGTGGGCTGGGCAAGACCCAGGGGCAAGGGGTCGCTATTCAAACCCTTCGTCACTGGTGGACCATGAGCTTGGGACAACAAAGCGAGAATTTCGAGCTTGGCCTTGAGTATGCCGGTAACTGCCACTGGATCGAGCGCGGACCAGACAACATCGTCCTCCTCACGAGCCAGGGTTCTGCAAAGGTGGGCACATTCCGCTAAGCGGCACGATAAAGATCATGAAGCGCGGAGGTCCGGGTCCACTTCGTTGCCCCAAGCCGGCCACCACGTCGGTCTTATTGTGAAGGGCTGGCTTCCGGGAGTGCATAGCCGCTATCAATCGACTGTTCTTGACCGGTCTGGAGGCGAACCGGAAATGCAAACTCAGCGACCGCGACCGCGGGCACCCAGGTCCTCGCGGAGCTCGTACTCATGGACGATCCTGTCATACGACTGATCTGCGCTTCTGATCGCGTATCGTGGCCCGTGATGCGGATCATCGAGCCTGACGATCTCATAGCCGCCTTTCCAGATCTCAGGCTGACCATCCTCTGCGTAGGAGACCGACTGTCCCACGGCAAAACGGTGGCGGCCCAGGCCGGGCGCTGATGGGCTCTCTTCTGGCTGCTCCATCGCAATTAGAGACGCTCGGCGCAGTTCCTTCCCGGTGGACTTCGCCGGAACCAGGGTGGGTGAGGAGGTGAGCGGCTGCGCAGTCGCTACCGGCACGGTCCAATCGAGCAGTATGCGGCCGCCATCGTCCATCACACGCAGAGCATCGGTCCGGGATGGCCAGCGTCTCATTCCGGCAAGGCTCCGGGCAAAGGCCAAGGCTGCGGCACCGTCAGCAGCGGCGATGGGCAGGGTTCCGATGACCTCTGGCACACCGCGTCGAAACCTTTTGAACTGGATCAGGAATGTCATGGCAATCTCCTCACTGCAGAGCTTCTCCATTGAGAGCATCAGGCGTGGGGCAAACCAAGTTTCGCTGCCTGGGCAGTAATGAGCCGCTCCTGCAGTTGCAGACTCGCGCTCGTCATTTTTTTAGATATGGGGAGCCATAAACCAATTAAATAGAGCCCGGAGCAAATATAAGTCTGAGTTAAATTGGTCCGTCGTGATATGTTGATCTTATTGACAGAAGTTTATTTCTTTTGCGGCCCCAAGGAAAACATCATGCAAACCCCTGCGTGGCTGAAGCCTGGCCTCCATGGCGCCGCCTGTGGCGCTGTCGCGCTCGCCGTCATCGGGTTTTCCTGGGGTGGTTGGGTCACCGGCGGCACAGCTCGCACGATGGCGGCCGATCAATCGAAAGCCGAGGTAGTCACGACATTATCCCTGATCTGCGTTGATCAATCCAAGCGCGATCCGCAGCTTGCTGAGCGTGTTGCTGCCATCAAGACCGCCTCGTCATGGAACAGGGGCGATCTCGTCCTGAAGAATGGGTGGGCGACCATGCCCGGCACCGCGGAAGGCAACAGCCAGGTTGCCAAAGATTGCGCCGACAAGATCGCCGCTTAGTAGCACCTCATGCGCACGGCCCGAGAGAGCATCACCTTCGATCACCCCTTCTCACTGACGGCCGTGGACAAGCTGCAGCCTGCCGGCACCTACGCGGTCGACATTGACGAGGAACTGATTGAGGGGCTGTCGTTTCTCGTCTACCGGCGAATTGCAACCACCATTTACCTGCCACTCCATCAGGGAAACCACGGCTCGGTACAGGCCATCAGGGTCGATCCTCAAGAATTGGCGGCAGCCCACCAGGAGACGCCGCCCGCCTGAGGTCAGCGATCAACCGCTTTTGCGGCTAAAGGCGTCGTCAACGGAACTCTCTCAGGGACAGCCAATAAGCACCAACACATCCGCTGGTTAGTGCCGGTGCTAATGCAAATGGCTTGAGCCGGTCACCGCACGACGAGACCTGTCCCAACAATCGAGGCTATGATGTTTGGCTTTAGAGGCGGCGAAAGCGATGAGACCGTCACCCGCAAGACAGGGTATCGCATCGACGCAAAGCGGCAGTGGAGCTGTCGCACCACCTTGGATCTGTCAGAGATCAAGAATGAGGAGCAGCTGATTACGCTGGTAAAGGTGCGCTACAACCCGCCCTATGAGACCGTCAGAACCGACGTTCAAGGCTGGATGGCAGGCAAGCAGTTCTAACCTCGTCGGCCAGTTTGAATCGGCTCGCGAGGCCTTTTGACCCGAGCAGTTGGCCAGTGGAGATCAGTCAATGACAACCGACATATATGTCGTTCGACATCATGGCGCCTGGCGCATCCGGGTAGATGGCAAACACCGTGGGGAGTATAACTCCCGTGTTGCGGCCATCAATGCCGCCGTGACGGAGGCTCGAGCCGCTGGGGCAGGAGCCAGGGTTTTTAGCACCGGGATTGTCAGCCAGTTCAGCCAGGAGTGGCGGTCCAGTAATGGATCCAACTCACTCTTGTCTTGACCACGATGGAACGAGCTCACAGGAGACTTGAATGAGCGAACGGATGGGCCGCCTTTGTGACGAGCTGCGCATCAAGCTTCACGGAATCGATCGCCGTCTTGAGGCACTCAAGTCGAACGGCGTGGCGACTTTTGACATCTCACAAGAAGTCCTTGAGAGCCGTCTCGACCGTGTTGAGCAGCGTATCTACGATAACCGCGTCACCGTTGAAGCCGCCAATGTCAGGGTCAAGGCTTGGCTCGCGGAGAAAAAGGCCGGCTCCGTTGTGGGCCACCCTCTTTGGACCGAACGCCACAAAGCTCACCTCATGGAGGTTCGTGCCGATGATGCTGAAACCTACTGTCAAGCGACACCGAGATTTACGAGATAAGGCGACATCCAGTTTTACGACGGCTCAAGCGTGAGCCCGCTGGAGAGCCTCCTCCAGATCCCGCAGGCGATAGCTGCGCCCCTTGATGTTGAGAACATGCGCTCGGTGCAGCAGGCGGTCGAGGATGGCCGTGGCCAGCACCTCGTCGCCGGCCAGCAGCTCGGTCCACTCCCGGATGCTCTTGTTC
>NZ_VOSK01000127.1 GCF_009296175.1 Microvirga tunisiensis | reverse complement strand
CTTCTTCCTGAAAATCAAGCACTTCAGACGCATCGCCACGCGCTACGAACAGACCCCACGGGCGTTTATGTCAATCCTTTGCCTCGTCAGCGCGTTCATCTGGACCAAATGAATGTCAACGCGCTCTAGACCCATGATCTACGACCAAGCTGGTGAGATCATTCGGTTCGATGCCATGCAGGCACCGGCCATCATGGATCGTGTCCTGAACGGTTGGGGCAGCTTCCTTGGCGCGACCTTCGTCCCGCGACCCGAATGGTAACGAGCTTGACCGCACCACATTCTCTCGATCACAGCGCCTATGAACTTGCTAAATTATTCAAGCAGCTAGATTTTTAACTTCCTCAGCAAAATCCGGTTCTTTGCGCTTTTAACCCAATAGAGTTTCTTCAGGTGGAAGACAACCATGGTCTGGGCGACTTCGAGCTCTTCGGCAATCTGATCGAGGCGCTTGCCGTCGATTAGCATGAGGGCCACCCGCGTTTCGGAGGGCGTCAGGTTATAGAGCCGGACGAGCGTATCGCCGGAGACTTTGGCCCGCTGCTCCGTGTCGATGACGAGCACAACGACGGCCTCCGGCCTATCCTCGACGGAGAAACGCTGTCCGGGGATCAGAACGAGATACGGCCGGCCGCCCGAGTTTCGCGGGAACGACACGATCTCGTCGAGGGACTCCTCCTCGAAGGCCTTCTCGATAGCCGAATAGAGCTTGCCGTTCTGCTTGGCCACCGACCCCTTCAAGATGCCCTGCGAGGCAACCAGGCCGTCGTCCTCGGCCAGAATGCGCTGCGCCTCCTTGTTCATCACGCGGATGGCGCCGGTCTCGTCGACGATTACGACACCGACGAGAAAACGGTCGAAGGCGAAGGTCGCCTTGTAGAGAGCATCGACCGTACGCCCCTTGGAGGATTTCAGGATTTCCTGCCAGGATTCCTCGGCCCTGTTGACGGCGCTCGTCTGAACGCGAGTGACCTGATCGAGACGGGCTGCGATGGTGGCCAGCAGAATCTCGTAGTCGATCGGCTTGACGAGGTAATCGTCCGCTCCCGCCTGCTTGCCGCTGAGAACGTCATTTCTCTCGGCCAGGGCCGTCAGGAAGATGAAGGGGACATCGGCCATGGTGCCCTGCTCGCGCAATGCCTTGAGCACATCGTAGCCCCCAAGGCCCGGCATGGTGATGTCGCAGAGGACGAGATCGGGACGATGCACTTCCAGGAGACTGAGCGCCTCGTCGCCGTCGGCAGCCTGGAGCACCCGGTAATTGGCCGCCTCCAGCTCTTCGGCGATATCGCCTCTCAGATCGTCTTCGTCTTCAACGCAAAGAATTGTTGTTTGATCATTCATTGGGGTCGGTCACTCATGCAGCCTGTTGCGCTTGATCGGCATTGGCTATGGGCAGATCGAAGGTGAACAAGGATCCAGCCGCCTCATAGCTCTCAACCTGAATGTCACCCCCATGCAGATGCATGATTCTTTGGGCAAAATTCAATCCAATACCCGTGCCGGCAATACCTGTTGCCGTGCGAGCCCGGTAGAAGCGATCGAAGATCTTCGATATCTCATCCGCAGGAATTCCGATGCCCCAGTCACGGACGGAGCAGAAGGCGCGGGATCCGTCCATCCAGATCTTGATCTCGACGATCGGGGTATCGCCTGAATACTTGATGGCATTTGAAAGGAGATTGACGACCACCTGCTCGATGAGCATGCCGTCGCAATAGACCCTGACAGGGACATCAGGGACATCGAAGCGGATATCGGCCTGCGAGCTGACCTCGCGCTGTCGTTCGCAAATATCCATGACGAGATCGACCAGATTGGAGGAGGCCGGATTGACCTCGATCGTTCCGGCATCGAGTTTGGCCGCGTTCAGAACGCTTTCCACGAGACGCGTCAATCGAGTGCCGGCGTTTCGGATCTTCTGGATGCGCGTGACAAGCTCGTCCTGCGTCAGCTCTGCCCCGCGACGCAGAATGCGCTGGGCGCTGGAGTCCAGGATGGCGAGCGGCGTCCGGAACTGGTGGGACACCATGGACACGAAGTTCCGGTAGGCGTTCGTGGTCTCGCGTTCGCGTTCGAGGGCCGATTCAAGGACCTTCGCAACCTGCTTGTAGCCCGAGATATCCGTCAGACGCACGAAGATCGTGGCCCCATCGGCTTTCGTTAGGGAAAGACGGGCCCAAGTATCCTTCTTCACCAGGAGATCCAACTCGATTTCCTCGAACGGAGACTTCGCGTTTACGAGCCGCATGTCGGCGCCTTCGCACATGGCGAAGCACTGTAAGAAGTTGGAGAGGCCCATCTCCTCCTGGCACCATAGTGACACGGGAGCGGCAGCCCAGATCTGTTCATTGGCGAAGAGAAGCTTTCCCGTCCAATCGAAAGCCGCGAATCCTTCCGATGCGGAATTGATCGCCGCAATCAGGCGTCGTTCGGCTTGGCGCAGAGCTGCCGTCCGCTGGAGCACCTTGATTTCGAGATCGAAGTTCTGGCGCTCCGCCTGCTTGCGAGCCAGCCACTGCTCGGTCACATCGCGCATGAAAGCGATGCCGAGCCTGCGCTCAGCCATATAGACGGGAAAGCAGTTGATCTCCAGGCATCGTTCCTGCCCATCGGGAGAGGATGTCTCGTTCTCGAAGATCGAGCTCATTCCTTCGGTTGCCCGCATGAGCGAGCCGATTGCATCCGCCTGAGCAAAGATCGGATCGAGATCCTGCATATGCTGTCCGACTGCCTGGTCAGGCTTTATGTTCAGCAGGTCCTCCATACCCGGGTTCCAGAGCAAGCAACGAAGCTCGGCGTCGAACATGACGATGCCCTGATCGCTGATATTGTTGATGACCAGGTCGGAGAGCTCCTGCTCCTGCTTGAGTAGCTGCCTGGCCTGGGTCGTCTCCTGCATTCCCTTGAGTAGGCGGATCACAAGGAACGCCGCGCTGATCGCTATGCCGATAATGAATGCGAAGCTCTCGAAAACGTAGCGCAGGTACAGTGAGCGCTTTTCCGCCTTTTCCTCATGGCTCAGCAGCATGGCCTGATTGGCAATGCCTCTCAGCTGGTTGGCAAGATCGTGAACCTGTATCCTCAGCCTCGTGGCCGTCTGTGCATCGATCGCCTTCTCCAGAAGGGGCTCCGCATCGGTCAGGCGCCGATAGGTTTCTTGTAGGCTTTCGAAAGCCCCAACCCTGCCGATCAGATTTTTCTGCTCGCCCTCCAGGAGAACCGACAGCCGTCTGATCAAGATGGCCAGTCGAAAGCCAGGGGTCTCTTCGGGACTGGCAAAGCTTTCTCCCGTGGCGGTTCGAGCCAAAGCCTCGGCCACGACCGATGCTTCAAACTGCGTTTGGGAAATTTCCCATAGATTGCTGTAGCTATCGCCGGCTCGAGAATCCTCCCCGACGGCAAGCAATCGCCACACCGTAAACGTGAGCGAAATTGCCAGCACCCCAATGGCCGCAAGGGTGATCAAAGAAGCCTTGTAATTTCTCAGCTTGAGCTTCATGGCGGTACGATCTGCAGCCGGTTGAACGGCCCAACCGAGCGGGGGTCGTGAAAGTCATAGCGCAAAGCGCCGTGATCGTCCCGTGAATAGGAGATCGAGAGAGGCCCCCTCTCCCGCCCCTTGAACAGCTCCCCGTCCCCCTTGACGGCCCTCAGAGGAACACCCACAGACGGATCCCTGTCTCCAATCATGGCAAAAGCTGCCCTGGAAGACCCTCGTGCCAGCCCGTTCGACAAGGCGCCATCGAGCACTTCCCGCCCCGGACCGTTCGTCTGCTCGATTTTTCCCGAAGCCGTCAGCAAGACAGCTCCTTTTGCAGGAGGCAATGGCTCCGCCGCATCGGAAGGCGCCCCGCCTTCGAGAGAGGCAATCACAGACACGAGGAACGTGAGGCGGAGCATGAGGTCCCAACCCGCGAGAGATTATAATAGAACGCTTACATCATTGGCGACTTATTGCAAAAAATCCAGTGCCACGCTTGGGAAAGAACAGCCTTCTCCCCTTGGAGCGTTTCCTCGGAATAATAAGAATACTGGCATGATGACCTATCTACGTTCCAGTGGCAGTACATTTCTACACAATATCGGCCCTAAACTTTGAGCAATAACAGCCAAGAACCTTGAACAGCGGATGACTTACAGCACACGAGCGGCTTGTTTTGTCTCACATCTGCGACGAAACTACGGATACCAGCGAAATGATCAGCTTCATAACTCGGGCAAGATCGGGATTGTGCGAGCTTGGCCGGTAGCGCTATATTTCGCCCGACTTTCAGCAGACCCTCTGCCGGAGTTTTCGCAACCGAGGAATTTGATATGCGCAAATTCGTAACGGCCTTGGTCGGTGCAGCAGTGCTCGTGTCGGCATTGCCCGCCAGCGCCACCCCACTCCAGACTCGCCCCCTGCCCCAGATCGACAAGGCGTACCCGAACGAGAGCTACGCTCAGTATTATCGCCGCGGTTACCGCCCCTATTACCGTGACCGGTATTACTATCGTCGCGACAATGGCGCGGCCGTTGCCGCCGGCGTTGCAGGAATTGCGGCGGGCGCGCTGATCGCCGGCGCAATTGCCAACCAGGCGCAGGCGCAGCCTGCCGTCCCGGCCCCTCCGGGCACGGTCGATCCGCAGGTCGCAGCCTATTGTGCACGCAAATACCGCTCCTACGATCCGGGCACGGGAACTTTCCTGGCGACGAACGGAATGCGCTACGTCTGCACATATCCGTAACCTCTGCGGTTTCACAGCGTCCCGGCCCTGTCGCAGACATGCGGCAGGGCTTTTGCTTGAGCACCCCACTCCCACGCGGCGGTCGAACCTTTACCTTGTTGGCCCACGCCTTAGAACAAAACGAGAGAGATCGCTCGCATGGCAGCGAGACATGGCTGCGATGGCAACCTCCTCCCGCAACGCCGCATTCCTCCCACATGAAAGGCTTAGGATCAGCTCAATGGCTCAAGACTCTGACAGCACCGGTACCGTCCTTCCTCCCAACGAGGCCGCCATCCTGACTTCCGGCAACATGACGGAACTCGAGCTGGTTCTTCCGGATCTGGGTGACGAGGACCTGCCTGAGATCGCGGTCTTTCTCGTGGCCTGCGCCATGCGCTTCCATAGCGATCCCGATTTCGTCCAGGAGCAGCTGGAATGGCTTGTCAGGGCACACGATGCCGAGACTGACGAGGGCCTGAGGCCCGATCAGCTGAACTCCGCCAACGACGACTGAGCCAAGATCGGGGCGAATGGTCTAATCGATGAACTCGACCGGCGTCCCATTCTCGACCATTTTCGACAATTCCTCGACATCCCAGTTCGTCAGCCTCACGCAGCCCTGGGAATAGGCCTTGCCGACTTTCTCGGGCTCGGGCGTTCCATGGATGCCAAAAGACTCGACGGAGAGGTCAATCCAGGTACTCCCGACGGGGTTGTTCGGGCCTGGCTTGATCTCGAACTTCTCCTTGGCCTTCACGCCCTTGAAGGCATAATCCGGGTTGTAGGTATAGTTTGGGTTCGGCGCCACGGCGCGCACCTTGTGCGACCCGCTGGGTGCCGGTTTTTCCTCGCTGCCGATGGAGGCCGGATAGACCGCGATCACGGTTCCGTCCTTTCCGAGCACCCGTAGGATGTGCTCGCTCTTCACGACCTCGATCTTCGCGGCTTTGTCCGGTTTCTCGGAAGCCGGCTTTGCCTCGACATTGGCGACCACGATGGAGGTGCCGGACCTGTCGAAGGCCTTGTCGGGATTCAGGGCCTTGAGAAGATCCACGTCCATATGAAACTTTTCGGCCAGAAGCTCCTCCGGGCTCGAGTAGCCGAGCCGATCGAGGTCGGCCTTCTCCTCCAACTTGTCCGGGATCGTGACGAAGGGGCCTTTCACGTCCTCATCCCGGATTGTGTATTCAACCAGAACCGGGTCCGACGACGCCTCATTGAGCTTTGCCCAAACTTCCCCATCGAGGGCCCCGTCCGGATTCAGGCCGCGCTCTTTCCTAAAAGCCTTGATGGCGTTCCGCAGGTTCTCGCCGTTGTGTCCGTCGATGACACCAGGTGAGAAATGAGCCCAGTCGAGCAGGACCTGTGTCTTGACAAGAGCCGGATCGATCTCCTTCCCCTTATCGCCCTTGGCCGACCACTCGGCCTTGTTCACCGTTTCCAGGTCCATTTTCCGGGGTGCAGCCAGAGCCGGATTGAGAAATCCAACGATCACAAGGGCAACAGACGCAACGATTTTCATGAGGCGGCTCCAACGGTACTAACATGGACAAACAAAGCTCTGGCTGCGTCCCTGTTCCCCTGGATCTATTGGCAAATCCGGTAGTCGCCCTTGCGCTGACGCAGGTCGAGATGGAGGTGGTCGCCGTGGTCGGCATCCGAGCCCGGACCGAGCACCGTGTTGAAGACCGGACACGCGGCCTTCCGGATCGCCTCTTGAAAGGTCGCTTCGGAAGAACCTTCCGTATGGCTGCCAATCGCCAGCGGCGACCGTTTGGCGAATTCAAATCCCATCACGTCGAGGCCGTTGCCGAAGGCATGCTCGCTCGGCTTTTGCCCATTGCGCTGATCGCGGCACTGGTAGGAGGTCCCAATGAGGATTTTCGTCGGGGTGCTCTGGAACTGGCGCTGGGCTTCGGGAGCGACCGCTTCGCTCATCCAGCGCGTAATGCTCTCGGCCACGGGACAGGCCATCAACGACACCGGGATGACCGCGACGCCGTCAGGAAGGGCGGAGACGAGAACCGGATCTTCAATCCCGCAACTGTTCTCCTTGACCGGCGGGCGGCTCTCGAAGCGCAGCCCGAGCTGCGCGAGGCGCTGGAGACAGGCATCCTTGGCATCGCCGCCGAGATCCGCCTTCTCGAGAGGGGTCTCGTTCCGCGGCACCTTTTCCGCCCGCCACTCCGGCTGTGGCTCAGCGGGACGATCTGGCCTCGGCGGAGGCAGCGGCGGTGCCGAATCCTGAGCCAGCGCGGCAGAAGCAAGCATCAGCATCACGCCGATGAGGCTGCTCACATGTCCTCCAATGTGGCGTCGAAGACCCATGTCAGCTCCTATTCTCAAGCTTGTCCTGTCTATAACCCTCATGCGCCAAGGTTGAGTTCCACCTCAATCTTCTGGGTGTCTTGCACTCGTAGCCGGACGCTCCAAAATCGAAAGATCAGAGGAGGACCGTCATGAGGGTGTTTCCGGTGACGGATATCGGTTCCGACACGAGCCTGTCGTTGGTCTCGTCGCTGAACCGGGAGCATGAGAGCCCCTGCACGAAGCGCGTCGTGGAACTCGAAGCGCGTGTTGCCAGGCTTCGGTCCGAGCTTCAGGAAGCCGAAGCGGCATTGGAGTTCGAAAGGGCACGCATGCCCATCCCCGGCGACTTCGTCCGCTGTCCTCTGACGCGCTTCTTCGGACGGGTCACCAAGGTCACGTCGCGTCCCAATGGCAGGCCCTGGATCGAGATCGTGCCCTATCTGGGCCCCAATCTTCCCGGCCACTCGTCCATGGATCTGTTCGACAGTTGGGAACTGATCGATCCGCCCTCGAACGTCCCCGAAACGGGCTCAGATGGATCCGCCAAGATGCCCACCATCGCACCCTTCATGCCCGCAACCGGCGCCCTGCTCGGATCGCATTCCGACGATTACCAGGTTGAGATCGAAGCATCGCTCAGACAGCTCTGGGCGCCGTCCAACCGGGTCTCGTCATAGCGTTCCTCCCAGCAGCTCCTTGGAATCGTACCTGCAACAATTCCAGGCATGTGGCGTTGGCCCTGCGGTTTCCTGGCTCGCAGCAGCCTGCGAAACCCCGAACGCGTGGCACTCGGGAAGCCCTGCCCCCTAAAGCTCCTTCCCCTTATCTGCCATCGCATCAAAACGCTCGAACGATGGGAACACAGCAATGGCAGAGGATGGGCAGAGTGTACGCCTTCAGGTCGCGAACGCCCGGCCGGACGATTCGGGCCGTGGCATTGCGCGCATGAGCCGGCAGGCTCTTGCCGAAATTGGCGTTCAGGAAGGCCAGGCCATTGAGATCATCGGCAAGCGCCACACCACGGCCATCGCCGTCACGCCCTATCCTGAGGATGAAGGCCTGAATATCGTTCGCCTCGACGGTCTGCAACGCGTCAATGCGGGCGTTGGCAGCGGCGATCACGTGGAGGTGAAGCGGGCCGAGGTCCGCCCCGCGACCCGGGTCGTGCTGGCCCCGGCGCAGAAGGGCTTGCGCCTGCAGGGCTCGGGAGACGCCCTGAAACGCACCTTCTATCATCGCCCGCTCACGGCTGGCGACGTGATTTCGACCTCGGTCTATTCGCAACGCTCGGCAGATCCACGGCTGCCGGAAGAGATGCGCGGCCTTCTCAACATTCCGGCCTACGGCCTGCAGGAAATCCGTCTCGTCGTGGTTTCGACCCAGCCGCGCGGCATCGTGCATGTGACGGCAGAGACCGAGATCGAACTGCGCCCGCAGTTCGAGGAGCCGCGCGAGGCCCGCCGTGCCGACGTGACCTACGACGACATCGGCGGCCTCGGCAGCACGGTCGACCAGGTCCGCGAAATGGTGGAACTGCCCCTGCGCCATCCGGAACTGTTCCAGCGCCTCGGCATCGATCCGCCGAAGGGGGTGCTGCTCTATGGCCCTCCCGGCACAGGCAAGACCCGGCTGGCGCGGGCCGTCGCCAACGAGACGGAGGCGCAGTTCTTCCATATCGCCGGGCCCGAGATCATGGGCCGCCACTACGGCGAGTCCGAGCAGCGGCTGCGACAGGTTTTCCAGGAAGCACAGCAGAACGCGCCCGCCATCATCTTCATCGACGAGATCGACAGCATCGCGCCGAAGCGCGAGGAGGTCACGGGTGAGGTCGAGCGGCGCATCGTCGCCCAATTGCTCACTCTCATGGACGGCCTGGAGCCGCGCCAGAACATCGTGGTGATCGGCGCGACGAACCGGCGTGAGGCCATCGACGAGGCTCTTCGCCGTCCGGGCCGCTTCGACCGAGAGATCGTCATCGGCGTTCCCGACGAGCCCGGCCGCCGGGAGATCCTCGGCATCCATACGCGCGGCATGCCCTTGGCCGAGGATGTGAATCTCGACGAGGTCGCCCGCACCACCTACGGCTTTGTCGGCGCCGATCTCGCAGCCCTCTCCCGCGAGGCGGCCATGGACTCCCTGCGGCGCATTCTGCCGGGCATCAATCTCCGGGACGGCATTCCCTCCGATGTGCTCGAGAGCCTGCAGGTCACGCGGCAGGATTTCACCAATGCCATGAAGCGCGTTCAGCCCTCGGCCCTGCGCGAGATCATGATCCAGGTGCCCAACGTGACCTGGGACGATATCGGCGGCGTCGAAGAGGCACGCACCCGGTTGCGCGAGGGCGTGGAATTGCCCCTCAGGAGCCCGGAATCCTTCCGCCGCCTCGGCATCCGCCCGGCCAAGGGCTTCCTTCTGTTCGGTCCTCCCGGCACCGGAAAGACGCTCCTGGCGAAAGCCGTCGCTCGCGAAGCCCAGGCCAACTTCGTGGCGACGAAATCCTCCGATCTCCTCTCGAAATGGTACGGGGAATCCGAGCAGCAGGTGTCCCGCCTCTTCGCTCGCGCCCGCCAGGTCGCTCCGACGGTGATCTTCATCGACGAGATCGACTCCCTCGCACCCATTCGCGGTGGCGGTCTTGGTGAACCTGCGGTGACGGAGCGCGTCGTCAACACGATCCTGGCGGAAATGGACGGGCTCGAGGAACTGCAAGGCGTCGTTGTCATGGCGGCCACGAACAGGCCGAACCTCATCGACCCTGCCCTGCTCCGGCCCGGTCGCTTCGACGAACTGATCTACGTGTCGGTTCCCGACGCCCACGGACGCCGCCACATTCTCGGCATCCACGCGAAGGACATGCCGCTCGGCCCCGATGTGGATCTGGACATCATCGCCGAAAGGACGAGCCGCTTCACCGGGGCGGATCTGGAAGACCTCACCCGCCGCGCTGGTCTACTCGCCCTGAGGGAGTCGCTGCAGGCGGAGCACGTGACCATGGCTCACTTCGAACAGGCCCTGCGTGAAACCCGTCCCTCCGTCACGCCGGAGATGGAGCGGGAATACGAGGATATGGTCCGCACTCTGAAGCAGGAAGGACCGCAGCGCCAGTCCATCGGCTTCCTGCCTTTGAGACAGGCAGCCGAATAAGGCTCGTGATCACGACAGTGATCGCCCCATGACATGCCGATATGCCATGGGGCCTCTTCTTGGATGCGGCTTGTAAAAAAGCGCGGGTCGTCAGGCCCGCGCCTTGTTGTCGAAGAAGGAGTGCTTACTGAGCGCAGGCGATCGGAATGCGTGTGTCCCGGTTATTCGGGTCCAGGATCGTACGGCAAGGCACGCCATTGATGATGCGAATCTCATGCGGAGCTGCATAGGGATCAGGCGATCCCATCGGCACCGGAGCGCCCATCATGGGGCCAACCGGAGTGGGAGCGATGCTGCCGGTCGTCACGACGTCACCAGCCATGGGCGCCACAACGCCGCTGACCTGACCGGCACAGGCGACCGGAATGCGTGTGTCGCGGGTATTCGGGTCCAGGATCGTACGGCAAGGCACACCGTTGATGATGCGAATCTCATGCGGAGCCGCCTCCGGGAAGAGAGAGCCGGGGGTGCCGGAAATGGAGGATGGCTGCGCCAGAGCGGCACCCATGCCTCCAAGAACCATAAAACCAGCGCCGGCGAAGATCGCGAGCTTCTTCATAGATACCTCCTGTGCTTTATTTGAACATGGCCGCTCGCCATGTAGGACAGAGGCTAAACGCAATCGATAGGGATGGTTTCCAAGCGTAATTTCGCCACACAGAGTTGTGATTGCCCGTGCCTTTAAAAGCAAAGCTTGTCAACTGCTCAGGTAAAAACCCGTAAATTAGAAAGCATTCCGGGCGATCTACTCCGTCGTGTTTGAACCTGCAGTTGGACAGAATGTAACTATCCTAATTTTGACTAAATTTTCATCAGTACTTAGCGCCGCGAGTACGTTTGAATGCAATCGTGAGGGCGGTTTGCGAGCCCGGTATCGAAGGCCCGATCATTTGTGAGCCGGCACCGTTCTGGTGGCAAGCCATAGCCTGGCAACGACACCGGCGAGACCGAGCAGCACCCCGACTGTGAACGGTTCGCCAAGAAGCGCGACCCCAAGCAGAGCCGCCGTGATCGGGCTGAGCGAGAGAAATACCGTCACCCGCGTCGGCGTCGCGTGCTTGAGCGCCCAGAGCCAGAGAACATAACCAATCCCGCTCGACAGGCCGATGAACAGAACGACCATCCAGCCCCCTGGATCAAGCTGCGGCACCTCCGTGAAAAGCCCCTCCACGCCTGCTGGTGCGGCAAGGAATATGACCGATGCCAGCATGGCCCAAGCGCCGACGGGGAGTGTCGGATAGCGGGCCAGATACGGCCGGTACAGCACCGAGCATACGGCGCCGCACAATGCAGCGGCGAGCACCAGAAGGGCTCCTATCCATTCGCCGGCTGCCCTCTCCGTGATCAGCCGCTCGTCCAGAGCCACTCCGACACCGATGATGGTCAGCATGACCCCGGCAACTTTCGTCGGGCTCAGGCGCTTACGTCCGAGAAGTGCCGCGATGATCATGGTCATCAGCGGGAAGGTCGAGAACAGGAGAGCCGCACGGGTGGACGAGATGAATTGGAGGCCGAGGTTCAGGAGCACGATGAGAACGCCGAACTGCACGATGCCGAGAGCCATGACGACCAGAAGGTCACGCATGGCAAACCGCACCCGCACACTCATCAGCACAGGCGGAACAAGACAGAGAACGGCGATGGCATAGCGCAGGAAAGCCAGTGACGCCGGACCGATGTCGTGGACCACGAAGCGCGTGGCCACCATGGCGGCGCCGACTTGGACGCCCGTTGCCGCAGCCGCCATGAGGGCAAGCGCCTCCTGACGCTTCACAGATCGAGATCCCAGGTCTGCCCGACGAGATCTTTTCCGAAGGAATGGTGCGCCTCCTCCTTCACAAGCCGGAAGCCGGTCGCCTGATAGATGTTGCGAGCCGCCACGAGCACGTCGTTGGTCCACAGGGTCAGCGTCTTGTAGCCCTTCGCCCTGGCGAAACCGATGCACTCATCAACAAGCCGACGCCCGAGTCCGAGCTCTCTGGCGGAAGGCTCCACATAGAGCAGCCGGAGTTTTGCGACCTCATTCGAGTGGCGCACGAGGAAAACGCTGCCGATCACCTCCCCGGCCCGCTCCGCGATCCAGCATCGCTCCCATTGCGGATCGAAGTTCCTGACGAACGCCGCAGCGATCTCCGCCACAAGCGCTTCGAAGGTCTGGTCCCAGCCGTATTCCTCGGCATAGAGCAGGCCCTGCCGATGAGCGATCCAGCCGATGTCTCCGGACTGGTGAGAGCGCAGGATGTAAGGAAGATTGGGCTCTAGGCCACCGCCGACCAGACGCTCGACTGTAGTCATGGCCTGAACGAGCCGCTCCCGCTCACTGACAGACAGGCCTGACAGCATGGCTGCAACCTGGATTGCAGAGGCTTGGTTCAGCGGTGCGAAGGCCGCAAGGCCTTTGTCGGTCAGGGACAGGAGAAACTGACGCCTGTCACCCTTTGACGGCGAGCGTTGGATCAAACCTTGGGCATCGAACCTTTTCACGAGACGGCTGAGATAGCCCGCATCGAGACCGAGTTCACGGCCCAGATCGGCTGCGGTCACGGGACCGCGATGAGCCATTTCGTAGAGCACACGGGCTTCGGTGAGCGAAAATGCGCTTTCGAGCAGCCCTTCGTTCAGAAGGCCGATATGGCGCGTATAGAAGCGGTTGAAGCTCCTGACCTTCTCGATCTGCTCGTCCGCCGGCAACTTCGGCATGTGAGACATGGCCGCCTCCCTGCCGAGCAGGGTCCAGCATATCGTTGACTGAGTCAACTATCCGCGTCCGGTGGATGACCCTGATTTTTTAGGCCGCCGCATCGACAGCAAGACGCCCCTCATGGATCGCGTGGCAGGCCACGCCTCCCAGCAGCGGCGGAATCTCCGTCCGGCACCGATCGTTGGCGAAGGGGCAGCGTGGGTTGAAGGTGCAGCCGGTCGGCGGGTTGATCGGATTCGGGATCTCGCCACGCACCGGAATGCGCTGACGCCCGGTCATGCCCACATCCGGCACCGCATCGAGGAGCATGCGGGTATAGGGATGCTTCGGATGCGCGAAGAGTTCGCGGCCGTTGGAGATCTCGACGATGCGGCCGAGATACATCACGCCGATGCGGCTCGCCATGTGGCGCACCACGGCGAGGTTGTGGCTGATGAACAGGTAGGTCAGTCCCAGCCGATCCTGCAGGTCGCGCATGAGGTTCAGGATCTGCGCCTGCACGGAGACGTCCAGCGCGGAGGTCGGCTCGTCGCAGACGATGAATTCCGCGTTGGATGCAAGAGCGCGGGCAATGGCGATGCGTTGACGCTGGCCGCCGGAGAATTCATGCGGGTACTTCCGGCCATCCGCCGGGTGAAGGCCAACCAGAGACAAAAGCTCGCCGACCCGGTCGCGGATGTCCTTCTCGCTCTCGATCAGCCGGAAGGCCCTGATCGGCTCGGCCACGATGCGGTCGACCTGCCAGCGGGGATTGAGGCTGGCATAGGGATCCTGAAAGATCATCTGGATGCGCCGCCGCAGGCGCTGGCGCTCCGCCAGAGCCGCCCTGCTCGACATGGAGACGCCGTCGATCGCCACCTCCCCGCTCGTGGGTGGCAATAAGCCCACCACCATTCGCGCCACGGTCGACTTGCCGGAACCAGACTCGCCGACGAGGGCGAAGGTCTCGCCCTTGGCGATGCTGAAGGATATGCCGTCGACCGCCTTCAGGTATTGCTTCTCGCCGCCCTCCAGAACCCGGTTGAGCCAGGGCTTGGAGACGTCGAACACGCGGCGCAGGTCTTTGACTTCGACGTAAGAGTTTTCGGTCACGCGACGGCCTCCGACCGGACGGAAGATTGATCGTAGAGATGGCAGGCGACGCGATGTTCGCTGTGCTGGACGGGTTCCGGCCGCTCGACCCGGCAGCGGTCGAACACATAGGGGCAGCGCGGATTGAAGGCACATCCGGGCGGAATCGCCGAGAGGCGCGGCATGGAGCCGGGAATCTGCACGAGGCGCTCCGAGTCGCTCTCAAGGGACGGGATCGCGCCCATCAGCCCCTTGGCATAGGGATGCAACGGGTTCTGCACCACCTCACGCACAGGTCCGATCTCCGCGATGCGGCCGGCATACATCACGGCGACCCGATCCGCGGTTTCGGCGATCACGCCCATATCGTGCGTGACCAGCATGATGGCCGTGCCGTGCTCGCGCCCGAGCCGCTTCAGCAACGCGATGATCTGCGCCTGAACCGAGACGTCGAGAGCGGTCGTCGGTTCGTCGGCGATGATGAGTTCAGGCTCGGCACACAGCGCCAGGGCAATCACGACGCGCTGACGCATGCCGCCCGAGAACTCGTGCGGGTAGCTGTCGATCCGCCTGTCCGGTGCAGGAATGCCGACCTCCGCCAGAAGATCGATGGCGCGCTTGCGCGCCGCCGAGGCGGAAAGATTCGTGTGGGTGCGGATGGTCTCGATCAGCTGCTCGCTGATCCGGTAGAGCGGATTGAGGCTGGTGAGCGGGTCCTGGAAGATCATGCCGATGCGCTTGCCGCGCACCCTGCGCATCTCCTCCGGCGGCAGGTTGTCGATACGCATGCCCGAGAGCAGGATCTCGCCTCCCGCAATCCGCCCCGGCGGATCGATGAGGCCGACGACGGCAGAACCCGTCACCGACTTGCCGGCACCGGACTCGCCCACGACGCCGAGCACCTCGCCCTTGCAGATGTCGAAGGAAATCCCGTCGATGGCTTTCAGAATGCCGCGCCGGGTGACGAACTCGACGCGCAGATCGCGGACGGAGAGGACGGGTTGCGCCATGGATATTCCCTCTCTCATCGCAGCTTCGGATTGAGCGCATCGCGCAGCCAATCCCCTAAAAGATTGATGGCAAGGACGAGTAGCGCCAGCGCAATGCCGGGAAAAGCAACGATCCACCACTCGCCGGAAAACAGGTAGTTGTTGCCGATGCGGATCAGGGTGCCCAGCGAGGGCATGGTTTCCGGCATGCCGGTACCGAGGAAGGACAGGGTCGCCTCCGTGATGATCGCGAGCGCGAGATTGATGGTGGCGATGACCAGCACCGGACCCAGCACATTGGGCAGGACGTGCCGGAACATGATCACCGGAGCCGGCAGGCCGATGAGCCGGGCGGCGGCGATGTAGTCCTTGTTCTTCTCCACCATCACCGAGCCGCGTACCGTCCGGGCATATTGCACCCAGAAGCTCAGGCCGATGGAGAAGACCAGCACGGACAGCGTCGTCATCTCATCAAGCTGACCGCCGAGGACGGATTTCACCACGCCGTCCACGAGTAGGGCGATCAGGATTGCCGGGAAGGTCAGTTGCACGTCGGCGATACGCATGATGATGGCATCCACCGTTCCACCGACGTAACCGGCAACAAGGCCCAGGGTGATCCCCAGCGTCGCGGAGAATGCGACACCCAGAATGCCGACCGCAAGCGAGATCCGCAGTCCGTAGAGGATGGCCGAAAAGATATCGCGGCCTTGTTCGTCCGTTCCCAGAATAAAGGGCATCAGCCCTTCCGCATCCCATATCGGCGGTAGCCGGCTGTTCATCAGGTCGAGCTGAGCGGGGTCGAAAGGATCCTGCGAAGATACGACGCCCGCAAGAACGGCAGCGGCCATGAAGACGAATGTCAGGAAGGCGGCCGCCATCGTCAGCTTGGAACGCTTGAAGCTCGCCCAGACATCGCTATCGAAGAAGCGGCCGGCCCAGGTCGTCGGTTGAGAGTGAGGCGCGGGCGCCACTTGCATTGCTTCCGCCATGATTGCCTCCTCAGGCCGGCTGCCGGATCGTCGTTCTCAGGCGAGGGTCGACGATGGTGTAGAGGATATCGACAGCAAGGTTGATCGCCACGAAGATCAGCGCCACAAGCATGAGGTAGGCCGCCATGATCGGGATATCGACATTCTGCACGGCCTGGACGAACAGAAGTCCCATGCCCGGCCATTGGAAGACCGTTTCCGTGATGATCGCGAACGCGATCACGGAGCCGAATTGGAGGCCCACAATGGTGATGACCGGCACAAGAGTGTTCTTGAGCGCGTGCCCGAAATGAATGGCGCGGGTCGTGAGCCCCCTCGCCCGCGCGAACTTGATGTAGTCCGTCCGCAGAACTTCCAGCATCTCGGCGCGGACAATGCGCATGATCAGCGTCATCTGGAACAGGCCCAGCGTGATGGAGGGCATGATCAACGCCTTCAGGCCCGACAGCGTCAGAAGCCCCGTCGACCACCAGCCGAGACGGACGGTGTCGCCGCGCCCGAAGGACGGCAGCCATCCGAGGGTTACGGAGAAAAGATAAATCAGAAGAATTCCGATCAGGAAGGTCGGGAGCGAGATGCCGATCAGCGAGATCGTCTGGAACACCTTCGCCAGGAAGCTGTCCCGCTTCAATCCGGAATAGACGCCCATCAGCACACCGAATCCGGTGGCAAAGAGCGTGGCGCAGAAAGCCAGTTCGAGGGTCGCCGGCATGCGCTCCGCCAGCAGATCCGCCACAGGCTGCCGGAACTGGTAGGAAACCCCGAAATCCCCCTGGGCAGCCTTGGCGAGATAGCGCACGAACTGCAAGGGCACGGGATCGTCGAGGCCAAGGGAACGGCGAACCTGCTCCCGCTCCGCGGCCGGTGTATCGAGCGATACGATCTGGTTCACCGGATCGCCCGCAAAGCGGAACATCGCGAATGAAATGATCCCGACGGCTAAAAGTACACCGATGGCCTGAAGGGCGCGTCGGACAATAAAAGCGAACATTTACAATCTCTTGATCGCATCGCCCCCGGCGACAGTATCACCTGAGGCTTTTCAATGATTTGTCCCGGGCAGCATGCTGCCCGGGACAAGCGATCAGGCGCGGACTACTCTTTCTTGGCCCAGTACAGCAGCACCGAGTTGTCGGCACGCTGGCTGAGCTTCACCTTGTTGGAGACACCCCAGGCCAGTGCCTGCTGGTGCAGCGGAATGTAGCCGTATTCGTCGAAGGTGATCTGGAAGGCTTCCTTGATCATCTGGTCGCGCTTCTCCTTGTTGCTCTCGACCAGGATCTTGTCTGTCAGCTCATCGTGCTGCTTGTTGCAGAAATTGCCGAGGTTCGACTCGCCACGGGACGATTGCGGGTTGTCGCGGCAGCCTTCGATATCGTGCAGTACGTTGTGGCTGTCGAAGGTGCCCGGTGTCCATCCGAGCAGGTAGAAGGAGGTGTTGTAATTGCCCGATTTCAGCACCTTGCCGAAGTACTGAGCCTTCGGCTGAGCCATCAGGTTCACCTTGACGCCCGCGCGGGCCAGCATGCTGACGACAGCCTGGCAGATCGCCTCGTCATTGACGTAGCGATCGTTCGGGCAGTCCATGCCGACTTCGAACCCACTCGGGTAGCCCGCATCCACGAGCAGCTTCTTGGCGCCTTCGAGATCGTATTTCGGACGCACGAAATCCTTTCCGTGCACGAAGAGTTCCGGCGCGATCATGAGGGCGGAGGGAGCCGACATGCCGCGCATGACGCGCGACTTGATGGTCTCGATGTCGATGGCCTTGAAGAACGCCTCACGGACGCGCTTGTCCTTGAACGGGTTCTTGCCCTTCACATTCGAGAACAGCAACTCGTCGCGAGTCTGATCCATGCCGAGAAAGATCGTGCGCAGCTCGGGACCCGACTGCACCTTTGCATTGGCGCTGCTGTTGACCCGCTGGATGTCCTGGAGCGGAACCGGCTCGATCACGTCCACTTCGCCGGAGAGCAGAGCCGCAACGCGGGTCGCGTCGGAGCCGATCGGCGTGAAGACGATCTCGTCGAGGTTATGCTCGGCCTTGTCCCACCATTCCTTGTTGGTCTTGAAGACGGTCTTCACGCCTGGCTGGTGGCTTTCGATCTTGAACGGGCCCGTGCCATTGGCATTGAGCGACGCATAGCTCGGTGTGGTTGCGGCCGCCGGTGTAGGCGACGCTGCATTGTTCGCCTCGGCCCATTCTTTGTCCAGGATGTACCAGGTGTCCCACTGCGAGTTCAGGATCGGGTTGGGAGACTTGAGCTTCACGTCGATAGTGTAATCGTCGATCTTCACCCATTCCGAGGTTGTTGGCACGCGGGTCTGGAAGTTGGAGCCCTGCGCCCGCACCCGGTTCGCCGAGAAGATCACGTCATCGGCCGTAAAAGGATTGCCGTTGTGGAACTTGACATTCTTGCGCAGGAAGAAACGCCAAGTCAGGCCATCCTCACTGATTTCCCAACGCTCCGCGAGGCTGGGTTGGATAGCCAGATCCTTGCCGCGCCGCGTCAGGCCCTCATAGACATGGCCAAGATGGGCGTTGGTGGTCGTCTCATTCACCGTATACGGATCGAGAGATTTCAGATCGCCTTGGTTGGCATATCGCAGAGTCACGGCCATCGCCGGAACGGCTACGCCGGCCATGAGGGTCGCAACGGTCGCGACGAGAAGCTTGGAACGGATCGTCATATTGTGTCATTCTCCTCTGGAGGTCCCGCGTCTGTGCGCGATGTTTTCTTGTCGCAAGACCGGATTTCTCCATTGTGTCTTCCGCCAGGGAAGAAGTTAGGCAGGAAAGTGGCCGACGGTCTAGAGCGCGTTGACATTCATTTGGTCCAGATGAACGCGCTGACGAGGCAAAGGATTGACATAAACGCCCGTGGGGTCTGTTCGTAGCGCGTGGCGATGCGTCTGAAGTGCTTGATTTTCAGGAAGAAG
>NZ_VOSK01000126.1 GCF_009296175.1 Microvirga tunisiensis | reverse complement strand
GAACAAGAGCATCCGGGAGTGGACCGAGCTGCTGGCCGGCGACGAGGTGCTGGCCACGGCCATCCTCGACCGCCTGCTGCACCGAGCGCATGTTCTCAACATCAAGGGGCGCAGCTATCGCCTGCGGGATCTGGAGGAGGCTCTCCAGCGGGCTCACGCTTGAGCCGTCGTAAAACTGGATGTCGCCTTATCTCGTAAATCTCGGTGTCGCTTGACAGGTGTCCGCAAGAAAATCGTCAAACCTTAAGTTCTCTCTCATCGCCTGTGCAGGATTGCTGCCAATGCTCGCTCTCGGCGCATGTGCGGATTACGTGAAGCACAGAGATACGATCACAGCATCGGCCGGAGACGCGATAGCGCACAACAAAGTCGTGCACATCGACGATCCGTGGCCACGCGTCGCCTCGGACACCCGCATCACCGGAAATGGCCGACGGGTCGATAAGGTGACGAAGCGTTATCTCAATGGCAGCGCCACCTCGTCTCCGACATCGCTGTCCATTACGCTCCCGACATCGAATTCGCCCTCCCCGGACGGTTCGCCTCCGGCACAGTGAGATGGGCTGATAAGACCAACTTCAGCGGAATGACCGAACGGCCAACAAAAAGGCTCCGGGCAACTCGGAGCCTTAACGGCTTTCCGATTGATGCCTGAAGCCGTCTAGGTCGGAGCCTGTTCCTTGCCGGGCGCCTGCGACTGGCTACCGGCATCGCCTGGCTCCTCGCGCCGCGGCAGTTGGCTGCCGCTCACCCAGCGCACGATGTCGAGCATGACCACGGTCAGGGCCTCGTCGAGGGCTCGGGCGGCATTCGGTGCATCGACAGCGCTGGCGGGGATGCTGGCGCGGAAGATGCGGCCATTCACGATGCGGCCGTTCTGATCGCTGACGATCTTCACGGAGATCTCGGCAACCGCCTGATTGTCCGGCGTCGCGATCTCGAACCGGCGCAACTCGGAGATGAGCTGGACGTCGGCCACGGCGCCGCTGCTCGGCCTTGAGACGCCCCGGAGCTGCGAGGCATTCTCGAAGGTGTTGATCAGGCGGGTCTGGATCAGGCGCGGCAGGTTGTCGGCCCACTGCCCTCCTCCGATGAACGACACGGAGCCGCTGGCATCCTTGACCAGGATCTGCTGGGTCGAGAGCTGCTGCAGGGCCGCAGGCTCGTTGACCAGAACCTGAACCCCGGACGCACCCCGGATCCGGGACATCGGCGCCGAGAGGTCATAGGTTGCCGGTGCCGGCCCCGACGAGCAGGCGCCGGTCAGGGCAGCCAGAACCAGCACCGGAGCAACGCGCCGGAGCAGGCAGGCTCGATCGATCAGGGGGGACGACACGGAGGATCCACGCATACTGGTTACTTAACGGCGTCCACTATACTCGGGGAGGTTTGAACGACCACCGAAAAGAAACTGCTGTGGATTACGTTCGATGCTGCGGACCGCGCGGCTGATGTCCCCGAGCGTTCTGCGACCTTCGACCGCCAGGGCCTCGTATTCCCGCAGGCCCGATTCCGTGAACCGGTTGACGCCGCCGAGAATACCCTGGATGCCCTCGGTCCGCTGGTTGAGGTCGTCCGCAAGCTCCCGGACGGAAACGGCGGCGGCCCGGATTTCGTCGAAGGCTCCCTTGCCGGATTCACCGGAGGCCGAGCCCAGGAACTTCTCGGCGCCCGCCAGAACGCCGTCGATTCGGTCGGCCGACTTGTTCAGCTTCTCCGTGATGGAGCGTGCCTCCTGGATAGCCTTGTCCACATCCGGGCTTCGCCGGCTCAGAGTCTGGGTAAACGTATCGATATTGTCGACCGTGCGGCCAACCTTGGCAGGATCGATGGCGCGGGCGAGTTCGGCGATCTCACCGACAGCATTGTCCAGCTTGGGTGCGGTCTCGTTGAGGCGAGCGATGAGACTGGCGGCGTCCCGAAGGGCATTGTTGATCGCCTCACGGTTCTCCCCGAGCGCTCTCGTGAAATTGTCCGTATTCTCGACGATCCGGGCGACACGCTGGCCATCGACCGAGTTTGCCACCTCCTCGACCTTGTCGACGGTGCGCCCGACCTTCGCCGGATCGATGGCCTTTGCGATATTCGAAATGTCTCCCACGGCGCTGTCCAGCTTGGGAGCGGTCTCGTTGAGACGGGCGACGAGGCTGTCCGCGTTGCGCAGGGTATCGGTGATGGCCTGTCGGCTCTCGCCGAGGGACTGGGAAAAGCCCTCGACGCTCTCGACGATTCGGGTCACGCGCTGCGGATCGACTGCGCGGACCACCGCGTCGACATTGGTTGCGAGCGTCTCAAGCTTTTCAGCCAAAGGGCCGACCTTCTCGGCGGCCTGTCCGATTTGGGCCAGGAAGCGGTCGATGCCTTCCGAGTTCTCGCCCAAGGCCTGAGAGAAGCGCTCCACGTTCTGGATCGTCCGGCTGATGGCGCCCTCGTTGTCGGAGACGACCCGCCCAACCCGTTCCAGCACGTCATCGGCCCGACGGGCGATGTTGCGCGCCGTCTCGATGAGATCCTGGAAATCGGAACGGTCGGCGAAGATCGTCGGCATGGGCTGGCCCGGACCGGCCACGAGGGGCGGAGCGCTCGGCTCGCCGCCCGAGAGACCGATATTCGCGACGCCGGTGAGACCCTGGTACTCCAGACGGGCGCGGGTATCGGAGCGGATCGGCGTGCGGGCGTCGACCTGGACGATGCCGACGACCCGGCGCGGGTCCTCGGGCAGCAGGCTGATATCGGTCACTTCGCCGACGCGCAGGCCGTTGAAGGACACGCTGGATCCTTGCGAGAGCCCCGAGACCGAACCGGAAAACACGATGCGGATGCTCTGGCGGGCCTGTCCCCGCTCGCCGCCGGAGAACCAATACACGAAGCCGAAGGCAGCCGCGATCACCGCCAGGGTGAAGAGGCCGATCAAGGCATAGTTTGCACGCGTTTCCATCGTTACCCTTGCGCGCCGCCGGCCATGACCGCGCGTGCCCGTTTCCCATGAAAATAAGAGCGAAGCCACGGGTGATCTGATTCCAGCATCACCTCGATGGGACCCTCCGCGAGAATTTTTCCCTCGCCCAGAGCCGCTATGCGGTCGCAGACCGAATATAGGCTGTCCAGGTCATGAGTTACCATGAATACGGTCAGGCCTAAAGTCCGCTGTAACGTCGCAATAAGGTCGTCGAACTCGCCAGCGCCGATGGGATCGAGGCCCGAAGTCGGCTCGTCGAGGAAAACAATCTCAGGATCGAGAGCAAGCGCCCGCGCCAGGGCCGCGCGCTTGATCATGCCGCCCGACAACTCGGAGGGAAGTTTGTCGGCTGCATCCGGATTCAAGCCCACCATCTCGATCTTAAGCATGGCCAGTTCGTCGAGCAGCCGGTCCGACAGGCGCAGGTATTCCCGCATCGGAACCTGGATGTTCTGCTTCACGGTCAGCGCTGAAAACAGCGCCCCCTGCTGGAACAGCACGCCCCAGTGCCGCTCCAACTGGCGGCGCTCCTCGGCCGACAGCTCATCCAGGTTCTGGCCCAGCACCTCGATGGTGCCTGCCCGCTTGGGCACGAGCCCTAGGATGGCCCGGGTCAGCACCGACTTGCCCTGACCGGAGCCGCCGACGAAGCCCAGGATCTCGCCGCGATAGACGTCGAGATCGAGGCCTTTCAGGATCGTCCTGTCTCCGAAGCCGACCTCGACGCCGCGAGCGCTGATGATCACGTCGCGGTCATTCGGCGATTCGGTGGGGCGCCGTTCGAGCATCATGTCAGTAATTAATCGCTGCAAAGAACATGGCGAAGAGGCCATCGAGCACGATGACCATGAAGATTGCCTTTACGACCGAAGACGTCACGTGCTGGCCCAGGGACTCGGCGGAACCCGCAACGGCCAGCCCCTCCAGGGTCGCAATGATGCCGATGACAAGCGCCATGAAGGGAGCCTTGATGATGCCGACCATGAAGGTGTTCAGACTGACCGCGGCCCTGAGGCGCGTCAGGAAGATGTCCGGGCTGATTTCGCCGTAGACCCAGGTCGTCAGGGCGCCGCCCACGAGCGCCGCGATGGAGGCGATGAAGGTCAGGAGCGGCAGACCGATCACCAGCGCCATGATGCGCGGGACGATGAGAACCTCGATGGGATCGAGACCCATGACTCGCAGTGCGTCGATCTCCTCCCGCATCTTCATGGAGCCGATCTCGGCGGTGAAGGCCGAGCCCGAGCGTCCCGCCACCATGATGGAGGTCAGGAGAACGCCCAGCTCGCGCAGGACCAGGATGCCGATGAGGTCGATGACGAAGGGGGTGGCCCCGAACTTCACGAGCTGGAAGATACCCTGTTGCGAGACGATGCAACCGACGAGGAACGAGATCAGGACGATGATCGGAACGCCACGATAGGCGATCTGCTCGAGCTGGTTGACCACGGCCGTGATGCGGAAGCGCCGGGGATGGACGATCACGCGCAGCAAAGCGGAGATGAGTTCGCCCAGAAAGCCGACGCCGCCGACCATGTCCCTGCCGGCCCCGGCAACGCTCTGACCCACATCGACGAGAAAATCGACCGCACGGGAGTGCCGCGGCTTCGGCGCACCTTGAAAATCGCGATAGGCCGCCTCGTCGAGAAGGATCTTCTGCTCCGGCGTCGCATTGGCGAAATCCACCTGCCCCTTGGCGGAGAGCTCGTGCCGTGTGCGGTTGAGCGTCCAGGCACCGAGAGTATCGAGACGCCCGACGCCGCCCAGATCGAGGGTCAGGGGAAAGGTGCCGGCTTCCGTCGCAATCTCATCCGTCAGGGCCTCGACCTTCTCGGCATGCGGCGCCGTCCAGGGACCGGCCAGCCGGACCGTCGTCTGCCCCCCGGCACGGTCGATTGCGACTTCCGGCTCGCGAGCCAAGGTGCTCTGCGCCACGATCATCCCTTCGGCGTTGATTCCGCTTGGTGATAGCGTGTCATTGCGCCACAAGTCGAGACGAAGTTAAGAAGAGAGCCCAAGAGAATGCGCCAGCTCGCCGTTTCCATCGACCGTTTCCCCATTGCCGGAAAATTCACGATCGCCCGCGGCTCGCGCACGGAGGCGGTTGTGGTCACGGCGACGATCTCGGAGAACGGGGCGACCGGGCATGGAGAATGCGTGCCCTATCCCCGCTACGGGGAGACGGTCGAAGGCGTGGCAGCGGCCATCGAAGCCATCCGGCCTCGGATCGAGGCAGGGCTGAGCCGGGAGGCGCTTCAGGATCTCATGCCGGCAGGAGCGGCCCGGAATGCCATCGACTGCGCGCTCTGGGACCTGGACGCCAAGCGCTCCGGCATCCGCGCCCATCTGACCGCAGGGCTGACCCGGTGGCCGCCTGCGACCACGGCCTATACGATCAGCCTCGACAGCCCGATGGCATGGCCGAGGCTGCTGCCAAGGCGGCTGAACGACCGATTCTCAAGGTGAAGTTCGGTGCTCCAGATGGCGATATCGAGCGGGTCAGGGCCGTCCGCCGGGCAGCGCCCCAGGCGACCCTGATTGCCGACGCCAACGAAGGCTGGACCGAGGAGAACCTGGAGCAGCACCTCGCGGCCTGCGCCGATGAGGGCTACGGGCTGGTGGAGCAGCCCCTCCCCGCCAAGGCCGACGGGTTCTTGAGCCGCATCTCCCGCCCCGTTCCGATCCTGGCCGACGAGAGCGTGCATGACCGGGCGAGCCTCGACCGGCTGGTCGGCCTCTACGAGATCATCAACATCAAGCTCGACAAGACCGGTGGGCTGACCGAGGCCCTGGCCCTGGCCGATGCGGCGGAAGCCAAAGGCTTTTCGCTCATGATCGGCTGCATGGTCGGCACCTCGCTCGCCATGGCGCCCGCCCTGGTGCTCGCGCCCCGCGCCCGCTTCGTCGATCTCGACGGTCCGCTCCTCCTCGCGAAAGACCGGGAGCCCGGCCTGCGTTACGAGGGCAGCATCGTCTACCCGCCGGAACCCGTCCTCTGGGGTTGATCCTTCTGAAGGCGGACCACCGCCAGCATCAGCACGAATCCGATGGCTCCCAGGGGAGCCATCGCGGCAAAGACGCCGGCACCCGCTTCGCTGTAGATCACGCCGCTGACGATGGTGGAAGCCGCCGTCGTCAGGGCGGCCAGCGAACCGTAGTTCCCTTGCGCCCTTCCCCGCGCCTTCATGGGGGCGAGGGTCGCCAGGGCCGCCATGGTGCCGATGTGGGTGGCGGCGAAGGACAGGCTGTGCATGGTCTGCAGCACGAACATGACCTCCGTCCCTGGCTGCAGGGACATGATCGTGAAGCGGATGACCGCCGCGGCCGACCCGAGCAGGATCAACCCGACGCCCGAACTGCGGCCGACATGGCGGCCCAGATAGACGAAGACCAGGATTTCGGCGATCACTCCGGCCGCCCAGAAATAGCCGATGACCTCGTCGGAGAAGCCGATGGAGCGCCAGTAGATGCTGGCGAAGGCGTTCAGGGCGCCGTGGCTCCCCTGAGTCACCGCTCCCGCAATCAGCACCAGCCACAGGATCCTGGACAGCCTTGGCGAAGTCCCCTCCGTCTGAGCCTCGCTTGGGCTCGCAGGCTCGGGGACTTCGTGTGGGACGGCGATCAGCGTCGCCGTGAGGCCCAGGAGGGGAATGAGGGTCAGGGCGACGATCACGATGTCCGGCCCGAAGGCGCCGACCAGATACCCGCCCACGATGTTGGTGATGAAGAACGCCACCGAGCCGGCGCCCCGGATCCGGCCGTAGTTCAGGCCCGGATGGCGCTGGACCGCATTGGTCGAGACGAGATCGTTGCCCGGGATGATGCAGGACTGCGCGATGGCGACAAGGGCCACCAGGGCCATGATCGTGACGCTGTTGTCGGTCAGCAGGAAGAGCGGAAAGCCGATCAGCTGCCCCAGATGGCTTGCCAAAAGCAGCCGGCGTGCCCCGAACGACCGGTCCGCCAGGCTCAGGAGCGGTGCGGTCGCCAGGATCCGGACGATGATGGGGATAGCGACCACGAATCCGATCACAGTCGGCGACAGCGCCTTGCTCTGCAGCCAGAGCGGGAAGAAGGGCAGATACATCCCGTGGCTGGTGAAGCTGGCAGCCTGCAACGCACCCAGGCGGAATTCGAGAGCTTTGAGCGGATGCATTGGGAATGTGGTCTTCTGGAATCGAGAATCGGGGCCAAACGAGCAAGAACGCGGTGCAAGACTACCCCTGAAGGCCTTGCAGGGGTTGAGCTTGCAGGCACTTTGCACACATCTGTTGGAGACAGGAATCAAACCAGGCAGAGATGGATTGCGCCACCATGCCCGATGAAGAGACCAACGTCACGTTCGGCGATCTGGATTTCGACACTATCGAAGCGGCCGTCATGGAGACGGCACGCGGCCGCTGGTTCCTGAAGGAATATGCGAGGCGCAACCGCAATGCGGACACGCAGGCCGTTCTCGAGGCCGTGGACCGCCTGAAGGAACTGCCCCTGGATGCCAGGACGGTCGAGCCCTTCAGAACTTGCCTGGAGAAATTGGTCGCCTCGATCCGGCAGACCAAGGCGGAGGTCCGCTCCTTTCCGGTTCTGGAAGCTGACGATCCCTTGAACACCCTCTCCGAGGCGGAACTCCAGGAGGCGGCCGAGCAGCGCATCCGGCGCATGGCGTCGACGCTTCAGAGCCTGGAGAACGAAATTCAGGGGATGATCGATCTCAGCCGGGTGGAGATCGACCGGACGGAAGTCTCTGTGGAAACCGGCCCTTTCGAGGGTGAGAAGGCTCAGCATCTCCACCCGCATTCCGCCTTCCTGATGTAGGGGCAGGCTATCTCCCGGAATGGGCTTTCTCGATATTGGAGAAGAATTGCCGGGCGCTTTCGTGCCAGGTGAAGGTCTCGCCATAGGCCCGGCATCGATCCCTCGGGATGTCGAGCGCCGCAAGCGCGGCGACCCGCAGGTCGGCGTCGAGGACGCCGCAGCCTGAGGCGCCGATCACATCCAGCGGGCCGGTGACCGGAAAGGCCGCAATCGGCAGGCCGGAGGCCAGCGCCTCGATCAGCACGATGCCGAAGGTATCGGTGAGGCTCGGGAAGACGAAGACGTCCGAGGAGGCATAGACCCGCGCCAGATCCTCCCCGGTGAGAGCGCCGAGGAAGCGGGCTTCCGGGTATCGTCGCCCGAGTTCGACGCGTGAGGGCCCGTCTCCCACCACGACCTTGGTGCCGGGCAGATCGAAGCTCAGGAAGGCGTCCAGGTTCTTCTCGACGGCGACGCGCCCGACATAGAGGAAGACGGGTGCGGCCGCGTCCAGGATCCGTTCGTTTCGTGGTCGGAACAGAGCGGTGTCGACGCCCCGCGTCCAGCGCATGATGTTCTCGAAGCCGCGCCCCGTCAGCTCCCGCTCCAGGGAGGGCGTGCTGACCATCATGGCGCGGGCCGCCCGATGGAAGCGCTTGAGCGCCTGGTAGCACCATGCCTCCGGGATTTTGGTCCGCGCAGCCACGTATTCCGGAAAGCGCGTGTGGTAGCTCGTGGTGAAGGCCCGCCCCTGGCGCGCGCAGGTCAACCGCGTGGCGAGCCCGATCGGTCCCTCCGTCGCGATGTGGACATGGGTCGGCCGGGTTTCCTCGAGGATTCCCGCGAGAGATCCGGGCATGACCAGGGACAGGCGGATTTCCGGATAGGTCGGCATCGGGACGGAGCGGAAGCGCTCGGGCGTGAGGAACACGACCTCCGCACCGAAGCGCGGCGCCTCGGCCGCCATGTATTCCAACGAACGCACTACCCCGTTGATCTGCGGACGCCATGCATCGGTGGCGATCAGAACGCGCATCAGGCGGCCCTCTCGCTGATCTTCACGTCGACGAGACCTTGATCGCGGGCCGGCTCACGCTGGCGGTCCGTCCACCGGATCAGCTCGAAGGAGCCGTCGTAGTGCTCGACCACCGCCGTGCAGGGCTCGACCCAGTCGCCAGTATTCACATAAGCCACGCTGAACCGATCGTGCATGATCGCGTGGTGGATATGCCCGCAGATCACGCCATCGGCCTCTTGGCGCCGGGCTTCCGCGGCGAGAAGCTCCTCGAACCTGCTGATGTAGTTCACCGCGTTCTTGACCTTCAGCTTGGCCCAGGACGAGAGCGACCAATAGGTCAGGCCGAGCCGCCGCCGCACGATGTTGAGATAGGTGTTGATGAACAGAGCTGTTGAATAGGCTCCATCTCCGAGAAGCGCGAGCCAGCGGGCATGCCGGACCACGAGGTCGAACTGATCGCCATGGATCACGAGATAGCGCTTGCCGTCGGCGGTTTCATGAACCGCATAATCCGCAAGCTCGATGCCGCCCAGATTGACCCCGATATAGTCACGCAGGAACTCGTCGTGATTGCCGGGAAGGTAGATAAGGCGGGCCCCCTTCCGGACCTTGCGCATGAGCTTCTGCACGACATCGTTGTGGGCCTGGGGCCAGTACCAGCCCGATTTCAGTCGCCACCCATCGACGATGTCGCCGACGAGATAGATGGTGTCCGCATCGTAGGTCTTGAGGAAGTCGAGCAGGGCACCGGCCTGGCACCCCTTCGTGCCTAGATGGAGGTCCGACAGGAACAACGTCCGTACGCGCACAGCATTCTCATCCTGAGCCATGGGCTCCTCCGGCGGGCTTGCTGAGCGATAGCCAAACCGGATTCGCATCTCGTCCCCATGACGGTTTTCCTGCAGATTTGTGACGGCCGGCCACGAAGCATCGCGCCTCAAAGGCTGGCCGATCATCGACCTGCGGCGTCATCACCGGCCCTGGGCCGGTGATTCCGATGGACAGCCAGCGCCCGGTTCCGCTCGCGGTTTCATTGGGCCTTCGTATCCTCCGACTGCCCCCTCCGCCGTCATCACCGGGCTCGTCCCGGTGATCCCGATTGGAAAGGCGCCGCGCCTCACCGCATCGAGATGGCCGGGACAGGCCCGGCCATGACGGCAGAGAGTATTTTGGGCCGGTGATCCCGATCGTGTCTCTCGCCCTCATCCTGAGGAGCCGCTGCAAGCGGCGTCTCGAAGGAGGAGTTCAGGGCTCTTCCGGACCCTCCTTCGAGACGCAGCCTCACGGCTGCTCCTCAGGATGAGGGCGATGGGTCTGGAAGCGGGATGGCCGGGACTGATCCCGGGATCAAGTCCGGGAAGGCCATGACGGGGGAGCAGGACAAAGGAGAGCATGACGAAGGCGGTCGCAGGACAGGGAGAGGATATCAGTCCCGGAAGGCTCGTCCGTCCTTTTGTCCTGTTCCCAGCTTCCTTCTCGGGTCAGCCAAAAAGTCGGATTCCAAGACGGATCGATTTGCCCTAGAGCCTTCGCTTCGGATCGGGGCGGAGATCGTCGATGAACGGACCTGACGTTATTGGGCTGTTTGGTGTTGCGGCCTATTTATCGGCCTACGGGCTATTGCAACTGGGCGCGCTGAAAGTAGAGGACAATCGTTACGCGCTTCTCAATGCGTTGGGCGCAATACTGATCCTTTACTCGTTGTTCTTCGACTTCAATTTGGCATCCTTCGTCACGCAATCTGCATGGCTCATGCTGACGGCACTGGGCTCCATACGGTCCCACATCAAGCGCTCAAGAACAGCCCGATCCTGACCCCATGCGTCGGACGCAGGGGCTTTCGCTTCGATTGGGGGTTCACGACGCGGCTCGTCCGTGGTTGGTTGCAGCATCAAAGCGACGCCATCCGTGAAAACCCGCCACCTGTGAAACCTCTTCTGGGGATCTCCCTCAAAGTCATCTCCGCCGTCGTCTTCACGATGATGTCGGCGACCCTCAAGACGCTCGCCGCCCGCTATCCTGTCGGAGAGATCGTCTTCTTCCGCTCGGCTTTTGCGCTGTTGCCGCTGCTGCTGTGGCTGAAATGGGAGGGCGACCTCATCAATGCCGTGCGGACGAAAAACGTCGTCGGACACTTCAAGCGGGGGTTCATCGGCACGGGCGCGATGTATCTCGGCTTTGCCGCCCTCTCCTATCTCCCCCTCCACGACGCCATCGCCATCGGCTATGCCTCGCCCCTGATTGCCGTGATCCTGGCGGCGCTCCTCCTCAAGGAGACGGTGCGCGCCTATCGGTGGACAGCGGTCGGCATCGGGTTCGTCGGCGTCCTGATCATGCTGTCGCCCTACCTGAAGGTCGGCACCTTCGGCGGAGACCTGACCGCTGGACCGACCCTTGGTGCGATGCTGGCCTTCGCCGGAGCCTTCTGCTCGGCTGGCGCCATGATCCAGGTTCGGCGCCTGACCCAAACCGAGAAGACCGGCGCCATCGTGTTCTACTTCTTCATCATGGCATCCGGCCTGTCGCTCTGCACCATCGCCCTGGGTTGGCGCATGCCGGATTCGATGGACTTCGCCCTGTTCATTCTCATCGGCATCCTGGGCGGTGTCGGGCAGATTCTGGTCACGCAATCCTACCGCTTCGCAGACACCTCGGTAATCGCGCCGTTCGAGTACACCACCATGATCTGGGCGCTTCTGTTCGGCTGGTTCATGTTCGACGACCTGCCTACGGTCACCGTGCTGATCGGTGCGATCATCGTCGCTGCGACGGGTCTTTTCATCGTCTGGCGCGAGCATAAACTCGGGCTTCTGCGGACCAAGGAGCTTCAGGCTATCCCCCAAAGGCCCGGTGTCTGAACCGAAAAGAACCGTCGCGACCGCTCCGGTGCTTGACCCGTTCCGTCGATTACCCCACAACCGTTTTGAGGAACGAACGTTCTCTTTTTCAGAACAGAGGCAGTCATGGGTGTCGAGGGCAAAGAGCGGAGCCGGGACCTGGAGTCGGGCGCACAGGTTCTGTCCGGCAACATGGGCAAGACGATCCAGCGGCTGCGCAAGGCCTACAACCTGTCCCTGTCCGAGCTGGCTGAACAATCCGGAGTCGCGAAGTCCATCATCAGCCAGATCGAACGCAACGAGACCAACCCGACGCTTGCCACCATCTGGCGGCTGAGCCAGGCCCTCGACGTCTCGATCGAGCGGGTTCTCGCCTCCGGGGACGAGGAGCCCTTCATCGAGAAGTCCTCCAAGGCCGATACCCCGATCCTCGTCTCCGAGGACGGCAAGATGCGCCTAGCCATCATCGGCTGGCTCAAGACCATCGAGTGGCTGCAATGGTACGACGTGCAGTCCGAGCCCGGTGGCGTACTCGACTCCGACAGCCATCAGCGCGGCTCCGTGGAGTGCCTGTCCGTCCTGGACGGAGAGTTTGAGGTCGAGGTCGGCGGCGTGACCCAGCAGGCGAAGGCTGGGGAAAGCCTGCGCTACCGCTGCGACCGTCCCCATTCGGTGCGCTGTATCGGCAATGCCCCTGGCCGCGCCACCATGGTCTGCATCCTGAAGGCCGCCGTGATGGATTGAGATCCTCCAGCCAGGATCTCGTACATAGCGTTCGTCCTGAGAAACGGGCCGGGCCTGTAACAGCCTCCCCGTCATCACCGGGCCTGTCCCGGCCATCCCGATCCTGTGAAACGATCCGCCTCATTCAATCGGGATCACCGGCACAAGGCTGGTGATGACGAAGGAGGGGAAAATTCTCTTGGGAGATTGAGCGCCCAAAGCTCGGGCCCTCTTTATTCAGGCTTCTTGAAGCCCTGCCTCGGCGGCAGGGACAGCAGGTATTCCGCCATGGCCTGACGGTCCGCATCGGGGAGCTGGGCCGTATTGGCCACCACGGCTCCCATCGGCCCGCCGACCGTGTCGAAATTCGGCGTCTCGCCGGTCTTCAGCAGGGTCGTGAGATCATCCGCCGTCCAGCCTCCGATCCCGCTCGGATGAGGGGTGATGTTGGGAACGGTCCCCCGGCCCTCCGGATCGGGTCCGCCGGCGAAGCGCCGATCCTCGATGATGGCACCCGCAGCATTGCGCTCGCTGTGGCACTCGGCGCAGTGCCCCGGCCCGTTCACCAGATAGGCTCCCCGGTTCCAGCTCGTCGATTTGGACGCATCCGGCCGGAAGACCTGCCCGTCCAGGAAGGCAAGCTTCCACAGACCGAGACCGCGGCGGAGGTTATAGGGGAAAGGCAGCTCATGATCCGGAGCGCGCCCTTCGACGGGCGCGAGCGTCATGATGAAGGCGAAGAGATCTGCGAGATCCTCCGGGTTCATCCGCTGATAGCTCGGATAAGGAAAGGCTGGATAATAGTGGCGTCCGTCGGGAGAGACGCCTTCGCGCATGGCGCGAACGAAATCCGCCGTGCTCCAGGAGCCGATGCCGTCCTGCTTGTGGGGCGAGATGTTCGGAATGTGGAAAGTGCCGAAGGGCGATTTCAGCGCATACCCGCCGCCGAGCCGCAGCTTGTCGGCCTGACTGGGCACGGCGTGGCAGGAGGTGCAGCCTCCGGCGAAGAACAGGGTGCGGCCGTTCTCCAGGTTGGGTTGGCGCATCGAACCGGCAGGCGGTGTCGGAGAGACCGGATCATTGCCGCGGATGAGGGCATAGGCCGCTGGTGAGGTCAGCCCCCAGAAGCCCAGCGCTCCAACAAGTGCCAGAACCAGAAGACCCACGATTGTCTTGCGCATCCCTCTCTCCAAAACGAAACGAGCGGCCGGAAGGGCCGCTCGCGATGAACCTGAGAAGACTTATGAACTCTTCTTCCGGAACTCGTTGTGGCAGACGCCGCAGTTCTGGAGCACCTTCGACATTTCCGACTTGAACGACGCTTCGTCCTTGATCGTGGTCATGGCCGTCTGGGCGTCCTGGCTCATCTTCGTTCCATAGGAATCGAACTTGGCCTTGTTCTCCCAAATCGTCGGCAAGGCCTCGGTCTTCGGCGCGTCCTTGGAATTTTCCGGGAAGAGAGCCACGAACTTCGTGGGATTCTCCGCAAACACCTTCAATCCAGCCTGGACCTTGGCGAGATCAAACGGCTCCTGGCCACGCATCATGGCGCCTATCGGCCGTGTCTGGGCAGCCATCTCCTTCATGAGGCCTTGACGCTGCTCGACGACATTGCTCTGGGCGATGGCCGCCGTCACTCCAATCGCCAAAAGGCTGGCGACGAAAATAGTACGCTTCATATGTTCTTTCCCTCATGGGCGCGACCGAGGGTCTTCCAATGAACCAGGGTCAGCGGGCCGGCATTAGCGCATATCTCTTCAAGCTTGAGCACTGCACTTTAGAACACATCTATGTGAGGTGCCCGATGGATCCGCCTTATTCCACAGGCTCGCCCGATGCGGCCCAATCCTTGAAGCCGCCCTTGTAGTGCTCGCGGATGTCGCGGCCCGCCGCTTGCGCGACTTCGATGGCCCGGACCGACCGGACGCCCGCCGCACAGGAAAAGACGATTCGCTTGTCCTCGGGCAGAGCGGTCGGATCGAAGGACGAGAGCGGATGCGAGACGGCTCCCGGGATATGTCCGGCGGCGAATTCATGCGGTTCGCGGACATCGACCAGCACGAAGGAGCCTTCACGAAGCCCCTGCTTGATGGCCTCGCGGTCGAGATCGATAACTCTTGGCGCTTCACTCATGAAAATTCCTCCCTGCGACGGGTCACTCATACCGGCTTACCAGGGAGGAGTGCAATCTTGTCGCGGTTCAGGCGAGAGGCGGAATCCGCAGTACCCAGCCCGGCTGGATCATGTCAGGATCCTTGACCGGTGGGGAATTAGCTTTGACGATTTCCGTGTACTTCGCGCCTTTGCCCTTCCCATAATGCTTCTCGGCAATCTCCCAGAGGGTGTCACCCTTCTGGACCGTATACATGGTCGAGACGGCGGAGGGCTGCTGAACCTGCAGCTCGCTCGTATCGACCTCGGCGACGCCATAGGTATTGCCGAGGGAAAGGATGATCTTCTCGGCCTCTTCCTGGTTGGTGGCTTGCCCCGACAGTTTCACCTTGTCGCCTTCCACCTGGATTCCGAGCTTGGTGGCATCGAACCCGTGGCCCTGAACTTCCTGCTGCAGCTTCTCCGGAGTCGCGGCGGCGGCGCTGCCGCCGAAGATCTTGGCACCGGCTTCCTTGATGAATTTGAACAGACCCATATCGTCCTCCGCCTGCCTGGCTCACGACGGCCAAGCTGGGAGGAAGACGCGTGGGCATCTCAAGGGTTCCGCTCAGGCCAAGCTCGAAAAGACATCGGCCAGCGACGGCAGGCGATCCTTGAGCCTGAGCAGGGCGATCAACTCGATTTGCACGAGGGCGGTTTCGAATTCCTGATCCGTCTCATGCTCCAGCCGCTCCTCGAAGGCGGCGAGGATCTCGTCCTTGGAGCGACCCTTCACCGCCATTATGAAGGGAAATCCGAATTTCTGCCGGTAGGCATCGTTGAGCTTCAGGAAGCGGTCACGCTCCTCCGACGTTAGGCTGTCGAGCCCGGCGGAGGATTGCTCGCCGCGGGAATCGACTGTCAGATCGGCAAGCTTCAGGCGTCCGGCGAGATCGGGATGGGCGTTGATCAGCGCCAGCTTCTGCTCGCGGGTTGCTTCCGAGAGCGCGTTGACCATGGCGGCATGAAGCCCCTCCGTCGTATCCTGCCCCGTGGTCAGCCCGGCGTCATATGTGCGCTCTGCGATCCAGGGCGAATGCTCGAAGATGTCGCCAAAGAGCTCGACGAATATCATCCGATCCATGCGGCTGGGCTTCAAATCCGCCGGATGATGATGGCGAATCCAATGGTGGGCGATGTCGATGCGCCGTGCCACCCAGACATTCTCATGGGAACCGATGTAATCCAGGAACCGGGCCAGAGCCGCGGCGCGTCCGGGGCGGCCGGCGAGGCGGCAATGGAGGCCGACCGACATCATCTTCGGCGAAGTTTCGCCTTCTGCGTACAGCGTGTCGAAGCTGTCCTTGAGATAGGCGAAGAACTGGTCGCCCGAATTGAAGCCCTGTGGGGTCGCAAAGCGCATGTCGTTGGCATCCAGCGTATAGGGCACGATCAGCTGCTGCCGGTCGCCATGCTGTTCCCAATACGGCAGATCGTCCGCGTAGGAATCGGCGCTGTAGAGAAAGCCGCCCTCCTCCGCCACGAGGCGGTTCGTGTGCTCCGAGGTGCGGCCCGTATACCAGCCTAGGGGCCGCTCGCCCGTCACCTCGGTATGGATGCGGATCGCCTCCTTCATGTGCGCCCGCTCCTCCTCGACGGAGAAGTCCCGGTAGTCGATCCACTTGAGCCCGTGGCTCGCGATCTCCCAATTGGCCTCCTTCATGGCGGCCACCGCTTCCGGGTTGCGCCTGAGGGCCGTGGCGACACCATAGACGGTCACGGGCAGGTTGCGCTCGGTGAACATCCGCCACAGGCGCCAGAAGCCGGCGCGGGAGCCGTATTCGTAGATCGACTCCATGCTCATGTGCCGCTGGCCGAGCCAGGGCTGCGCCCCCACGATCTCCGACAGGAACGCCTCGGAGGCCCGGTCGCCGTGGAGGATGTTGTTCTCGCCCCCCTCTTCGTAGTTGATCACGAACTGGACGCAGATCCGGGCCCCGTTCGGCCAGCGCGGATGCGGCGGGTTGCGGCCGTAGCCGACGAGGTCGCGGGGATAGGAGGTCTCAGGCAAGGTCAGCTTCCTCGATAGGTGGAGTAGCTCCAGGGCGAGACGAGGAGCGGAACGTGATAATGACCGTCGGGATCCGCGATGGTGAAGCGGACCGGTACGACATCCAGAAACGGCGGATCTGCCGTCGCGGTGCCGAGCGATTTGAAATAGCCCCCGACCGCGAAGACGAGCTCATAGGTTCCTGTGCGGAACGCATCGCCGATCATCAGAGGCGCATCCGTGCGACCATCGGCATTGGTTGTCGTTCGCACGATTGAACGGCGCTGCTCGCCTTCGATGGCGAAAAGCTCGATGGCGACCCCGTGTGCGGGCTTGCCGTTCACGGTATCCAGAACGTGGGTGGACAGGCGTCCCATAAGGCCTCGCAGTCGGTGTCGCGTCCTTCGGCGGTTGGAATCTTTCGGGACCGAGTTCCGCCGTCAAGCGCATCCATAAGTCTAGTTGCACAAGTCTTGGGCTTACGCGACAGGGATCCTGTTGAAAAATCGGCAGAATGGGCCTTCCGCCAAGGGGGGCCGGGCCCTAGGCTGTGATGTCTCTATCTGACCAAGTGGCTGCATGCTCGACCCGCAAATTTCCGAATGGATCAGCCAGATCATCCGCTGGATCCATGTGATTACCGCGATCGCCTGGATCGGCTCGTCCTTCTATTTCATCCATCTGGATCTCAGCCTGAAGAAGCGGGAGGGGCTGCCCGAAGGCGTCGGCGGCGAGGCGTGGCAGGTTCACGGCGGCGGGTTCTACAACATGCGCAAGTATCTCGTCGCGCCGCCCGAACTGCCCAAGGAACTGACCTGGTTCAAATGGGAGAGCTATTCCACCTGGATCAGCGGCTTCTTCCTCATCGTCTGGGTCTATTATCTTCACGCCGACCTCTACACCATCGATCCGGCTGTCCGCGCCCTGGAGTTCTGGCAAGCGCCCGCCATCGGCATCGGCGGCATCGTGGTGAGCTGGTTCGTGTATGAAGGGCTCTGTCGCTCGCCGCTGGGCAAGAACGGCATCGTCCTCGGCGTCGTACTCTTCGTCTATATCCTGCTGGCTGCTTTCGCCTTTACCCAGGTCTTCAACGGCCGCGCCGCCTTTCTCCATACGGGCGCGATGATCGCCACCTGGATGTCGGCGAGTGTCTTCTTCATCATCATCCCGAACCAGAAGAAGGTGGTCGCCGAACTCCTGGCGGGCCGCTCGCCCGACCCAAAGCTCGGCAAGGAAGCCAAGCTGCGCTCGACACACAACAATTATCTGACGCTTCCCGTCATCTTCCTGATGCTGTCGAACCATTACCCGCTGGCGTGGTCGTCGCGCTATGCGGTCGCCATCATCGGGCTGATCGTCATTGCAGGCGCCGTGGTCCGGCACTTCTTCAATTCGCAGCACGCGGGCAAGGGATCGCCCTGGTGGACCTGGGGCGTCGCCGCAGCCTCCGTCGCGCTCGCGATCTGGCTCTCCATTCTCGGCAAGCCCGGGAACGCCAATCTGGCCGCGGCTCCTGCGGACGGGGCGCCTGCCGCCGTTATGGCATCCTTCGACGAGGCCGTGCTCGCGATCCAGTCCCGCTGCTCCATGTGCCATGCGGGCGAGCCGGTCTGGGAGGGCATTACCACCGCCCCGAAGGGCGTTCGCCTCGACACACCGGAGGAGATCGCCCGCCATGCGGAGATCATCCGTATCCAGAGCGTGCTGACCCACGCCATGCCGCCCAACAACATCACCGAGATGACCCTGGACGAGCGCAAGGCCGTGGCAACCTGGCTGGCGGCCAAAGAAACGGCCACTCGCTGACCCTGTGCACGCGCCACCGACAACCATAACCAATGGAGTAACCGAGTGACCGAACTCACCCTGGAAACGGCCCAGAAAATCGCCACAGCCACCCTCAAGACCGCACGGGAAAAATCCTTCAAGCCGCTTTCCGTCGTCGTCTACGATGCAAGGGGCGCCCTCAAGGCACTCCTGTCGGAGGACGGCACCAGCCTGAAGCGGGCCGAGATCGCGATGGGCAAAGCCTACGGCGCCCTGGCCCTCGGAGTCGGCTCGCGGGCTCTTCACAAGATGGCAGTGGATCGGCCGTACTTCGTGGCCTCGGCCACTCATGCGGTCGGCGGGCAGCTCGTGCCGGTTCCGGGCGGCGTCCTGATCAAGGATGGACAGGGCGCAATCCTGGGGTCGGTGGGCGTCTCAGGCGACACGTCCGACAACGACGAAATCGCCGCGGCCAGCGGGATCGAGGCCGCCGGACTGGTGTTCGACGCGGGGGCCTGAGCCCTCCTCAGGGTAACATTGGCAAAAGTCCGGGCTGAGCTGGCGGGTCGGGGTTCCGGCGCAGCGACAATTCTGATTCAATCCCCTGCATGTCACCGGCCCCGGATCTTGATGGCCTGTCGAACGCCGATCTGAAGCGGTTGGTGCTGGAGCTGTTGGG
>NZ_VOSK01000125.1 GCF_009296175.1 Microvirga tunisiensis | reverse complement strand
CTCACCAGCCAGCAGAACAATCCGAGCCCGCCAGACGACCTTCTGGGATGTGTTGCGGTCACCGACCAAGCTCTCCAAGCGATCTCGATCAGCGGCGGGAACCTCAATGCGTTCGATCTTGCCCATCCGAGCAGGATCGCACGTCGGATCGGATTTCGGAATCACTCGTCAGTGACAGAACACTAGAGCACTGGGCTCAAAAGTCGCCGCCACCTTTGGGACTTGGCGAATGCCCAGTTCCTCAACATGCCGATCATCTGATACGGCAAACCCGGTCCGCTTTTCGCTGACGCGGACCTCAGGTTCCGCGCGGTACTCTAGGACTTGTCCAGCTTCGCCATCCAGCGGACGAGTGGCATGAGCGGGACGATCCAGATCAGGCCGAGCACGATATAGGCGAGGGTCTGAACCAGCTTCGGCGCCTGGGTAATCCGGCCTTCGGCGATCGCCATCGCGAACAGCGCATAGAAGATGATGAAGGCGAGCATCACCACTGTGCCGATCAGCTTGCGGAAGCGAATGCCCATGGCCGAAATCCTTGAATTATCACCATCGCGCCGTAACGGTGCGTCACCGGCATGAATTGCCTCCTGGACGCATAGCCTCTATGTGACGTCCGTATCCTGGGTTCAAGCCTTAATCGACAATGAGAGTGAGCATGGCTGTCGCAGCCTCCACCGAGGGCGTGTCTTTGGCGCGCGTGCCTCAAAGCCGATCCCTGTCGGCCGTTCGTACCTGGATCTACTGCCTCGCTGCCCTGGTTGTCCTGATGGTTGCGGTCGGCGGTGCCACGCGCCTGACCGGCTCCGGTCTCTCGATCACGGAATGGAAGCCTGTCACCGGCGCCATTCCGCCGCTGACCGAGCAGGCCTGGATGGCGGAGTTCGAGAAATACCGGCAGATTTCGCAGTATGAACTCGTCAACAAGGGCATGACCCTGTCGGAGTTCAAATTCATCTACGCCTGGGAGTGGGGGCACCGGCAGCTCGGCCGTTTGATCGGCCTTGTCTTTTTTCTGCCCCTGGTCTGGTTCTGGGCGAGGGGAGTGATCAAAGGCAGGCTGGCACTGACCGTTCTCGGCATCGGAGCCCTGGGAGGCCTTCAGGGCGCCATTGGCTGGATCATGGTGGCATCCGGCCTCGAGCCGGGCATGACCGCCGTTGCGCCGATCAAGCTGGCCTTGCACCTGACGGTGGCCAGCATCATTCTGGCTTGCCTCGTTTGGGTGGCAGCGGGTCTGAAGGATCGTTCCGACGCCGTGCGGCAAGAGGCACCGGCAGGTTATGCACCCCGTATTCTCGTTGGCCTGATCCTGTTCCAGATCGCGCTTGGCGGTCTCGTGGCCGGGTCGAAGGCCGGCCTGACCTATAACACCTGGCCGTTGATGGATGGCGCTCTCGTTCCACCGGCCTCGGCCCTGTTCGTGGTCAGGCCCTGGATCGAGAATTTCGTCGACAACGTCATCCTGGTTCAGTTCAACCACCGCCTCGTGGCCTATGCCATCGTGGCTTTTGCCGTGTGGCATGCCTGGACCATCCACCGGCAGGCCAAGTCTTCCAGGACCGCCGGTCGCGCGACGGGCATGGCCGGTTTGGCGCTGGCGCAGATGGCTCTCGGGATCGTGACTCTTCTGCTCGCGGTGCCGCTATGGGCCGGATTGGCGCATCAGGTGTTTGCCATGGCCGTGCTCGCCATGGCGGTCGTCCATGCCCGCGTGAGCACGATCTGACATAAGAAAAGGGCGGCCGTCGAGGCCGCCCCAAACTCGTCTCCGCCGTAGCTTAGCGGACGATCTGGACGATGCGGCGGGTGCCGGGCTCGACCAGAACCGGAGTGTCGTTCACGACGGTGTAGCGGTAGTTGCTCACGCCATACTCGGCCGGAACTTCATAGTACTGCACGCCGGAAGCCGGGAGAGTCGCGCCGACGCGAACCTCTTCCGTGTAGCGGTAGGACGGAACGCCCTGCGTCACCACATACTGGCGGAAACGCGGCTGCTGCTGATCGGCGAGTCCGCCCACGATCGCGCCCGTCACGCCGCCGACGGCCGCGCCGATCGGACCGCCAACGATGGCGCCACCTACGGCGCCGGTGGTTGCACCGGCAGCGGCGCCGCCGGACTGAGCGAAGGCGCCAACGGGCGCGAGGGCCACAAGAACAGCGCCTGCAAACAAGATTTTCTTAGACATTTGTCAGCTCCTAGACTGTTGAAGTCTGGAGCTTAACGGCCAAGCAGGAGGGTGGTTCCGACTCTGAAAACGTGTTTCAGCTTAGGAATTCATGGCAAGCTTCGGGACATCGATCCATCGCAAAGCTTGAACGGCGGGTCGAGTAAGGAAAATCGATCTTTGAACTGACTTCATAATTCCGGCCGGCCCTGTCCCTCACGGTTTTTCTAAGACTCGGCTTTCTGAAGAGACGTTTCTCGACTCAGGTCGGAAACATGGCGACTACGTTCATGAAGCTGCGCAAATCCAGCCTGATGCTGATAAATCGCTCCGGATTGAGCAATCGAAGTCAACGAGCGAGAAAAATCGTAGTGGGAATACGGCAGGAATTAGGAAATTAGTACTTGCTCTGCTACAGGTGAACAATATTAAGATAGGCTTAACCCCTAGGTTCAGGGCTGTAGGAACAGGCTTATGAGGAGTCAGGCATGAATGTGCTGGTCTTTGCTTCGCGGAAAGGCGGCTCGGGTAAGAGCACGCTTGCTGCTCACCTCGCGAGTTATATCGCCAACCCTTCGCGCCCCACATTGCTGATCGACAACGATCCGCAGGGCTCCTTGTCGCTCTGGCACAAGATCCGCAATCAGGAATACCTGGGCCTCAAGCACAATGTGCGCAACATCGCCGAGGCCCTCAGGGAGGCGAAACGCGAAGGTTACGAGTGGGTTCTCGTCGATACGCCGCCGAACAAGTCTTCGATCGTCGCCGAAGCGATCAAGCAGGCCACCCTCGTGATCATTCCCGCGCGCGCGAGCCTGTTCGACATTGCCGCCCTGCAGGATACGGTCGCCCTCGCTCGCGAACATCGCAAGCCTTACGCCGCGGTGATCAATGCCGCTCCGGCCAAGCACGGAGATACCGAGGCTCATGTGGTCGCCGATGCGCGCGGCGCCCTGAATGCGCTCCAGGTTCCGGTCTGGGCCGGCCAGATCACGCATCGCCCTGAACTCACGCTCTCCCTCGCAACGGGTGAGGGCGCACGGGAATACGATGCGGGTTCCCAAGGAGCCGATGAAATCGGCCGCCTCTGGACGGCCCTCGAGCGTTCGCTCAACACGATCCACAACACCTACAAGAAAGCCGGCACTTCTCGCGCTGCGTGAGTGGCGAGTTTCATCTCAACAAAAAGGGCGGCTCTCGGGCCGCCCTTTTTGTTTGCCAAATCATCGTAGGACGACTCTTCCCCGTCCGTCATCACCGGCCTTGTGCCGGTGATCCCGATCCGAGAGGCGTGACGCTTCACATCATCGGGATGGCCGGGACTGATCCCCGGATCAAGTCCGGGGACGGCCATGACGAGGTGAGGCTTTGAAAGGGAGAATGGAGATTACGCAGCGTCAAGAGCCTGGTTGAGGTCGTCGATCAAATCCTGCGTGTCCTCGAGGCCGATGGAGAGACGCACCACCTCCGGCCCAGCTCCCGCCTGCGTCTTCTGCTCATCGGTGAGCTGGCGGTGAGTGGTCGAGGCCGGGTGGATCACCAGGGAGCGCGTGTCGCCGATATTGGCCAGATGCGAAAACAGCTTGAGATTCGAGACCAGCTTCACGCCGGCCTCATAGCCGCCCTTGAGGCCGAAGGTGAACACCGCGCCGGCGCCCTTGGGGCAGTACTGCTTGGCGAGGTTATGGTAGCGGTCCGAACGCAGGCCTGGATAGCTGACCCAGGAGATCTTGCTGTGGCCCTCCAGATGCTCGGCGACCGTGAGGGCGTTATCCGAGTGGCGCTGCATGCGCAGCGGCAGGGTCTCGATGCCGTTGAGGATCAGGAAGGCGTTGAACGGCGACAGCGCCGGGCCGAGGTCCCGCAGTCCGAGAACGCGGCAGGCGATGGCGAAGCCGAAATTGCCGAAGGTTTCACCGAGCACCATGCCGGCATATTCCGGACGCGGCTTGGACAGCATGGGATAGCGGTCGTCGCCGGCGAAGTTGAACGAACCGCCATCGACGATCACGCCGCCGATCGAGTTGCCATGGCCGCCGAGGAACTTGGTGGCCGAATGGACGATGATGTCCGCGCCGTGCTCGAAGGGGCGGATCAGGTAGGGCGAGGCCATCGTGTTGTCGACGATGAAGGGGATGCGGTGCTTCTTGGCGATGGCCGCGATCGCCTGGAGATCGACGATCACGCCGCCCGGGTTGGCGATGGACTCGACGAAGATCGCCTTGGTCTTCGGGGTGATGGCCGCCTCGAAGGACGACGGATCGTCCGAATCGGCCCAGACCACGTTCCAGGCGAAGTTCTTGTAGGCGTGGTTGAACTGGTTGATCGAGCCGCCATAGAGCTTCTTGGCCGCGACGAACTCGTCGCCGGGCTGGAGCAGCGTGTGGAACACCAGGAATTGCGCCGCGTGACCCGAGGCGACGGCCAGCGCCGCGGTGCCGCCTTCCAGGGCCGCGACGCGCTCCTCGAGGACGGAGCAGGTCGGGTTGCCGATGCGGGAATAGATGTTGCCGAACGCCTGCAGGCCGAAGAGCGAAGCCGCATGGTCCACGTCGTCGAACACGAAGGACGTGGTCTGATAGATCGGCGTCGCACGGGCACCAGTCGCAGCATCAGGAGCCGCTCCGGCGTGAATGGCGAGCGTGTTGAAGCCTGGCAGACGGTCGGTCATGATCGGGGCGTTCCTCTAGGAAATGGATGCGTTCTATTTAAAGAACGTATTGTTCGTCCGTCAAGGAGCGTGTTGGGCAGCCCCAGTGTCGACCGCGGCCCTGTGCGGGTGGAGCCGTCTTCTCTCGCTCCACCCTCATGCCGAAAGACCGGCTTCTATTCTGTGCTCTCCTACGCCCTTCGAGACGGATTGCTTAGACCATTCTCCGCAGAATGAGGGCCTTAAGACTGACGGCGTGAATCGGTGGACTCCGTTCGGCCCTGATATTCTCCGGCGTCATCACCGGCCCTGTGCCGGTGATCTCGATAGATCGAAGAGCTGAGCTTTTCCGGATCGGGATGGCCGGGACAGGCCCGGCCATGACGGCAGTGGGTGTCGAGGGCCGTGGTCTCGATCGTCTCGCTCACCCTCATCCTGAGGAGCCGCTGCAAGCGGCGTCTCGAAGGAGGAGTTCAGTGCTCTCCGGACACTCCTTCGAGACGCAGCCTCACGGCTGTTCCTTAGGATGAGGGCGATGGATCTGAAAGCGGATGGCCGGGACCGATCCCCGTATCGATACCAGGGCCGGCCATACGGGAGAGGGTGTCCAGGGCAATGATCCCGATGGTCTGAAGCGACCGCGCCTCACAGCGTCGGGATGGCCGGGGCAAGCCCGGCGATGACGAAGGCGGATACGGGTCGGGGAGAGTGCGACCAAGGATCGAGCCACTCCCGCATGGACATGCAGCCGAGAGGATGGGAAACCACTCACACCCTCCGCGTTACGGATTTCCCTCAAGGCCGGTTGAGGCTGAGCTTCTGGAAGCCCTTGCCGGAAAGAACCGGCTTTTTGGAGCTCAGCATCCGTGAGTTCACGCCCTGCCAGGAAATCTCGCCGGAGAGGCGTCCGAACTCGATCTTTGGGCAGCGGTCCATGACGACCTTCAGGCCCTTGGCCTCGGCCTTGGCGGCGGCTTCGTCGTTGCGAACGGAGAGCTGCATCCAGAGAACCTTGGGCAACGGATCGAGGGCCAAGGCTTCGTCGGTGAGCGGGCCGGCGGCTTCCGAGTTGCGGAAGATCTCGACCATGTCGATAGGGAAGGGCACGTCCTTCAAGGAGGCATAGACGGGCTTGCCGAGAAGCTCGCCGCCGGCCAGTCCCGGATTGATCGGAATCACGTCGTAGCCTCGCTCCAGCAGGTACTTGGTGACGATCCAGCTCGGACGCGCCGGGTTTGACGACGTGCCGACCAGCGCGATGGTCTTCACGCTGTTGAGGATGCCGCGGATATATTCGTTCGGGTAATTGTCGTGGCTCATGGGCGGAACGTATGGGATAGGGCAGGGCAGTTCAATGAGCATCGCATATTAATGTCATCTCACCATCCGATCATGACCCGAGACGACCTCGCGGCCTTCCTCGACCAGGAATTTCCGCAGATGCATGCGGGCGGGCGCAGCTATTTCGTGGACGGGATCGGGCCTCTTTCGGCCCGGATGCGCATGGAATACCACGAGCGCCACCTGCGCCCGGGCGGCACGATCTCGGGCCCGGCCATGATGGCGCTCGCGGACCTCGCGCTCTACGCCGCGATTCTCGCTCATATCGGCCCCGTGGCGCTCGCCGTCACCACGAGCCTCAACTTCAATTTCCTCAGGAAACCCGAGCCCCGCGCCCTCATCGCCGATTGCCGCCTGCTCAAACTGGGCAAGCGGCTCGCGGTCGGCGACGTGTCGATTTATTCCGAAGGCAACCCCGACATGGTCTGCCATGCGACCGGGACCTATTCGATCCCGGATCGGCGTTGAACGCGGCGACGCTCAGGCCTTCGGGGGCACGAGAGCATCGTCGATTTCCCTTGCCCGAAGGGCAGCGGGACGCGTGCTGATCCGCTGCCAATAGGCCTCGAAGGCGGGCCGCTTCTCCAGCGTGCCGAACATCATGCCCCAGCCGATCTGCGAGCCGACATAGATGTCGGCCGCACTGAAGCGGTCGCCTGCGATGTATTCGGATTGGGTGACGGCATAGTCCAGGGTGTCGACGACATTCTCGATGCTGCCGTAGCCGATGGCCCGCTGCCGGTCGGCCGGCACCTCGAAGCCGAAAGCCTTGTTGCTCAAAGCCGCTTCCACCGGGCCGGCCGCAAAGAACATCCAGCGGTAATAGGCGGCTCTGTCATGGGGCGGCGGAGCGAGGCCAGCCTCGGGAAAGGCATCGGCCAGATAGGCACAGACCGCGGCCCCCTCGGTGACGATCTTTCCCTTGTGGAGGATCGCCGGCACCTTTCCCATCGGATTGACCGCCAGATAGCCGGGGGCCTTCATGTCCGGGCCGAAGGCGAGGATTTCCGTTCGATAGGCGCAGCCCGTTTCCTCCAGCATCCAGCGGACGATGCGGCCACGGGACATGGGATTGGTGAAGAAGATTAGTTCGTCGGTCATCGGGAGCCTCTCGGAATCGGCAGAACGGGATATGCCGTCACGGGCAAGCATAGCGGCTATTCACGCAGAACCAAAAATCAGTACGGTATTAAGATACCGCTATTGCGGTGCCATGATACCACAAGTATGCTAGCGCTTGTTTTATAAGGGTTTTATGCATCTTCGGCGGCTGATAATAATGTTGACTTCCAGGTCCCGTGTCACTAAACAGCTGTCACTCGCCGCCGCATCTCGCGGCGGTTTGTCGTTTCAGAACCTGAGCCATTTGGCTCCAACGGGATACAGCGCAATGAAGACTACGACTTCGCTGAAGCCCGCCGATGTCGAGAAGAAGTGGGTTGTGATCGACGCGAAGGGCCTCGTTGTGGGCCGCCTCGCTTCGGTCGTTGCCATGCGCCTGCGTGGCAAGCACAAGGCGAACTACACGCCCCACGTCGACTGCGGCGACAATGTCATCGTCATCAACGCCGACAAAGTGGTGTTCACCGGCCGCAAGCGCGAGCAGAAGGTGTACTACCACCACACCGGTTATCCGGGCGGCATCAAGGAACGCACCGCCAAGTTCATTCTCGACGGCCGCTTCCCTGAGCGAGTGGTCGAGAAGGCTGTGGAGCGCATGCTCCCCCGCGGTCCGCTCTTCCGTCAGATCCTGGGCAACCTGCGCGTCTATGGCGGCGCTGAGCATCCGCATACGGCTCAGCAGCCGGAAACGCTGGATGTTGGTGCCCTCAACAGCAAGAACGTGAGAGCATAATCATGGCGACCCTCCAGTCTCTCGCCGATCTCGGCACCAATGCCCAGGCCGCCGCTCCGGAAGCCCCGAAGCACGTCCAGAAGCTCGACTCGCTCGGCCGCGCCTATGCCACCGGCAAGCGCAAGGACGCGGTTGCCCGCGTGTGGATCAAGCCCGGCTCCGGCAAGATCGTGATCAACGGCCGTACGGTCGAGGTCTACTTCGCCCGTCCCGTGCTGCGTATGATCCTCGCTCAGCCGCTGCAGATCGCCCAGCGCGAAGGCCAGTACGACATCACCGTCAACGTTGACGGTGGCGGTCTCTCCGGCCAGGCCGGCGCGGTCCGTCACGGCCTCGCCAAGGCGCTGACCTACTATGAGCCGGAGCTTCGCGGCCCGCTCAAGAAGGAAGGCTTCCTGACCCGCGATCCGCGTGTCGTCGAGCGTAAGAAGTACGGCAGGAAGAAGGCCCGCCGCAGCTTCCAGTTCTCGAAGCGCTAAAGCCTCTTCAGGCAGACATTTCGGAAAGGGCGGCCCGAGGGCCGCCCTTTTCGTTTGAGGGGCATTGCCCGCCAAAAGGGTCGCAGGCGTGTCGCGACGAAACGGTCGCGCTTGTTGACAGGATTGGTCGCCTGCCCCATACAAATTCCATGAACAACGTCTCGCTGATCCTCCGACGCCGATCGAACGCTGCCTTGGCGCGAGCGCGATAACGGCTGTCCGAAGCCTGACCGCAAGCCGCGCCGATGCGCGGCTTTTTTGTTTCTGAAACCTTGTGGGGCGCAAGCGTTTCGCCCTATCTCCAGCATCGACGACAGATTGGACCGACCATGACCGCGACGCTCGACAGATCAGCAGGCCTCAACCAGAAGACCAAAACCGTCTTCATCGACGGAGAGGCAGGTACGACCGGTCTTGGCATCCGTGAGCGCCTCACGGACGTGTCCGGTGTCGCCATCCGCAGCATCGATCCTGCACGCCGCAAGGATCCGGCGGCCAAACGCGAGATCCTGGCCGATGTCGATCTCGTGGTGCTCTGCCTGCACGACGATGCGGCCCGCGAGACGGTTTCCCTCGTCGATGGCTTGAGCGGCGGGAAGCCGAAGATCCTCGATGCGAGCACGGCGTACCGGGTCAGCCCCGGCTGGGTCTATGGCTTTGCCGAGCTTGAGCCTGCTCAGCGCGATGCGGTCGCCGAGGCGGAGCGGGTGGCCAATCCCGGCTGCTACCCGACCGGCGCGATCGCCCTTGTCCGGCCCCTGATCGACGCAGGCCTCATCCCGGCCGATTATCCGATCAGCGTGAACGCCGTCAGCGGCTATAGCGGCGGCGGGCGCTCGATGATCGAGGCCTATGAGGCCGGCACCGCGCCTTCCTTCGAGCTCTACGGCCTCGGCTTCGAGCACAAGCACGTGCCCGAACTGCAGAAATACACCGGCCTGACCCGGCGGCCGATCTTCATCCCTTCCGTCGGCAATTTCCGGCAGGGCATGTTGGTGAGCGTGCCGCTTCACCTCGACCTGCTGCCCGGCAAGCCGAGGGCGGCGGATCTCGAGGCGGTGCTTCTGAAGCACTATCAGGGCGGCGGCCTCGTCACCGTCGTGCCCACCATCCGGGACGGCAGGAAGACCGAGCGGATCGAGCCGGAGGCCCTGAACGACACCGATCGGCTGGAACTCTTCGTCTTCCAGCACGACAGCTACAACCATGCCGTGCTGGTGGCGAGGCTCGACAATCTCGGCAAAGGCGCGTCGGGCGCAGCCGTGCAGAACATTCAGCTCATGCTGGGATTGATATAAGCCCGGTTCCCCGGCTGCCGCAGGTGGGAGATGCCACCTCCCACGTCATCACCGGCCTTGTGCCGGTGATCCCGACCATGAGAAGCGCGGCACTCTTCCGGTCGAGATGGCCGGCACAAGGCCGGCCATGACGTAAGCCGTTGCGTTCCGGCCGTTAATGCCCCTTCCAGCTCTTGCTGGTATCCACCGCATGTCCCTCGAAGGCGACGAAGCGTTGACGCTGTTCGCCGAGGCCCTCGATCCCGAGCGACACCACATCCCCGGCCTTGAGGAAGCGCTGTGGCTTCATGCCCATGCCGACGCCGGGCGGGGTGCCGGTGGTGATCACGTCGCCGGGCTCCAGGATCATGAAGTGCGAGACGTAAGAGACGATCTGCGCCACGTTGAAGATCATGGTCTTGGTCGAACCGTTCTGCGCGCGCTCGCCATTCACGTCGAGCCACATGGAGAGGTTTTGCGGATCTGGGATCTCGTCCTTGGTGACGAGCCACGGGCCGAGCGGGCCGAAAGTCGGGCAGCCCTTGCCCTTGGTCCAGGTGCCGCCGCGCTCCAACTGGTATTCACGCTCGGAGACGTCATTGCAGACGCAATAGCCGGCGACGAAGTCGAACGCCTCGTTCGCCCCGATATAGGAGGCCCGCTCGCCGATCACGATGGCGAGTTCCACTTCCCAGTCGGTCTTCTGGGACCCGCGCGGGATGATCACGTCGTCGTTGGGTCCGACGATGCAGGACGGGGCTTTGTTGAACACGATCGGTTCTGCCGGAATCGGTGCTCCCGTCTCAGCAGCATGATCGGCGTAGTTCAGTCCGATAGCGATGAAGTTGCGCACCTGTCCCACGCAGGCGCCCAGGCGCTGGCCTGACGGGGCGACGGGAAGGGTGCCTGGATCGGTCTTGCGGATGCGATCCAGGGTCTCGGTCGACAGGGTTGCTCCGGCAATATCGGAAACGAGCCCCGAGAGATCGCGAATCTGCCCACTGGAATCGATAAGTCCCGGTTTCTCCCGTCCAGCATCCCCAAATCTCACCAGCTTCATCAAGCGCTCCTCTTGTTACGGCATGGGCATAATTGGCGCGAACGCGCTCCGCTACAATGCACGTTCCAGACGCAAATATGTTGCTGGTTTGCCACGAGCGCGCACAAAGTGTGAAATTTCCACTCATCCGTCGGAGGTATCTGAATTCAAGATGAAGGCCGACTATACATCGGTTTACATGTGAACCATCCGTCCGTACTTTCAAATTTCTCGACATTAACAAAGCATTCTGAAGTATAATTCAGTAATCGCAGGCTTCCTTTAGAAAATTTTAACGTGCTGTTTGAGACTCATGAAAAGATTGCGGCCAAATTTAAGCATTGGCACATTGCACTCATGACGGGATTCTCCCGTATCAAGAAAATACCAAGGGCAGGAAAACTCCATGGGTCTTCTCTCTCGTTCTTTGTCGCTGACGGCGGTCTCCCTGGCCGCTCTCATCGTCGCTCAGGGCGGCGCGCAGGCGGGTGCCTTCGCGCTTCGTGAGCAGAGCGCTACGGCGCAGGGCTACTCCTTCGCCGGTGCCGCATCGGGCTCCGGCTACTTGTCCTCGATGTTCTGGAACCCGGCTGTCATCACGATGGCGCCCGGCTGGCAGAGCGAGTGGCATGCCTCGCTGATCATCCCGCGGGTCGACATCAACCCGCTGCCCTCCGTTCCGACCTTCGCGCTTGGCGGCTCGGGCGATATCGGCGAGGACGCGCTCGTTCCGGCAGGATACAGCTCCTACCAGATCAACGACATGTTCTGGGTCGGTCTGTCCAGCACCTCGCCCTATGGCCTCGTCACCGATCCGCGCCAGAACTGGTCCGGCCAGCTCTATTCGCGTTCGTCTCGGATTTTCTCTGTGAACGTGAACCCGGTCCTGGGCGTCAAGGTGAACGACTGGTTCTCGTTCGCGGTCGGTCCGTCGCTGCAGTACTTCGACATCCGCCTCAAGAGGGCGGTGCCGTTCCCGGGCGCTCCGGCGGCCTCTGCGACGTTGCCCGGCGCTCCGAGCGCGATCCTCGACGGTGACGACGTCGGCTTCGGCTTCACGGCCGGTGTGACGATCACCCCGTTCGCCGGGACGACGATCGGTATCGGCTACCGTTCGCAGGTCGAGCACGAACTCGAGGGCGACCTGTCGGCTCCCTTCGGCTCCATCGGTCCTTTCGCCCGGGTTCCGATCACCGCGAAGCTGAAGACGCCCGACCAAGTGACGATCGGCATTTCGCAGGTGATTACGCCGGCCATCACGGTTCATACCGGCTTCGAGTGGACGAACTGGAGCGTTCTCAAGACGCCTCTCGTGATCGGTCCTGGCGGCGTTGCCGTCACCGATATTCCGCTCAACTACGAAGACGGGTTCTTCTACTCCGTCGGTGCGGACTACAAGCTGAACGATCAGTGGACCCTGCGCGCCGGTGTGGCTTACGAGGAATCGCCGATCGATACGGAAATCCGCTCCACTCGCCTACCTGACAACGATCGCATCTGGGCGTCGGTCGGTGCGAGCTATCAGTGGAACGACAGGCTGTCGTTCGACGTGGCCTACACTCACATCTTCTCGAAGGAGACGGATATCCGAATCCTCCCCGGACATCAGGACTTCGAAGGGCTCCCCTACCTGGCCGATGTGGACTCGAGCGTGGATATCGTCTCGGCGAGTCTGCGCTATCGTTGGGACGACCCAAAGGTCGCGATCCCGGCGGTTCCGCTCGTGCGCAAGTACTGAGCTTTCAAGAACCGACAGCAGAAAGGCCGGCAGATTTGCCGGCCTTTCTTTTTGACGTTCCCGTCCCGCCGACGGCGGGGCCGGAACCCGTCCCCCGAACGTCACTGGAGCCCGTGACACGCTCTCACGTCATCACCGGCCTTGTGCCGGTGATCCCGATCGGAAAGGCGCTGAACCACGAACAATCGGAATGGCCAGGACATGCCCGGCCATGACGTGGAGGGTGCCGGTGCCCGGCAGATGACGACGACCGGGCGTGTTCCTCATGGGAATTTCAGGATTTCGCCAGAACGTAGGTTCCCGGCGCGTCGCAGAGCGGTTCCAGCTTGCCGCTTCCAGGCTCTCGCGCGGCTACCATCCGAGGCGCCTGGGCCTTGATCCACTCGAACCAGTAGGGCCACCAGGAGCCTGACGTCTCTGTCGCCTGCTTCATCCAATCTTCCAATTCTCCCTCGACCGGACCGCCCGTCCAGAATTGGTATTTCGGCTTGTTGGGAGAATTGACGACACCGGCGATATGCCCGGAGCCGGCAAGCACGTAATCGACCGGCCCGCCGAAGGCCTTCGAGCCGACGAATACGGAGCGGGCAGGGGCGATGTGATCTTCCTTCGTCGCCAGATTGAAGATCGGCGCCTTCACCTTCTTCAGATCGAGCTTCACGCCGGCGAGCTCCATCTCGCCCTTGGCGAGCTTGTTCTCGAGGTAGCAGTTGCGCAGGTAGAAGGCGTGGTTCGCCGCCGGCATGCGCGTCGAGTCGGCATTCCAGTAGAGCAGGTCGAACGGGAAGGGCGCTTGGCCTTTCATGTAGACATTGACCACGTAGGGCCAGATCAGATCGTTGGGCCGCAGCATGTTGAAGGCATTGGCCATGCGCGAGCCTTCGAGATACCCGCGCTTCTTCATGGTGGCCTCGAGGCTGCGGACCTCCTCCTCGCCGGCGAAGACCTTCAGGTCGCCCGCATGGGTGAAATCCACCTGGGCGGTGAAGAAGGTGGCGCTGTCGACCCGCTTGTCGCGCTTGGCCGCCATATAGGCGAGGGTGGTGGCCAGCAGCGTGCCCCCGACGCAGTAGCCGATGGCCGTCACCTTCTTCTCGCCCGTCGCCTTTTCGATGGCGTCCAGCGCGGCGAAGATGCCATCCACCATGTAATGCTCGAAGCCCTTTTCGGCATGCTGCTCCGCCGGATTGACCCAGGAGATGCAGAAGACGGTCAGGCCCTGCGAGACGGCCCACCGGATGAAGCTCTTCTCCGGGTTGAGATCGAGGATGTAGAACTTGTTGATCCAGGGCGGCACGATCAGCAGCGGCCGCTTGAGCACTTTCTCCGTGACAGGCGTGTATTGGATCAGCTCAATCAGATCGTTGCGGAAGATGACCTTGCCGGGCGTGGTGGCGATGTTCACGCCGACCTTGAAATTGCTCGGGTCCGATTGCCGGATCTTCAGTTCGCCGCCGCCGGCCTCGATATCCTCTGCCAGCATTGTCATGCCACGTACGAGATTGGCGCCGTTCTCGCGCAGCGTCTCGCGGATCAGCTCCGGGTTGGTCAGGAGAAAGTTGGAGGGTGAAAGCGCGCTGGAGAGCTGCTTGAGGTAGAACTGAGCTTTATGCCGGGTGCGCTCGTCGAGGCCTTCCGCATTCTCCACGAGATCCTCTGCCCAGCGGGAGGAGATGAGATAGGCCTGCTTCAGGAAGTCGAAGATCGGGTTCTCGGACCATTCAGGATCCTTGAAGCGGTTGTCCTTTGGCTCCGGCTCGGCCACCGGCTCGGTGAACTCACCCTGAGCACGTTTCAGGGTCGAGGCCCAGAGAGACAGGAACTGGGTTCCGAGGCGAGACTGGGCCTCAAAGGTCTTTTGCGGATCGTTCATCCAGACTTCGGCCACCCGACCGAGCGATTTGACTGCCTCCGAAGCGTCTCCTGCAGCTGGGCGCTGGCCTTCCTGGACCGGCTTGAGGTAGGCGGCCGCCGCCTCGCCGGCTCCCTCGATGAAGCGGGCCATATTGCGGGAGAGTTCCTCGAAGTCCGGGACCGGGCCTTGAGTCTTCTCTTCACCGTATGGCTTGTCCATAAGGCGATCTCCCTCTATCGCAGCAGCATTGCTCGCAAGCCGCATTTCCGACATCTTAGCGTTCGAGCTGTCGGATATGCCAGAGCCATGTTGCAGGTCTTAGGTATCACAATGCGTACGAAGCCCCTTTCGATCCACCGCATCTCGGTCGTTGGCCTGACGATGCTTGCCGCCGTGTGCCTTACCGGCTGCAATGGCAGCTTCAATCCCGTCCGGGATGTGGCAACCGCCGTGGGGGTCGGTCCGCAGTTGGCTGCGACCCCGGACTTCGTCGCGCGCTCCCGTCCGGCCGACCTGGAATACATGCCGATCGGAACGCCGGCCGTGGAACGCCCGACCGCGGCGCGCACGGCTGACGAGATCAAGGCGGCCGAGGCGGAACTCGATGCCCTGCGCACCCGGAACGAGGCCGCGGGAGCCGCGGCCGCGGAACTTGGCAAGACGCCGCCCCCGGAGCCGGTCAAGCTACCGGCCAACACGTCGCAGCAGACGCGTCAGAAGACGAATTCCAAGAGAACGCCTTAGAACCTATACCGGAATCATGTGATTCCGCTCGAGGACGAGACCCATGCCTGACTTTTACCGGATTAAGCGCCTCCCGCCTTACGTCTTCGAGCAGGTCAACCGCATCAAGGCCGCCGCGCGCGCCAATGGAGCGGACATCATCGACCTCGGGATGGGCAATCCGGACCTCCAGGCCCCCCAGCACGTCATCGACAAGCTGGTGGAGACCGTCGGCAAGCCGCGCACCGACCGCTATTCGGCCTCGAAGGGCATTGGCGGCCTGCGCCGCGCCCAGGCCGGCTATTACGAGCGCCGCTTCGGCGTGAAGCTCAATCCCGATACGCAGGTGGTGGCCACCCTCGGCTCCAAGGAGGGGTTCGCCAACATGGCCCAGGCCATCACCGAGCCGGGCGACGTGATTCTGGTGCCGAACCCGAGCTACCCGATCCATGCCTTCGGCTTCCTGATGGCGGGCGGTGTCATCCGCTCGGTTCCGGCCGAGCCGACGCCGGAGTTCTTCGTTGCGGCCGAGCGCGCCGTCGCGCACTCGATCCCCAAGCCCGTAGCGCTCGTCGTCTGCTATCCGTCGAACCCGACGGCCTATGTGGCTTCCCTCGACTTCTACCGGGACCTCGTGGCCTTCGCGAAGAAGCATGAGCTGATCCTGCTGTCGGATCTGGCCTATTCGGAGGTCTATTTCGACGAATCGAATCCGCCGCCCTCCATCCTGCAGGTGCCGGGCGCCATCGACGTGGCGGTGGAATTCACCTCCATGTCCAAGACCTTTTCCATGGCTGGCTGGCGCATCGGCTTCGCGGTCGGCAACGAGCGTCTGCTGGCGGCCTTGGCGCGCGTGAAGTCCTATCTCGACTACGGGGCCTTCACGCCGGTTCAGGTGGCGGCCACCGCCGCCCTCAACGGCCCGGACGAGTGCATCCGTGAGATGCGCGCCACCTATAAGCGCCGCCGCGACGTGATGATCGATTCCTTCGCCAAGGCCGGCTGGACCGTTCCGGTGCCCACCGCCTCCATGTTCGCCTGGGTCCAGATCCCGGAAAAGTTCCGGTCGCTGGGCAGCCTCGAATTCTCGAAGCTCCTGGTGGAGAAGGCCGACGTGGCTGTTGCTCCCGGCATCGGCTTCGGCGAGCACGGCGACGACTATGTCCGCATCGCACTTGTGGAAAACGAGCAGCGCATCCGCCAGGCCGCGCGTAACATCCGCAAGTTCTTCGACAATGCCGACCAGACGCTCCACAACGTCGTGCCCATGGTTCGCCGGGGCTGACATCTCGGGAGAGAAAAGGCGCCACATCGGGATTTCGCGTCCGCATGGACAGGACACCGTGGCGGTCGTAAAAGCAGCCCGAGATTTTCAAGGAGCTGTTGTTCGTGACACGTCCCCTTCGGGTCGGCATTGCCGGCCTCGGCACCGTCGGCGCATCGGTCATTCGCATTCTCGACCGCCAGAACGAGGCCGTCGCCCAGCGCGGCGGGCGGCCGGTTGAGGTCGTGGCCATCTCGGCCCGCGACAGGACGAAGGACCGGGGCTTCGACCTCTCCCGCTTCACGTGGTTCGACAGCCCGGTGGAACTGGCGCGCGCAGCCGATCTGGATTGCGTGGTTGAACTGGTCGGCGGCGCGGACGGGGCTGCTCTCGACACGGTGCGGGCGGCCCTTTCGCTCGGCAAGCACGTGGTCACCGCCAACAAGGCGCTGCTCGCCAAGCACGGTCTCGAACTGGCGAAGCTGGCAGAGGAGAAGGGCGTGTCCCTGGCCTTCGAAGCCTCCGTGGCCGGCGGCATCCCGATCATCAAGACCCTGCGCGAGGCCCTGCCGGCCAACCGGATCTCACGCCTCTACGGCATCCTCAACGGCACCTGCAACTACATCCTCTCCCGCATGGAGCTGGAGGGGCTGACCTTCGCCGAATGCCTGAAGGACGCCCAGCGCCTCGGCTATGCGGAGGCCGATCCGACCTTCGACGTCGAGGGCTTCGACACGGCCCATAAGCTCGCCATCCTGACCAGCCTTGCCTTCGGCACCGAAATCGACGCGGAGGCGATCTATGTGGAGGGTATCTCCTCCATCACGCCGCTCGACCTTGCCATGGCGAAGGAGCTGGGCTTCCGCATCAAGCTCCTGGGCGTCGCCGAGCGCACCAAGACCGGCATCGAGCAGCGCGTCCATCCGACCATGGTGCCCCGGACATCGTCCATCGCCCAGGTCATGGGCGTCACGAATGCCGTCACCATCGACGCCGACGCGGTGCGGGAGCTGACGCTCATCGGACCGGGGGCAGGAGGCGATGCTACGGCCTCCGCCGTCGTGGCCGATATCGCCGACGTCGCTATAGGCACCGTGCAGCCGCTCTTCGGCTCCCCGACGGACCGGCTCGAGAAGGCGCCTCGCGCGCCCATGCAACGCCACGAGGGCGGCTATTACGTTCGCCTGACGGTCCATGACCGTCCGGGCGTGGCCGCCGGTGTGGCGACCCGCATGGCCGAGGCCGACATCTCGCTGGAGAGCATCCTGCAGAAGCGCTCGGAGATCGCGGCCACCAAGGACCCGCATGGGCGTTCCGGCGCGCCGGTCTCGCTGGTGCTCATTACCTACGCGGCCACCGAAGCGGCGATCCGCTCGGCTCTGGAAAAAATCTCGGGGGATGGTCTTATCGCCGAGCCGCCCCAAGTCATTCGCATCGAACGCGAATAAACCCACGACCAGGCCTGTTCAGGCCCCAGACGATCACAAGAGGGAGACGACACGTCCATGTCGCAAGGCATTACCGTCCAACCGGGCCAAATCATCGAGCGCATCCTGACCCTGGAGCTCGTCCGCGTCACCGAGCGCGCGGCGGTGGCCTCCGCCAGGCTGCGTGGCCGCGGCAATGAGAAGGCCGCCGACCAGGCCGCCGTGGACGCCATGCGTCGTGAGCTGAACAAGCTCCCCATCGACGGCACGGTCGTGATCGGCGAAGGCGAACGCGACGAGGCGCCCATGCTCTTCATCGGCGAGAGGGTCGGCAACAAGCAGGGCCCGAAGGTCGACATCGCCGTCGATCCGCTCGAAGGCACCACGCTCTGCGCCAAGGACATGCCGGGCTCCATCGCCGTCATGGCCATGGCCGAGGCGGGAACTCTGCTGGCGGCTCCCGACGTCTACATGCACAAGATCGCGGTCGGGCCGGGCTATTCCGCCGGCGTCGTCGATCTCGATGCCTCGCCGGAGGAAAACCTGCATAGCCTCGCCAAGGCGAAGGGCGTGAAGGTGAACGAACTCACCGCCCTCGTGCTCGACCGCCCGCGCCACGCGGACCTAATCGCGGCCATCCGCAAGACCGGCGCAGGTGTCCGCCTGATCTCGGACGGCGACGTGGCCGGTGTGATCTTCACGACCAAGCCCGAGGAAACCGGCATCGACATCTATCTCGGCATCGGCGCCGCGCCTGAAGGCGTGCTGGCGGCCGGTGCGCTGCGTTGCATCGGTGGCCAGATGCAGGCCCGCCTGATCCTCGACACGGAGGAGAAGCGCTCCCGTGCCCTCCAGATGGGCGTTACCGATCCCAGCAAGAAGTACGACATGACGGACCTCGCCCGGGGCGACGTGATCGTGGCGGCGACCGGCGTGACCGACAGCGCACTCACCCGAGGCGTCCACTTCGGCAAGGAGGTGATCACCACCGAGACGGTGGTCTACCGCTCGGCCACCGGCACCGTGCGCCGCATCTACGGCGAGCACCGGGAATTGGCGAAGTTCCACCTGGACTAAGTCGGTCCAGGGACGGAGTACAATCCACAGGCGTCATGGCCGGGCTCGTCCCGGCCATTTGCATTTTGCCTGCCTCTGCACGCATCCTAATACTACTGTGTCATAAACTTTGTGTGGCAGCAGGGACATCGTGGGAGCCTTCGCACGAGAGTGCAGATGAGTTCAGCCCGGATGGTGGCGATCGACTGGGCGACGTGGCGTTCGGGGCGGATGGGTG
>NZ_VOSK01000124.1 GCF_009296175.1 Microvirga tunisiensis | reverse complement strand
ATGCGTTTGCCCGGCAAATGCGGCTCCATCCGATCCCACTGGTGATCTTTCAACATCAGACGAACTCCGCTCACCCAAGCCTCCGCGCCCAAAAGGAGCTTGAATCAGATTTGCGAGTCCGTCGAAAGCCTGAATGTCAACGCGCTCTAGGAATATGCCCCCACTATCAAGGGTGGAAGGGGAGACCCTTTCTTAGTTTATTTATAGGAACAAAACATGAACATTGAAGACGGCGATGCGGTTCATCAAAGTATTGCCGCACCAAGGATTTCAGCCCCGAAAGAAGCCCGTTCGAAGAGGCGCTCGCGGAAGGAAAGCAGCAAACCGGGAGCGAGGGTCGGACGCATGGCGGGCGATTCCCTGCCCAGGGAGGCGCGGCGGCTTCTGACGGCACTCGGCCAGCCCGAGACCTGGGCCATCGTCGATCCGACGGACCCGGCGAGCGTGCTTGTCCACAGGCGCCGGTCGGGAATCTCGGTGGGCGCAGGGCGCTTTGCCCATGCCGCGGCGGATACTCTCGTCCGCCAGGATCTCGGCTGCTGGGAGCAGGCTGCCTCCGGTCGGAAAACCCTGCAGCTGACGAAGGCCGGCGAAGCCCGTCTGCGCCGCGAGTCGGCGCCGGAGTCGGACATGGCTTTCTTTCACCAGCATCACGAGACGGGTCTCGCTACCGTCGAGACGGAGACTGGAACCACACGTGTGCGCGTGGACTCGGATGAGAGCCCGCTCGATTGGCTGCGCCGCCGGAAGGGTCGTGACGGCGAGCCGATGATCGATGAAGCTTCGTATCAGGCCGGCGAGCGCCTGCGGACCGATATCATGCTGGCGGGGCTGCTGCCTGGCGTGACAGCCCGCTGGGACGGCATGCCGAAAAGCGGCGGTCCTGCCTCTCCGGGCGAAGCCACAGATCGGATGGTCGCTGCCCGTCAGCGGCTGCGGAACGCCTTCGATGCCATCGGCGGCGATTTCAGCGACCTGCTCCTCGACCTTTGCGGCTTCCTAAAAGGTCTGGAACAGATCGAACGCGAGCGGCAATGGCCGCCGCGCTCTGGGAAAATCGTGGTGCGGCTCGCCCTGGCGCGGCTTGCGGAGCACTACGGCATCGGGGCCTCCGCCCGCGGCCCCGCCGCCTCACGCGGCATCCGCGCCTGGCAGGCGGTGGTGATCGAGGGTGGGCGGGTTTAGGAGGCAGCCAGGGCCATCTGCGCATCGCGGCGGATGCGTTCGACCATGGATCTGACGCCGTTCGAACGTTGCGGCGTCAGATGCTCCGACAGGCCAAGCTCCTTGAACAGCGCCAGGGCGTCGGTGGAGAGGGCTTCGGAGGGTGTCTTGCCGCTGTAGAGGGAGATCAGGAGCGCCACGAGGCCGCGAACGATGTGGGCGTCGCTGTCGCCGCGAAGATGCAGGAGGGGCTCGCCGTTGGTGGAATCGAGACCGGTCTGGAGCCAGACTTGGCTGGCACAGCCCTGGACCTTGTTGACGTCGTTATACGCATCTTTCGGCAACGGCTCCATGAGCCGGCCGAGCTCGATGATGTAGCGATACCGCTCCTCCCATTCGTCGAGCAGCTCGAAATTGGAAACGATTTCGTCGATTGTCGGCAGCATGGCAAACCCGTGTTGTCTGCCTGTCATATAATCATTACCAAGCATTTTGGCGACGGAAGGAGCCGGATTTAGGTGCGAGGCTTGGACGCAGCAGGCTCGCGGTCTTCGGGTCGAAGGGTGTCCGATGACTTGGCCGGACCGGCCACGGGGAAGCCCGAGGTGGCGAGAATCTTGTCGACCACGGCCTGCTTGGCGCCCTCGGGAAGCGCCTTCCATACGGTCTCGAGACGGCCGGTCTTGTCCGTGGCGGGAGCAGGACTGGCAGCCGTCGGTTGGCTCGTCTTCGGCGTCAGGAAAGCCTCGATCGCAGCCGTTCCCTCGCCCTGCTGGCGCACCGGCGAGTAATAGAAAATCGCGCAGACGATGAGGATGAAACGAAGGATCGAAAACATGAAGCGGCCGGTTGCCTGAAACGAAGAACGATGCAGCACCATAACGTACGCAGGCAGCGCCGCGTAGGAGGTGTGCGAGGAATCTGGAAACAGGATGAATAAAACCTTGCTGCGCGCTGGCTTAGCCAAGCGCATGAAAAGATAAGACAAATTCTAACAGATCATGAGCCCTGGCACCGTGCTGCTTCCTCTCGTCGGCTCGCTTCCACGGTCGATCCGAAGCAATTAGGTTTCGCTTAAACCGGCTCTGTCAGGCTTTGCCGTCAGAAAGACAAGAAACGGTGCCCTGCCGTCTTGTCTTACTGGCTGCGCGGACCAAAACGACATCATTCTTCGAAGACGGAAACGACTCCCTTGCGTGAAGCTTTTGTCGATCATCCCGATGACGATCTCGACCTGCCCGCAGTCGTACGGCGGAAGGCTCCGGCGCGGCCGACGCAAAAGCGCGCCGCCAAGCCGCCGCGCAAGCCGAGCGTCGGCGAGAGGGCGGCTTCCTTCGTCTTCAGCCATCCGCGCCAGATCCTCGCCGCCCTGTTACTGACCGGATGCGGCGGCGCAATTGCCTGGAATGCACTGGCGCTGCAAAGCAGCCGCCATCCGGCGCCCCTCTTCAACACGAGGGAGATCGTGCTGGCTCCCGAGTCCGAGAGCGAAGCCGTCCAGCCTCTGCCTCCCGCGCGTCCTGGAGCACAGCAGGCCGCGGAGCTGGCGTCTGCGCCCGCTTCGCATGAATCCGTCGCGCATTCCGCTCCGGAGGCGGCGCCTGCCTCGGCTGTCGCCATACCCAAGCCGCCTGCGCGCAACCCGATTGCCGATATGATCCGCAACGGCGGCCCGCCCGTTCCCGCCGCGGCACCGCCGGCCCGCGCTCCGCAGCCGGCTGCCTCCGCGGCGCCTGCGCCCACCGCGCTTGCGTCTGCGCCTGTGCGGAGTGCCACGCGCGATCCCATCGCCGACATGATTCGCATGGGGGGACCGGTGCCGGTGCCGCCCGCCAATGTGGGCCGCTCGGACCCCGGCGACACCGTCCTGGCGGGCCAGCGCGCGCTGGCGCGATTGGGCTACAGCGTGAAGGTGGACGGCATGATGGGCTCCGGCACGCGGCAGGCCATCGAACGCTTCGAGCAGGACCGACGGTTGCCTGTCACGGGCGAATTGAACGCACGGACGATTCGCGAGCTTGCCGCAGCATCCGGCATCGCGGTTCAATAGTGTCGAGGCTTCGCTCGGACTTCTGGGTTTCCGCCTACCTGCGCCGCTGCTCGGTGGAGGGAGCCGAGGCCGCTCTGCGCAAGCGCGGCGCCGCCGAGGCCGGAGCGGTCTTCGTGAAGGTGGATCGGCTTGACGGCACCGCGAGCCTCTACGGTCCCGCGCCACAGCTCTTTCTTGACGACAGCGGCGAGCGCCTGTTCTCGCCGATTTTGCAGGACGTGATGCCGCTCGACGTGGAGGAGCGCATGGCGCGCGAACTCCGCTTCGATCCCGACCTTTGGCTCGTGGAGGTCGACGACCGGGCAGGGCGCCACTTCCTCGGTCTCGCCGCGGAAGACTAAGCCACCGGAACGGCGGGATGGTCGAGCAGGTCGAACTTGCCGCCGGCGCCGCGCTGCTGCGTTCCTGCCTCATGGATCATCGTGTAAGGGAACATCGGCGGCAGGCTGCTGATCTTATCGAGCCGCGCGATCTGCTCAGGCGACAGTCTGACCTTCGCCGAGGCGAGATTGCTTTCGAGTTGGGCCACGGTGCGGGGCCCGATGATGGGAAGCGAGCCTTTGGCGGCGACCCAGGCGATGGCGACCTCACCCGGCGCGACGCCAAGCTCTTCGGCCACCGTGATCACCGTGTCGAGCACCGCGCTGCGCTGTGCGGAGTTCTCCGCCTGGAATACCTTGCCGCCGAGCCCCTGCGCGCGGCCGGCCTCTCCCTGCCGGTACTTGCCGGTGAACATGCCGCCGCCGAGTGGCGACCACGCGACGATGCCGAGGCCGAGCGCCTGACCCGCCGGGAGGAGCTCCTGCTCGGTCGTGCGCTCCACGAGGCTGTGCTCGACCTGCAGGCCAGCAATGGGAACGGTGCCACGGAGTTCGGCGATGGTGGCTGCGCGCGCCACGCGCCAGGCTGGGAAGTCCGAGAGACCCGCATAGAGGATCTTGCCGGCCCGCACGAGATCGTCGAAGCCGCGCACGATTTCCTCGGTCGGTGTGACGCCGTCCGAATAGTGCACCCAGTAGAGATCGATGTGATCGGTCTTCAGGCGCCTGAGGCTTGCCTCCACCGACGACATCATCGCCTTGCGGCTGTTGCCAGTGACGAGGATGCCGTCCTTCGGGTTTGCGCGCTGCGTGAATTTCGTCGCCACGACGAAATCGTCGCGCCGTCCTTGCAGCAGGTCGCCCAGGATCTCTTCCGATTGACCGAACTGGTAGCTGTCCGCCGTATCGATGAAGTTGCCGCCGGCTTGCGCATAGGCGTCGAGGATGCGGCGGGCCTCGTCAGGCTCGGTGCCGTGGCCCCAGCGCGTGCCGAAGTTGCCGGTGCCGAGAACCAGTTCGGAAACACGAAGTCCCGTATGCCGGCCGAAGAGCTTGTAACGCATGACTTAAGCCTTTCCATGATTGGGGTCCCGGCGCTGCCGAAGGAAGATGACAAGGGCGAGGGTCGAGCCGCCGGTGAGGATGACGCTCAGGGCGCCCAAGGGTGAGAGTGGAAGGGCGGTCGTAAGGGCGGTGCCGGCGGCCGCGCAGGCCATCTGTAGGAAACCGAGAAGCGCCGAGGCCAAGCCGGCCTGCCGTCCGAACGGTTGCAGCGTGAGAGCCGTGCCGAGCGGATTGACCAACCCCATGCCGAGCAGGAAGACCGCGATCGCAGCTGCGAAACCGGGAAAGGTCGGTGCTTCGCTGATCGCAAGCAGGAAGCCGCCGCCGAGCATTGCCAGGACGATGCCGATGACAGCGATGGAACGCGCTCCCCATTTGTGTGCGAGGCGCCGTGCCAGCAATCCGCCGGCGAAGACGACGAACACCGTCGTGGCGAAGAACAGGCCGAGCTGCAGCGCGGACAGGCCGAGGCTCAGCATGAGAATGGCAGGCGCGGCGGCGAAGAAGGCATAGAGACCGCCGATGATGAGGCTGACGGCAAGCGCCGGCAGAATGAAGCGTGCGTCCGCCAGAAGTCCACGATAGGCGCGCATGGTGGCGGAGAGCGAAGCTGCCAAGCGGCGATCCGGTGGATGCGTTTCGCCTGCGCTGAGTGCGTAATAGGCCGCGAGGACGGCGCCCGAAGCACCGACCATGATGAAGGCCGCGCGCCAGCCGAACTGCGCATCGAGCGCACTGCCGAGGAGGGGAGAGAAGCCGGGCGCGGCCGCCATGGCGACCATGGTCAGCGACAGAGCCTTCGCAAGCGCTTCGCCATCGAAGAGATCGCGTGCGATGGCGCGGGAGAGAACGGACGCCGCACAGACGCCGAGCGCCTGAATGATGCGGCCGACGATCAGCATCGGAAAGCTTTCGGCTCCGCCACAGATCGCGCTGCCGATGATGAACACCGTCAGGCCGCCGAGCACGAACCATCTGCGGCCGTAACGGTCGGACAAGGGGCCGACGAACAGCTGCCCGATGGCGAAGGCGATGAAGAAGCTGGAGAGCGTCAGGCCGAGATCACGGGCCGGAACGTTCAGCGCCACGCCGATTGACGGAAAGGACGGAAGGATGATGTTGGTGGAGAGCGCGCCGATGGCCGCCAGTCCTGCCAGCAGGACCAGGAGCCCGGCGGTCAGTTTGCGCTCTGCGGCAGGCTCCGCCGTTTCGGACGAAAACGTTTCGATGATGGACACAGGTATTCTCCTGCGGGATGTGGGGCACGGATTGTGCCGCCTGTCGCCTATTCCGATTTGGCCGCGATCTCACCGGCGGCCGCAGAGAGGATCTTCTGCGACAGCGCCTCATCGCCGACGGCACGCGACAGGACGAGAGCTCCGACCATGGTGGACAGAGCCGCGATGGTTTTGTCACGCCGCTCTTCGCCGGATGACGCAGACATGATGCCGTCGAGAAACTCCAGATAGCCTTCGATTCCGTCCTTGAAGGCGGCCTGAAGTTCCGGGCCGTAGCGTGGGGCATCTCCACCGAGCGCCGCAAGCGCACATCCTTCGCCGCGCCGGTCCCGGTGAGCGTCCGACAGGTAGAAGCGGGCGAGAGCGGCGAGCTTCTCGTCCGGTATCTCGGCGATGACCTTGGCCCATCTGTCCTTGTTCCTGGACAGGGCATGGCGGCTCGCCTGAACCTTCAGATCCTCTTTCGACTTGAACTGACCGTAGAAGCCGCCGTGAGTGAGGCCAGCCTCCTTCATGAGGTCGGCAACGCCGATGCCCTCGAAGCCCCGCTCGCGGAAGAGGCAACTGGCGATATCGATCACATGCTCGCGGTTCTTATCCGCTTGTTCCCGGCTGACTCGCATCTGCACTCTCCGACAAGGATGATGGTGACGCGGATATATGATGATCGAAATCTAAATGCAAGAATAAATGTCGAACATCATTTAAAATGCTTCGGAGTGCGTGAGAGCCGCTGCGGCCTTCAAGCTTCGCTGGAATCTGGAGATCGAACCGTCTGGGCAGGCCGTTCTGCTGCTTCAGAGTGAGCGGCCGACGCTCATACTCGTCCGGAACTCTGTATCATCGTCGATGAAGACAGCCTCGGTCCCTGCGCCCGTGGCGTCGAAGAAGCGGCTGACGAAGCAGCGGAAGGCGGCGCAGAGGGCGATGTCGCAGATCTGCTGGTCCGAGAACCCGACCGCGTGCAGGCGGTCGATATCGGCGTGAGAGATCCGGGATGCGTCCTGGGCGATCTTCTGCGCGTAGGCCAGCATTTCGACATCCCTGTCCGACAAGCCGGCGGTCCGGAAGTCGCGCTGAACGGCGAGCACGGCCTCCTTCGAGCCGAGATCGTCGATGAGCTGCTTGCCGTAGACGTGGGAACAATAGGTGGAGGGGATGTGCTTTGCCGCAATCAGCGTGATCAGGCGCCATTCCCGAAGGCCGAGCGAGAAGCCGGCGCGGATCCTGTCGGAAAAATCCGTATAGATCGGCAGCAGGTCTGGCCGGGCAGTGAAGCATTTCGCAGCGTCCATCACGAGACCGAGCTGCGCTTTCTGCCTCTCGTAAATCTCCGCGACCCGACCGGTTGCTTGCTCTTCCTCGATCGTTCGCAGAAACATCCGACCCTCCAGTCAGACCGCCACCGCAAGCAATCTAGCAGAAACCGGGTTCGGACTGCATCCCTCCTTCGCACCATTCCAAGATGAGGAGCTTCAGTCCTTCGCTCGGCGGCTTACGCAAGCGCTTCTCCCGAGAACGTCCTGACGTCCAGAACGGACTCGATCAGCGCGAGGGCGACGGGGCTCGAAACGTCCCGCATTTCTCGTACCAGAGCCTTGGTGACGGAGAGCGGATAGGACAGGGCAGGGTGCAGGGTGATAAAGAGCCTGATCGCATCCTTGTGCGTCACGCCCAAAACCTTCAGCGCCAGCGCGAGAAGGCGGTGGCGTCCGATTTCGAGCACGCGCCATTCCGTCGAAGCGGGAAAGCCGAACAGGGAGGTGAGAAGACCTTCCAGCCTGCGGTCATCGCCTTTGAAGCCTGCGGCCAGGAGTTCGGCGAGATCCTGCTCGGTCAGCGTGAACGACAGGGTGACGCGTCGGTGGGCGAGGGAGACTGCGACACGCTCCCGGATGGCTTTGCGGCGCTCCGCATCCGCTGCGAGATAAAGGGACGCCTGACCGGCGGTCGGGAGGTCAGCCCGCTCGAGAAGAATGGCCGCGAGGGTGGGGCGATGGCGCGCGCGCCGTACAAGGTCCGTGAAAGGCGCGGTGTCGGGAGCAAAAGCCGGATTGGATGCGAGCGCGTCCTCGACGGTGCTCTCTCTCAGCGCCAGCAGTTTCTGAATGGTCGTCGGATCGAGATCCGTCCGCGAGGCGAGGGAGAGGCGCCCCTCCGGCGTCGCAAGCTGCCTGCTGCCGAAAGCGGGTGGCAGCCGTGCCGCATGGTGGCGCAGGATCTCGCGCGCTTCGGGGGAATGCTGCGCCAGGCAATCGAGAACCGAGGTGGGCGTATCCGGGCAGGGAGCCAGGATGCGGGCGAGGTCGAGAAGGGTCGCAGGATCGGTCTTCGGCAGGAAGCCAAGAACGAGAGCCTCGAAGGTCTCGATGCTCTCGCGGTCGCGTGCCGCAGCGGCGACGAACATCTCCGCGTTCACTTTCAGGAGAGCGGCCCGCGCATCGGCATTGCTGCCGTCCGAAGATCCGAAACCCGACAGGTCCGACCAGAGATCCGGATTTGCAGACGACGCCATACTCGTACTCGCTTCAACGCAATCGGCCGAACGCTAGGAGCCGTTCCTTAGCGCATCTTTAACGGGCATGAGCGGCTTGGATTTTAGACGATCCGTAGGGGAACATAAGCGCGGCAGTGGGTGTTGTTTCATGTCAGGGAAAGCATTTTTCTGCAGTGCTTAGCCCGGCAGAAACGAACTGTTAACCATAGATCTCTTTTTGTGAGTTAGTCATAGAGGCAGTCAGTGGCACAATAGAGGAGGGCGCAATGCGAGACATCTGGACCAGATCACCGGGAGTGGTGATTGCCTTTCCGGAGAATACGGAGCGGCCGCAGCGCCCGCTCTTGTCCGCAAATGAGCCTCGGGGCGAGATCCTTCTCTTCACCGGCGTTCGCTATGAGAGGCCCTCTCCCAACCCCGGTCCTTCCCGCCCACTGGCCTCCAACAGCCCCGGACGTCGTCGCTCGTAGTTCATCTTGATTTTCATGACGATGGGACGCCGTTAGGCGTCACGTATCGGGCTTGCCAGATCGCGCACCATGAGCGCCGCATCCGGCCCATAGCTCGCGAGCTTTGCGTCCAGGCCCGTTATGGACAGCACGCAAAAGCCGACCCTTTCCCAGAACGCCTGAGACCTGTTGACGGCGACGAGCGACAGATTGCCGAAGCCTGCCGCGCGCGCATGGGCAATCAGCATGTCCGCCGCCTGCACCGCATATCCTTTGCCGCGCGCGACCGGCAGCAGGGCGACATCGTGGATGTAATAGGTCGTGGGGGCGGCAGGGAGTTTGCCTAGCAGCCCGTTCAGGGGCGGCGGCTCGCCATAGTGCCAGGGATGGGTGAGCGCATAGCCGATGGCCCGTTGGTCCTCGGTCAGCATGAGGCAACCCTGCGGATAGAGGCGCTGGCGCTCGGCCAGGACCTCCAAGTCCTCCGGATGGCCGACATGGATCGAATCCGCAAGAACCTGCACCCGGGGCATGTCCTCGGGCGTCATGAGGCGCCAGGACATGGTTTTTAGGCGTCCTGCTCGGCCGTGCAGGATACGGCCTTTGCCGCCTCTTCTGCCTGAGGCCGCAGGCTCGGGCTGGGAGCGGCCACGCGGACGATGACGAAGCCCTGCCGTTCCGGCGAGACGATCCGTACATCGCGCGAGGGATCGTTCTCGTCCTCCGCGGCGCGGGCCTCGTCGAGTTGGCGGGCGGTCATGGCGACGATCTCGAGCTCGCCCCGCACGGCAGCACGGTCCGTGACGGCAAAGAACACGCCGCCCGATTCCTTGTGAAACGAGAAGGACAGCGGGAGCGATCCGGTCCGGGCCGCTATGCGCATGGGGCCGTTGCGGAGATCGAAGGCGCAGGTCGCCACGGCAACGGCTGGATCCGGTCTCGGCAGCCAGGTGTTCTCACCGCCCGGTGCGCCGATGATCTGCGCCTTATCGGCGGTCAGCGTGGTCTGCACCTTGGTGAAGGCATCCTGATCAGCAAGATACGGAGCCGCGAGGATCGCCGCGATATGAACCCCCGCGGCGATCACGATGCCGCAGAGGGTGGCGACGAGAAAACGACTGAAGCCTCTCATGCTCCGCACCCCAGACGTTGGATGACAGGAAAGTCGACTTCCTCAAGATTGGCGCCGGCGGCCCCTGGAGGATCGTAGAGACGCAGCACCACCGTGAATTGACCGGATGCGGGAAGCTGGAGCCAGTTGCCCGGCTGCAGATTGCGGGACAGGGCGATGGTGAACAGGTCCTGCGAATCCCGGAGCAGTTCCGCCGAGGTGAAACTTCGGCGTCCAAGCGCAGTCGAAGGCAGGCGTTCGTCCCCGTCGTAAAGGGTCAGGGTCCAGAGCCGCGCGATGGGGGCGACGGCCCCGATGGTGTAGGTGCAGGCGGAGTCGAGCGGCCTGCCTTCGCTGTCCATCCGGGCGGTGAAGCCCAATCCTTCGCCGGTGGCCAGCGGAACATCGCCGCGCCGGGCGATGATCGCGCGCATGTAAGGATCGGCCTCGGGCGAGCCAAGCTTCGGCCAAGCCTGCCATGACCCGAGGCGCAGCCTGCCAAAGGGTGGATCGCCGTTCATCGCCCAATAGGCCGAGCTCAAGCCCAGTCCCAGCGCCAGAAGCAGGGCGTAGACGATGAGGAAGGCTGTTGGGACGCGTCTGGTAGTCACGGGCGATAACGGGGTCGATGGCGCGCGCATGGAAGCGGCCGCAGGGGCGTTCGTCAAGTGAGCCTCTGTCTGCATTTTTAGGGCATGGCAACTTGGCGGCGGCCATCCACGGCAGCCGAGCTGCGCGGCGTCTCCGAGGCCTTGCCCGTCGTCACGGAGCGGTCGACCGATTGGAACAGGGTGCCGATGCCGCCCAGAACCTCATAGGACTTGCGAGAGAGAGTGCCGGCCAGGAAGCCTTGCGCGGGCGCCTGGGCCTGATCCGCCGCCGGGCCTTTGGCGGAGGCTATACGGGAAGCATTGGCCGGGCTCGCGCCGGGAATGGGACGGATTTCCAGGTTCTGGTGGGCGAGGTTCATCACCTCATGCCAGGTCATTGCCGGAAGCGTGCCGCCGGTCATGTCGTTCATGGGACTGGAATCGTCGTTGCCGTACCAGACACTGGCGACGAGGTTGCCGGTGAAGCCCACAAACCAGGCATCCTTGTAGCCGTTGGTGGTGCCGGTCTTGCCCGCAACCGGAATGCCTTCGAGCGCCGCGCGCTTGCCGGTTCCTTCCTCGACCACCTTGTTGAGCATGAAGTTCATGTCATGAACGACGCGGGTGTCGAGCACCTGCTTGGGCGGCGTATCCCGGTCGTGACGGTAGATGACCTCGCCTGAGGAATTGCGGACCTCCCAGGCGGCGTAGGGGTCCGCGCGCTTGCCGCCATTGGCGAAGACCGCATAGGAGGCCGCCATGTCGATAGGCGTCACCTCGGCGGCGCCGATGGGCAGCGAGCTCGAATCCGTCAGCGGATGCGTCAGACCCATGCGCTTGGCCGTATCCACGATCACCGCGCGGCCCGCCTTTGCGTTGCCCTTGCCGATCTCCACCGACATGATCACAGGGATAGAGTTGATGGAGCGCGCCAAGGCAGACACGAGCGGCATCGAGCCGGAGAAGGAGCGACCATAGTTCTGCGGACACCAATTGCCGAGGCAGATCGGCCGGTCGACCACGATCGAGTTGGGCCGAAGCTTCGGATTGGTGGTCAGGGCCGCGGCGTAGACGAACGGCTTGAAGGAGGAACCGGGCTGCCGCAGGCCCCCGGTGGCACGGTTGAACTGGCTCTGGCCGTAGTCCCGCCCGCCGACGATGGTGCGCACGGCACCGTCCACGTCCATCACGACGATCGCGCCCTGGCCCGCCTTGTACTGGCGTCCATGCTGGCGGAGCATGTTTTCCAGCGTCTCTTCCGTGTGCCGCTGAAGCCCCGTGTCGAGGGGCGTTTTCACGATCAGCACTCGCTCGTTGCCGAATTTCTTCTGGGCAGCGAGGCTCTTCACCTGGTCGAAGGCCCAATCGAGGTAGAAGTCGGGGGTCGTCTCGCGCTCCCGATTGACCGGAGTCGCCGGATTGCGACGCGCCGTCTGGATCTGCCCTTCGGTCAGGAACCCGGCCTCGACCATATTGCGCAGGACCTCGTTGGCCCGGGCGCGGGCCGCCGGCAGGTTCACGTGCGGCGCGTATTTGGTCGGCGCCTTGAACAGGCCGGCCAGCATGGCGGATTCGGCCAGGGTCAGCTCCTTGGCGGGCTTGCCGAAATAATAGTCGGCCGCCGCTACGACGCCATGGGCGCCGCCGCCCATATAGGCGCGGTCGAGATAGAGCTTGAGGATCTCGTCCTTGGTCAGGTGGAACTCGAGCCAGGCCGCGAGAAAGGCTTCCTTGATCTTGCGCTCGAGGGAGCGCTCGTTGGTGAGGAAGAGATTCTTGGCCAGCTGCTGGGTGATCGAGGAGCCGCCCTGCACCACGCCGCCGCCCTGAGCATTCACCAGGACGGCACGGAAGGTGCCGATCGGGTCAATGCCCCAGTGGTCATAGAAGCGCCGGTCTTCCGTCGCCAGGGCGGCCTTGATCATGTAGTCCGGGAAGTCCTCGAGCTTGTAGGAATCGTCGAGGTGGAGGCCACGACGTCCGACCTCCTGGCCGTAGCGGTCGAGGAAGGTGACGGCGAGATCCTGGGTCTTGAGCCAATCGTCTTCCGTCTCCCTGAAGGCAGGGAGGGCGAGCGCCAGCATGACGATGCCGCCCACGGTGCCCAGGGTGGTCGCCTCGCTGGTCAGATCCAGGATGCCACGAAGCGGGCCGCGAAACCGCAGGCACGTCAACTTTTCCGAATACCAGCTCCACGCGCCCGCCAATCCTCGCCCGCTCTGGAACAGCGCGGAGTTGAGCCACGCATCGAACCAAAGCGCGCCGCGCTTGATCCGCGTCATGAGAGGGATGGGGGGCTGCTGGCTCACGGCGGTCCTCGGGCAGATCAGGGGCCTGACATGCCTTGTTTATGATCTTTGAACTCCTAGAGCATCGGACCCAAAAGTGGAAACCACTTTTGGGAGTGACCCCATGCTCCTTACTCTCCAGGCTGGCGCATTGTTCCGGGCGGAAAACCGGATCCACTTTTCCGCACGATGCGCCAGCGGCAACGCCGAAGCGTGGCGATGCTGATATATATAACTCAGAACCTTGTTTGTAGGTTCACGGAGATTTACCTCTTCGGAAGTACTGGCTGCCCGATGTGAGGTTTAGCACCTTCCTTCAAACCGCCTCAAAGAGACGTCAAAGCGCCCACATGCCAAATGCCGCACCCGCTACCCGCCCTCATCCGGAGGAACAACCCTTCTGGCGCCTGAAGTCGCTCGAAGCCATGAACCTCGACGAGTGGGAGAGCCTGTGCGACGGCTGCGGGCGGTGCTGCCTTGTCAAGCTCGAGGACGAGGATACGGCCGAGGTGATGTACACCGATGTGGGCTGCACCCTCCTTGACGACCAGACCTGCCGCTGCCGCGACTACCCGAACCGCCAGGCCAAGGTTGCCGATTGCGTGCGCCTGACGCCCCAAGCCGTGCGCAGCCTCTCCTGGCTGCCCCACACCTGCGCCTACCGTCTCCTGGCCGAGGGCCACGACCTCTACTGGTGGCACCCACTCGTCTCGGGCGATCCGGCAACGGTGCACGCGGCCGGGATCTCCGTCCGCGACCGGGTCGCCGGGCCGGAGGAAAACTTCACAATCGCCGAACTCCTGGAGCGCATCACCGATTGGCCAATGGAGGACACCGGCGCCCGAGGTGAGTGAGCGCCACTCGGGCGGCTGAGGACGGTCCTTGCCCTCCGAGGAGTTCAGCTGCAGGGAGCGACGGTCGGCGGCCCGATATGGCCTGCGATAAGGCCTTCGTTGCGCGGGGAGGATACGGACCGTCGCAACTCCGCGACGGGCTATGTCCGGAGCGGCCAAACGATTGCGGCAGGACAGGCCAAGCTCATCCGCGGCGCATACGCAATTCATCGAGACTCCGAGCCGAAGCCCTGATCGCACACAGGGGATTCTGGGCAACGCTCGCCTCAACGCCAGTGAGGCGCGAATTACAGGGCAAAGCGTCGCAGATTTGATCATCTCGATGATCTGACGCAGCCCCCTCTCCGAGGAGAGGGCACAGTGACCGGCTGCACGATGCAAGCGCGGCTGAGGACAGAAACGAATTACAAAACCGAAGTCTACCACTTTGGAGTAGTTGCCAGCGTCACGCTCAAAAGCAAACCTGTTCAGCTCTACAGCAATTCTGATCTCCAATTCTTTTTCTCTTCAGAATAATTTCCGAACAGGATGGTTTTATGCCTGCTATTGCTACTTATGGCTTGACTGGAAATGCGTATGTCGATGGAGTTCTTGGGGAATATAAATGGGCGGGCAATAGTATAACTTACAGCTTTCCTAAAAGCGGTTCTTATTACGGAAATTCATACGGCACAGCGGAAAACATCACGAACTTCGGAAGCCTCGGTACCGTTCAGCAGGCGACCGCTCGCAATGCCCTGAAGACATACGCCTCGGTCGCGAATCTGACCTTCACGGAGATCGGTGAAACTGCAACGCAACATGCCGATTTGCGCTTGGCGATGTCGGACAAGACCGGCTCCGCATGGGCCTATCTGCCCACCACTACGGCCGAGGGTGGGGATGTCTGGTTCAACATCTCCAACGCCTATTTCACCAGCCCGGTGAAGGGCAATTATGCCTTCATGGTCTTCCTGCACGAGATTGGGCACGCGCTCGGACTCGAGCATACGCACGAAGGCAATGCCATGCCGCAGGACCGGGACTCGCTCGAGTACACGGTCATGAGCTATCGCTCCTATGTCGGGGGCTCGACGACCGGGGGCTACACGAATGAGACCTGGGGCTATGCGCAGTCGCTGATGATGTACGATATCGCGGCCGTGCAGCACCTGTATGGGGCGAACTACGCCACGAATGGCGGCAATTCGACTTATTCCTGGAATGCGACGACCGGCGAGATGACCATCAACGGCGTAGGTCAGGGTGCGCCCGGCGGCAACAAGATCTTGCTGACCATCTGGGACGGTGGCGGAAACGACACTTACGACCTCTCGAATTATTCGACCAATCTCAAGGTCGATCTTCGCCCCGGAGAATTTACCAGGACATCCACCGCTCAGCTTGCGAAACTGCATTGGGACGGCTCGAAGCTCGCTGTCGGCAACATCGCCAATGCATTGCTCCATAATGGCGATGCGCGCTCGCTCATCGAGAATGCCGTCGGCGGATCCGGCAACGATTCGTTGACGGGCAACGACGGCATCAACCTGCTCCGCGGCGGTGCCGGCTCGGATACGTTGTACGGTCTTGGCGGAGGCGATTCTCTGGATGGCGCAGCCGGAGCCGATACGCTCTCAGGCGGCACCGGAATGGATATCTTCGATTTCAACTCCGTGAAGGATTCCCTTTCGAGCGCGCGCGATACGATCCAGGACTTCGTGCGGGGCGTCGACCGGATCGATCTGCGCACCATCGATGCCAACACCGCAACCGGCGGAGATCAGGCTTTCTCGTTCATCGGCAACGTGGCCTTCACGGGCCAGAGCGGACAGTTGAACTTCATCGGCAATGTGCTTTCGGGAGATGTGAACGGCGACAGGACGGCTGATTTCCGCATCAACGTCACAGGCATCTCGACGCTAGCGATCGCCGACTTCTATCTCTGATAGAGGCTCATAGGATAAGATTGATGAGCGATTGGATCGATTTCGACCAATGGCATAACTGCGCGCGGATGGAGCGGCCCGGCTTCGTGTTCGAGGTCCGGAACGGGGAGGGGCGGAGTCTGCTGACCCCCTGCACCGTTCCTCTCCAACTGCCATTCGAGTGGAGATCGCCGCCGGTGGATTTCCGTCTCGTCGAGGCACCAAAGCCGCGCCGCTCGAACCCCATCCCGAAGCCGCAGATCTGACGCTGCGGGTCGGAAGCTTATGAAGGGCTCTGCCTCAGGTCCCTATTGCGCGGGCTTGCGGCGTCGCGACGACGATGTCGGCGTCGCTCCCTGGGCGATCTGCAGACAGGTGAGCATGTCGACATAGCTCGGCGTCCCGCCAATCTGCGCTTCCTGTCCGCACATGCTGCGCTGGTTCACAGCCGCACTGCTCCAGATGTCGCGGAGCTGCTGTTCCGCTGCTGTCTCATCCCTCATGCAGCTTTCGTACGGGTTCGTGTCCTGGGCGGAGAGGGGCTGGGCCGCCTTGCAGGTCGCCTCGACGTTGAATCGGGGAGGTTCTTGTGCCGTGGCGGGAAAGCTCGACAGGCTTCCCAACAGCACCATCATACCGAGCGTGTATGCCTTCATGGCAGCCTCCCTGCTTTACGTGTCGATTGCGCGCGACCTCAATCTCAGAAGCCAATCACGGAACCTAAAGGACTTGAGATCTGCATGATTTGCCCGACGGCACAATGCGCAGAGCCTCATTCCGCTGCGCCCAAGCTGAAACATAGTGTAAGGCACGCGCCCCAGCCCTCAAGGGTGCACGCTGGTGGCATTTCAGATCGGTTCCGGCTCGGTGTAAATCCGCTTACGCCTTTGGAGCCATCAAAGATGATGGACGGTCGAGTCCCGAGCTAACCTCAAGGCTACGAGCCGGCCTCCTGCCGGCCGTCGTTGCCGGGTTCGCCCGGAACGTCGGTTCGCTCACCGAGCGTCTCGCGCACGTAAAGCTTCTTCACCAGCACATAGGTGACGACGGCGAGGGGGAAGCCGAAGATCAGACCGAGGGTGCCGAACAGAACGCTGCCGATCAGGATGGCGAACAGCGCCAGGGCGGGTGGAATGCTGATCACGCTCCTCGCGACGAGAGGGAAGATGACATTGCCCTCGATCTGCTGAATCACGATGACCGCCAGCACGGTCCAGAGCGCCGTCTCCCCGCTCACGCTGAAGGCGATCAGGACCGCGGGCAGCGCTCCCAGGATCGGTCCGAGGAAGGGGATGAAATCAGCGAGGCCTGCGATGAGACCGAGCGCAATGAACGAGGGCAGGCCGATCAGCCAGAAGGCGATGGCCGACAGCACTGCGACGCAGGTCATCGCGATCAGCTGCGATGTCAGCCACAGCCTCAGGGCCTGTCCGGACGCCTGCAGGGAGCTTTCGACCCGTGCATGGTGGCGGATCGGAAACAGCTTGACGAAGCCCTCCCGGTAGAGACGCGGAGAGGCGGCAATGTAGAGACCTGCAATCACCACGAGGATGATATCCGCCAGGCCATCGAGAATGGCGCCGCCGATCCCCGCAAGACGTGCCGCCATTCCGCCGGTCGGCGCATTGTTCACGATCTCCGACAGATCGTCGCTCACGGCGCCGAGTCCCAGTTGTTTGCTGAAGTTGTCGATCGCGAAGGGAAGCCGTTCGACCACGTTGGAGAACTGGGCACGAACCTGCGTTCCGAAAAGGGCAATGATGGCGAGGAACAAAATGAAGATGAGAAGGCTCGCGGCAGTCAGACCCCAGCGTTCGGGCACCCTGAGATAATGCACAAGCGCATCCGAGGCTGCATGCAGCAGAATGGCGACCAGCACGGCGCCGAAGGCGAGAAGAAGAACATCCGACAGCTTCCAAAGCAGGAGGGCCAGCAAGCCAAGTCCGAGGACGATGAGGGTCTTTCGGACGAACTCCGCATCTTCCATGAGCCCTCGCACGGAACGGTCCTGATCATTCATCGTTTACGCCTCACCTTCGACCTTGTGACAATCGAGGGGGCGAGGCTCGGTTCCCTCCATCGATGTCGATGTAGATCCAAGTTATTTGAGGCTACATCTTTATGACTTGATCTTAAGTCTGTTTGTGCAGTTTCGTAATTCGGCGGAACGTATTTTAACCTTCTTGGTTGTCGTGCCATGGAGGGGATTCAAATGACCTCACAAGTCATCTGTTTTATTCTTGGCACTGTGTTTCCGCTTGCAATGGTCGGGTGGTTATTCGTCCATTGATGATTGTTTCAGATATTCTTCTCTGTGGACGAGGAGTGTATCGGAATTGATTGAGTGCCGCGTATCGAAAAGCCCGCCTGACATTTCAGGCGGGCTTTTCGATGTCTTGGATCTACTTCTTATTATCGCACAACTTCCGTACAGGCCTGATTGCCGTAAGTATCCACCGTGCAGGTCCGTTGATTGATCGAACCGGTTGTTGCTGCCTCAGGGACAACGACAATTCCGGGGGCTGCCTGCATCCTCGCGTTCTGCTCGGCAAGGCCGCCCGCGATGCCACCGACGCCTGCGCCGACAACCGCACCCACAGGTCCGCCGACGATGGCGCCCGTCACCGCGCCGGTTGCGACACCGGCAGCCGTTCCTTCCTGCGCCGAAGCAAATTGAGGCATGGTCAAAAGGGATGCCGCGGCGAAAATTAAAGCAAATTTACGCATAACTCGATCCTCGATCAGATGTTTCTCTGATCGGGAACGCTCCTGTTATGCTTCAGGTTCCAGTATTAGCCTTCGAGAGGGGCGTTTTACTTCGTCGCGGCTGCTGCTCGCTTGATCAATTCATCCTTGAGTGGCTCGGGGAGGTCGATCCCGGTCAGGCGCCAGGTCGTGCCCCTCAGGCGCAAGGTAATCTTGAATTGCTTGTCTCTGGGTTCATCGGCCGGAAGCGGGATGGTGATGGCACGAAAACCCTGTGTCTCCGACATGATGAAGGTCCGCCAAGCCTTCCCAAGAGAGGCTGTGTCGAAGCCGAGCGGGAAGAAACTGCCGTTGCGGCCCTGGGTTCCCGTGGCCTGCTGCAACTGTCCGTCATCGAGGAGGTAGATGACGGCCTGAGGCGTGATGAGTTCCTCCAGGACTGGGTTGAGGACGGCGGTTCCCGCCTGGGTGGCAGCCTGCTGACCCAGCCCGTCGAGATCCTGCGTTTTCAGATACTCGCCCAGGATCTGGCGCGCGAGGGAAACCCGAAGAGCGTTGAAGTTCACCCGCTCCGTGATGCGGTCCATGTCCCGCGCCTCGATGGCTTTGGACATGTCGTACAGCGCGACGAAGGGCGAGACCATGAAGATGGCCCAGGCCAGAAAGAGGAGAAAGCTGATCCGCAGAGTCCAACGCATTGTCTGTCGATTGCCCTTCGATACTCACAAGACGGCCCGACCGCCGGTCGAAGGGGACGGCACGATGTCTGTTGAGAAGGGGCCGTATGTAGGGATGCCGAAGTCAACAAAAAAGATCTCATGGGCCAGTGACCGCCGGATTGGTGAGGTAAGGCGGTCACCTCACCCCGGAGGCCGCTCATGCTCTACTCGCCCTCAGCAGACGCTTCATTCTCGCACAGCACCCACACGATCTA
>NZ_VOSK01000123.1 GCF_009296175.1 Microvirga tunisiensis | reverse complement strand
CGGCGGCTGAGTTCGAGAGCGAGATAGATCGTGTGGGTGCTGTGCGAGAATGAAGCGTCTGCTGAGGGCGAGTAGAGCATGAGCGGCCTCCGGGGTGAGGTGACCGCCTTACCTCACCAATCCGGCGGTCACTGGCCCATGAGATCTTTTATGTGGCCAAACCCGGTTATCAGGGGCCGGACGAGTTCTCCTACGCAATCGTCGGAACGGACCAGTATGGTGGTCCGATGCGTGTCACTACGAAGATGAAAGTCACCGTCGTTCCGTGATCGGGATCAGCTCCGGTAGTCGCCGTTGATCTCCACATAGGCTTTGGTGAGGTCGCAGGTCCACGCGGTGGCCTCGCCCCGACCAAGACCCAGGTCGACGCGGATCGTGATCTCGTCCCCTTTCATGTAGGCGGAGGTCTTCGCCTCGTCGTATTCCGGATCGCGGGCGCCTTTGACGGCGACGCGGATGTCGCCGAACCAGATCGCGAGCTTGTCGCGCTCGGCCGGCTCGCCGGCCTTGCCGACGGCCATGACCACGCGGCCCCAATTGGCGTCCTCGCCGGCCACCGCCGTCTTCACCAGCGGCGAATTGGCAATCGCCATGGCAATGCGCTTCGCCGAGGTCGCGCCGGTGGCGCCCGTCACTCTCACGGTCACGAACTTGCGCGCGCCCTCACCGTCGCGGGCGACCTGCTGGGCAAGGTCGCACAACAGCCCTTCCAGCGCGCCGCGGAACTCCTTCAGGCGCCGATCGCTCGGCAGGGAGATCGTCGGCGCGCCCTTGGCGGCCGCCGCGCCGGTCGCGAAGAACAGGAGCGTATCGGAGGTGGAGGTATCGCTGTCCACCGTTACGCAATTGAAGCTCTTGTCGGCGCCCTTCTTCAAAAGGGTCTGAAGCACAGGGGCCGCAATGGGAGCGTCGGTGAAGATGAAGGAGAGCATGGTCGCCATGTCCGGAGCGATCATGCCGGCACCTTTGGCGATGCCGTTGATGGTGACCTCGACGCCGCCGATGGTGGCCGTACGGGTCGCCACTTTCGGGAAGGTGTCGGTAGTCATGATCGCCTTGGCAGCATCGAGCCAGGCGGTGGGTTTAGCCTTCTTCTCGCAAGCTGCGAGCACGTTCTCGAACTTCGTCGCATCGAGAGGCTCGCCGATCACGCCGGTGGAGGCGATGAAGACCTGCGAGGCCCGGCAGCCTGCCGCTTCGGCGGCGATGTCGGCCGTGAGCTTGACGGCTTCCGAGCCCTTCTTGCCGGTGAAGGCGTTGGCATTGCCGGAATTGACCACCAGCGCCCGGGCAGCGCCCTTGGCGAGATTCTTGCGGCACCAGTCGACCGGGGCCGAGGGGCATTTGGAGCGGGTGAACACGCCCGCTACGGTCGTGTCCTTGGGCAGCGTCACATAGAGAACGTCGGTTCGGTTGTTGTATCGGATGCCGGCCTCCGCCGTTGCGATTCTGACGCCGTCGATGGCGGGAAGCGTCGGAAATGACTTGGGCGCGAGCGGAGACACGGTCTTGGACATGGACGAACTCGAAGAGAGCTGTTGGGATACGACGTTGCGAGCCGCGACCTGTGGTTTTTTAAGGCTTTTTGTCAAGTCAAAGCTTCACCGCGATGGAATCGAGAACGTGGGAACGACCGTTCGGTGCCGTCGTTGACCCGATCCGAGAACGATGGAGACATCCTGTGACCGGCAAGCATCCTAAGACTCAACCGCAAGAACGTCCTCGCAGCGACCTCGATGTCGATCCCGGCATCGGGCGCTCGAAGGGCTCCACCATGGCCGGCGAAGACCCGCGCGACCTCGATGGCGGCTCGACCTTCCAGGGTGATGTCGAGAACCAGACCAACCGCGAGGGCGGCGTGAATCCGAACCGGATGGGGCGTACGAACAAGTGACATGACCTGCTGAGGCCATGTCATCCCCGGCAAGCCTTCAAGCCGAGGGAAGGGGATCTACTGATGCGCGCTGAGCGGGCAAGCGGATCCCCTTCCTCTCCGCTTCGTTCCAGCCGGGAATGACGCTCGAAATGAAAAGGGCGGCCCGGAGGCCGCCCTGAACGTGTCTGAAAACAGAAAAGCTTACTGCTGCTTCTGCTCGACGAGGTTGCCCTTGTCGTCCAGGCGCTCGATCTTGGCGTTCTTGCGCAGGCCCATGATCAGGTCCTGCTGCGCCTTGCGGGCAAGGTAGGTCTCGACCTGATCCTTGGTCTCGTCAAAGGTCGGAGCGGGTTTGGCGCGCTTCTCCTCGACCTTGATCACGTGCCAGCCGAACTGGCTCTTCACCGGATCGGAGATCTGGCCGGGCTCGAGCTTGAAAGCGGTCTCGGCAAAGGGCTCGACCATACGGTCTTTGGTGAAAAAGCCGAGGTCGCCGCCGTCGGTCTTGGAGCCGGGGTCCTTCGAGACCTCGCCGGCCACCTTGGCGAAATCCTCGCCACCTTTGACGCGGGTAGCGATCTTCTTGGCCTCGTCCTCGTTCTCGACCAGGATGTGGCGGGCGCGGACTTCCTGTTCGGTGGGCACGCTCTTGACGGTCTCGTCATAGAGCTTGCGGGCGGCTTCCGGGGTCACGGCCTTCTTGGCCTCTTGGTCGAGGTATTCGTCGAGCAGGGTCTTGTCCCGGTTATAGGCGAGCTTGCGGGTGAATTCGGCGCCGCTGCCGACCTTGGCCGCCTCGGCAGCCTTGGCTCCGAGCTTCAGGTCGATCATGTAGCCGGTCAGCAGGTCGCGCTTCTGGGCTTCCGGAACGTTCGGCATCTGCAGGGCCGGATCCTCGGCGGCGAGGGCGAGATCCCCTTCCGTGATGTCGACGCCGTTGACACGGGCGATCACCTTGGCCGGATCGACGGCGGGCACAGCCGCAGGGGACGTCGCTGGCGCGGGAGGGGTCTGGGCGAGGGCAGCCCCAGCCATGATCGGCAGGGCGACGCTGAGGGTCAGAAGGCTCTTCCGGAACGTGAGTGAGCGAGACATGTGGTTTCCTCTGGTGAGCGTGATCGCCCACGGACAGCGACGATCAGATGGCCGAATGTGTTTACGTTTGCAAGTGATGGCATATTTATGTCACAGCGTCGCCGCTCGCGGGGTCTTGAACGGTCCTCCGGGCCGGCTTGAGGCTGCGCCACTCGGGCACAGTCTTTAAGATGCGTTCTGGCGTAATTAGGTCTATAAGGCGGCGCAAACGCCCCTTTCTCGTGCATTCTGGAATTCTGAAGGCTCTCGATGTTCGGTTCTCTCGCGAAGAAAATCTTCGGCTCGGTCAATGATCGCCGTCTGAAGTCCTATCGGCCGAAGGTTGCGGCCATCAACGCGATGGAGGCCGAGCTGGAGGCCCTGTCCGACGAGCAGCTCCGTGCCCGCACCGAGGACTTCAAGGCCCAGCTCGCCGCCGGCAAGACCCTGGACGACATCCTGGTCCCCGCCTTCGCCACCGTCCGCGAGGCGGCCAAGCGCACCTTGGGCCAGCGCCACTTCGACGTGCAGCTCATCGGCGGCATGGTGCTTCACGAGGGTTCGATCGCCGAAATGCGCACCGGTGAAGGCAAGACCCTGGTGGCGACGCTGCCGGTCTACCTCAACGCCCTGGCCGGTAAGGGCGTCCACGTGGTGACGGTCAACGACTACCTCGCCCGCCGCGATAGCGAGTGGATGGGCCAGATCTACCGCTTCCTGGGTCTCTCCGTCGGGGTGATCGTCCATGGGCTCGACGATGTCGAGCGCGCCGAAGCCTATGCCGCCGACATCACCTATGGCACCAACAACGAATACGGCTTCGACTATCTGCGCGACAACATGAAGTACGAGATGGCGCAAATGGTCCAGCGGGGCCACAACTTCGCCATCGTGGACGAGGTGGACTCGATCCTGGTCGACGAGGCGCGTACGCCGCTCATCATCTCCGGTCCCCTCGACGACCGATCCGAGCTCTACAATGCCATCGATGTGGTGATCCCACGCCTCAACAAGAGCGATTACGAGCTTGATGAGAAGCAGCGCTCCGTGGCTCTCACCGAAGATGGCACCGAGAAGATCGAAGCGCTTCTGCGGGAGATCGGCCTGCTCAAGGAGGGCGACCTCTACGACGCCCAGAACGCGACCCTCGTCCACCATATGAACCAGGCGTTGCGCGCCCACACCCTGTTCCAGCGCGACAAGGACTACATCGTCCGCAACGGCGAAGTAGTGATCATCGACGAGTTCACCGGCCGCATGATGCAGGGCCGGCGTTACTCGGAAGGCCTGCACCAGGCGCTCGAGGCCAAGGAGAAGGTCCAGGTCCAGCCCGAGAATCAGACCCTCGCGTCGATTACCTTCCAGAACTACTTCCGCCTCTACGACAAGCTCGCGGGCATGACCGGCACCGCGGCGACGGAAGCCGACGAGTTCCTGGAAATCTACAACCTGGAAGTGGTCGAGATCCCGACCAACCGTCCCGTCTCCCGCATCGACGACGACGACGAGGTCTACCGGACCATGGACGAGCGCTACCAGGCGGTCATCCGCGATATCGAGGAATCCTCCGCCAAGGGCCAGCCGATCCTGGTCGGCACCACCTCGATCGAGAAGTCGGAGCTTCTCGCCGAACTTCTGATCAAGGACGGCTATACCCTCATCGATTTCGAGAACCCGCAGGCGCTCGAGCCTCTCTACCGCGACGCGCGGGCGGGCCGGGGGACCAAGCACTTCGCCGTGCTGAACGCCCGCTTCCACGAGCAGGAGGCCTTCATCGTCGCCCAGGCCGGTGTGCCGGGCGCGATCACGATTGCCACCAACATGGCCGGCCGCGGCACCGACATTCAGCTCGGCGGTAACGCCAAGATGCGCGTCGAGCGCGAGTTGGTCGGCATCGAGGGCGAGGAGCGCGCACGCCGCGAAAAGGAGATCCTCGAAGAGGTTGCCTCCTTCAAGGAGAAGGCGCTGGCCGCCGGCGGCCTCTACGTGCTCGGCACCGAGCGCCACGAATCCCGCCGCATCGACAACCAGCTGCGCGGCCGCTCCGGCCGCCAGGGCGATCCGGGCCGCTCCAAGTTCTACCTGTCGCTCCAGGACGACCTGATGCGCATCTTCGGCTCGGACCGCATGGACGGTATGCTGCAGAAGCTCGGCCTGAAAGAAGGCGAGGCCATCATCCACCCGTGGATCAACAAGGCCATCGAGCGGGCGCAGGCGAAGGTCGAGGCGCGCAACTTCGACATCCGCAAGAACATCCTGAAATACGACAACGTCATGAACGACCAGCGCAAGGTCGTCTTCGAGCAGCGCAAGGAGTTCATGGCGGAAGAGAGCGTGCGCGAGACCATCGACGACATGCGCCATGGCGTCATCGAGGACGTCGTCTCCCGTGCCATCCCGGAGAACGCCTATGCCGAGCAATGGGACGTGGCCGGCCTGAAGGAGAACGTCGTCAACTTCCTCAATCTCGATCTGCCGATCGAGGATTGGGCGAAGGAAGAGGGCATTGCCGACGATGAGATCCGCGAGCGCATCACCAAGGCGGCCGACGAGGCTTACGCCCAGCGCGTCGAGGCCAATACGTCCGAGGTCATGAACTATGTGGAGAAGCAGGTTCTGCTTCAGAGCCTGGATCACCTCTGGCGCGAGCATCTCGTGACCCTCGACCATCTGCGTCAGGTCATCGGCTGGCGCGGCCTTGCCCAGCGCGATCCGCTGAACGAGTACAAGTCCGAGGCCTTCGAGCTGTTCAATGCCCTGATCGGCCATCTGCGCGAGCAGGTGACGGGCCAGCTCATGCGCATCCAGGTGGTGTTCCAGCAGCCGGAGCCGCAGGGACTCCCGCCCATGTTCGCCCAGCATCTCGATCCGGCCACCGGCGAGAACGAGTTCGACCTGGCTCAGGGCAATGCTCTCGGAGCCGCTTCGGCCCTCGGCTTTACGGCCGCTGCCGCGGAGATGGATCCGGCCTCGTCCCGCAACCCGAACGACCCCTCCACCTGGGGCCGGGTCAGCCGAAACGAGCCTTGCCCCTGCGGTTCGGGCAAGAAGTTCAAGCACTGCCACGGACAGTACGTGGCGTAAGCGCCAAAGACACTCAAACAACGAAAAGCCCGGCCATCGCGCCGGGCTTTTTGCTGTGGCGGTCTCGTGCTGGCTTCGAGCTCGCTTTCTACCTCCGTTGCGCCAGCAGATCTCTGGGGCGGCAAGGGGTAGGATACGTTCCAACCAACGCTTCCACCCCTTCGTTCGTGCGTGGCTGGCGCGACCACGGACGAGCGAACCGAAGGAGAGAGCCATGTCCCACATCGGAAGCTGTTTTTGCGGTGCCGTTCAGATCGAAGTCAGTGGATCTCCGGAGGCGATGGGCTATTGTCACTGCCAGTCCTGCCGCTCATGGTCCGGCGGGCCGGTGAACGCCTTCAGCCTCTGGAAGCCCGAGGCGGTGCGTGTCACATCGGGCGCCGAGCATCTCGCGACGTTCCAGAAGACGAAGTTCAGCCAGCGGCAATATTGCTCGAAATGCGGCGGGCACCTGATGACCAACCATCCGACGCTGGGCGTCGTCGATGTGTTCGCTGCGACCATTCCGACCCTCACCTTCACCCCCGCCGTCCACTTCAATTATGCGGAGACGGTGCTGCCCATGCGGGACGGTCTGCCAAAACTGAAGGACTTTCCCGTTGAGGCCGGGGGAACAGGTGAGATGATGGCCGAGTGACAGCCTGGAACGTCGCTCGGCGCGCTTATCTGCGCGATCTCCCCGATGCCGAATTGCACCTGCTCGATGGCGGGCATTGGCTGTTGGAAACAAACCTTGCCGAAGTCGTCGCTCTGGTGCGAGATTTTCTGCCGCCGGTCTGGAGATGAGGCATAAACCTCACCGCGATGCGGCTTCATCCCCGCACTACCCGATCCTCTAAAGTTTCTGTCCGGTATTGGTTTCTGGGGTATGCGGTGTGGGGGCGATATCGTCCCACAGGCTCTCGCTGGTGTCGCAATCCGTTTTCGGCGGCTTTCCTGCAGGCTGAACCAGTTGGCGGGCTTCGAACGGGCCTGCGATCTCATTGACGATCTTGGTTCTGGTCTCGGTCAGAAGTTGCCCGCGTTCCCGCACAGGGATCATGAAGGCATTGGAGCCACCGATGACGCAGTCGCGGTAATAGGCATCCAATGTCGCGTCCTCACGCCTGTCCGGCCGTCGGAGCAGGATGGGAAGGCCGTTGATCGTGACGCCGCGCGCTACCGCCTTGTCGCGCACATCCGTGACAAGGGGACCCTGGTTGTTCGAGCCGTCGCCCGAAATGTCGATCACGCGTCGCGTGGGCAGGACGGGCCCGGAGGAGAAGAGGGACAGGCTGAAATCGATGGCTTCCGATATGGAAGTGCCGGCCCCACGGCGGATGGGCGCGCGGGCCAGCCGCTCGGCGAAGGAGAGGCTGTCCTTCGAGCTTTCCAGAACCGTCCAGGGCACGACGACATTCTGGACATGCGGGTGCGCCCCGGCCCACTCCACGTAGGTAACCGCGATGCGCCCCAGCATGCCGCTGTGAATGGCCTGATGCACCGATGGCGAGCGGAAGGCTTCCACATAACCCTGCCGTTGCAGGTCCTGCTCGTCCGGGTCCATGGACGTGGAGACATCGACGGCGAGCACAAGGGCGAGATCGACCTCGTCAGGCGCCCGTTGCCAGGCCGGAGCGACGGTCAGGAGCCCCGCCACGAGAGCGGAGAGCAGCCATGGAGCCTTGGGATACCGCATCGCGATCTCCCTTAGAGCATCGGACCCAAAAGTGGCTCCACTCTTGGATCGATCCGATGCTCAATCCCTTGAGCGGCGCATCGTTGACGCGGAAAACCGGAGCCACATTCCGCCGGGGCGGACCGTCGGTCCCGCACGATGCGCTAGTCGAAGACCTTCGGTCTCCTCGGATCTCCGGATGGTACGTCAGCTTTCCTTGCGGCGATAGGGCTCGTGACAGCCGCCGCAGTTCTGGCCGACCCGCTGGATCGCCGCCTGCAGGCTGGCCTGATCCGTGATCGACGCCTGGACCGCCTTGGCATCCTGTTCGAGTTTGGCCGCATGAGCGTCGAAATCCGCCTTGCGCTCCCAGATGGCCGGGAGTGCGGCGGTCTTGCCCTGCTGCGAGCCTGCCGGAAAGAGGGCCGGGATCTGCTGTGCGTTCTGCGAAATCCGCTGGAAGGCCGCCTGGGCGGTCGCGGCGTTGAATGGAACCTGTCCTCGGGCCATGCCGGTGAGGGCGCGCACCTGCTCCTGATTGTTCTTCATCAGGTTCTGGCGCTGGGTGATCGGATCGCTTGATTGGGCCAGCACTCCAAGTCCGCTGGTGGTCAACACCATGAATGCAGCAATGACGGTCTTTCGCATGACGACCATCCTTTCTCCCCCGTCGCAGAATGTCCTCTCGCTTCTGATTGGGCCATAGGAAATGTGGGTTAGAGCCTGCTATTCGGCCGAGGTGCCTTGTCCTGGACCTCTGACATTTTGCCCGACCTCGGGCGCTCGCGGGCGGGCGCAAGCCATGTCATAAGGCCGCCGCAACTCCTTCAGGCCTTGGGACCCATGATTCGCGTCGAGAATGTCAGTAAGCAGAATAGTCACCGTATCCTCTTCATCGAGGCCTCCGGGAGCCTCCAGAAGGGCGAGAAGGTCGGGTTGGTGGGGCCGAACGGCGCGGGCAAGACGACGCTCTTCCGGATGATCAACAAGGAAGAGCAGCCCGACGAGGGCCAGGTCGCGGTCGATCGCGGTGTGACGATCGGCTATTTCAGCCAGGATGTCGGCGAAATGGCGGGCCGTAGCGCCGTGGCCGAGGTGATGGAAGGCGCCGGCCCCGTGAGCGCCGTTGCCGCCGAGCTGCGGGAGCTCGAAGCCGCGATGGTCGATCCGGACAAGGCGGACGATCTCGACCGAGTCATCGAGCGCTATGGCGAGGTGCAGGCGCGCTACGAGGAGCTGGACGGCTATTCTCTCGAGGGCCGGGCGCGTGAGGTCCTGGCGGGCTTAGGCTTCAGCCAGGAGATGATGGACGGCGATGTGGGCGCCCTGTCCGGCGGCTGGAAGATGCGCGTCGCGCTCGGCCGCATCCTCCTGATGCGTCCGGACGTCATGCTCCTCGACGAGCCGAGCAACCACCTGGATCTCGAGAGCATCATCTGGCTGGAGGAGTTTCTGAAGGGCTATGAGGGCGCGCTGCTCATGACCTCGCACGACCGCGCCTTCATGAACCGCATCGTCAACAAGATCATGGAGATCGACGGCGGTTCGCTGACGACCTATTCCGGCGATTACGAGTTCTACGAACAGCAGCGCGCCCTCAACGAGAAGCAGCAACAGGCCCAATTCGAGCGCCAGCAGGCCATGCTCGCCAAGGAGATCAAGTTCATCGAACGCTTCAAGGCGCGCGCCTCCCACGCCGCCCAGGTGCAGAGCCGGGTCAAGAAGCTGGAGAAGATCGACCGGGTGGAGCCGCCGAAGCGCCGTCAGTCGGTGGCATTCGAATTCCTGCCGGCGCCGCGCTCCGGCGACGACGTTGTCGTTCTGAAGAACGTTCACAAGCGCTACGGCAGCCGCAGCATCTACGAGGGTCTGGACTTTGCAGTGCGTCGCAAGGAGCGCTGGTGCGTCATGGGCGTCAACGGTGCCGGCAAGTCGACGCTGCTGAAGCTGGTAGCTGGCTCCGCAACGCCCGATGATGGGACTGTTGCGGTCGGCAGCTCTGTGAAGATGGGCTATTTCGCCCAGCACGCCATGGAGGTGCTGGAGGGCGACCGCACGGTGTTCGAGTTCCTGGAGGAGGCGTTTCCGCAGGCCGGGCAGGGCTCGCTGCGCACGCTTGCCGGCTGCTTCGGCTTCTCCGGAGACGATGCGGAGAAGAAATGCCGCGTGCTCTCGGGCGGCGAGAAGGCCCGGCTGGTGATGGCCCAGATGCTCTACGACCCGCCGAACTTCCTGGTGCTCGACGAGCCGACGAACCATCTCGACATGGCCACGAAGGAGATGCTGATCGAGGCCCTGTCGCGCTACGAGGGCACCATGCTCTTCGTCTCCCACGACCGCCACTTCCTGGCGGCCTTGTCGAACCGGGTTCTCGAGCTCACGGCCGAGGGCATCCGCCAATACGGCGGCGGCTATACCGAGTATGTGGCCCGCACCGGCCAGGAGGCTCCGGGCCTGCGGCACTAGCAGACCAGCCCGATGATCCATCGAAAGCCCGGCCACCGCGCCGGGCTTTTTGCTGCCGCCATCGCGACGTCAGCTTTAGGCAAGCATCGTCGTCGATAAGGCAGGAACCACCACAACCATTTTTGAGGAAGGCCCTGTCAATGGGCCTGCTTCGCAACCTTTCAATTTCCAGGCCGAAACATCATGGCATTGAATACGTCCCTCCCGGTGCTCATCGTCGACGATTATCAAACGATGCTGCGCATCATCCGCAACCTCCTGAAGCAGATCGGCTTCAACGATGTCGACGAAGCCAAGGACGGCTCGGAGGCCCTGGGCAAGCTCAAGGAGAAGAAATACGGGCTCGTGATCTCCGACTGGAACATGGCGCCGATGACCGGCTTCGAGCTGCTCCAGAAGGTCCGCGCCGATGCGGAGCTGAATGCACTTCCCTTCATCATGATCACCGCCGAGGCCAAGACCGAGAACGTCGTGGCCGCCAAGCAGGCGGGCGTGAACAACTACATCGTGAAGCCCTTCAACGCGGAAACCCTGCGCTCGAAGATCGCCGCCGTACTGGGTGAGTAGTCGCAATGCGTCTCCCGCCACCTGTCTCTTTTGACCCTTTGAGTCTGGACCTCCTGGCTCAGTCCCGCGAGAGCATCGCTGCCCGAAGGCATGCCGAGCTCATGCGGGGCATGGCGGCTATTCATGCGGCGCTGGAGCCGAACAGCGGAGCTTCAAAGGCTCTCCTGGACCAGATCCGGACCGATCTGCGCGAAGCGCTCAGGCTCAAGGACGAACTCGACGCCATCACGGAGTCGATCCAGCGCACGAAGCGGGAAATCGCAACCCTGCATTCCCACACGCCGGGCGGTCAGGTGACCAGCGTCACCGATGAGCTTGGAGCCGTGGTGTCCGGCACGGAAGCGGCCACCAACAGCATCCTGGCGGCGGCCGAGGAGATCGACGAAATCACCGGAACGCTCTCCTCGCGACTGTCCGGCGAGGACGCCGCGATGACCCAGAAGATCTCCGACCGGGTGATCACGATCTTCGAGGCATGCAATTTCCAGGACATTACCGGCCAGCGCATCAGCAAGGTCGTCAGCTCGATGAAGTTCATCGAGGAACGCGTGACCCAGATGGCGCATATCTGGGGCGGCCTGGAGAGCTTCAACGAGGTGGAATCCTTCAAGATGCCGGAGAGGGAGGGGGATGAGGCCCTGCTGAACGGGCCGGCTCTGGACGGCGATCCGACACGCACCTCCCAGGACGCCATCGACGCCTTGTTCGGTTGATTCGACCTGCGCGAGGCCTGCGCTACGAGCGAAATAAAAGCCCGGTGGTTGCGCCGGGCTTTTTGCTGTCCTTCACTGCCGAAGCAGGGTCAGATCGGTTGTTGCTCGGACAGGACCATTCAGGCCGATGCGATCCGTGACGACGATTCGAAAGTGATCCGAATCGAGGCTCACGACTCTCATCCGGGCCGTCGTGTCGCCATAAAGAGGCTTCGGCCACTCGATCGCCAGATCAAAGTCATTCCCAAGCTGACGGCCGGTGAGTTGAGCCGTCCCGACCCGCGAACCCGTATAAGTGCCGGTGACCTGGCCCGAACGGAGATCCCAGGACAAACGAGCGCTGACCGATCTCGCGACGATCAGATAAGCCCAGCATGTGCCCTGGAGCGACAGACCGGTGGCCCCCTGCTGCAGGATGGTGAAGCGGCAGCGGACTTGGTGGGAATCGGCATCCGGCCCCTCCACGATGGTTCCGGATCCGGAAAAGGAGCCGGCGTAGAGGTCGAAGACAGACGGTGCAGCGCCCGCGCTCCCGGTTGCGCCACAGAGCAAGAGAATGACGGCGCAAGACAGCCGGTGCGAAAGGCGGTTCACGGATGCCTCCCTTGGGGATCGGCCATATGGGGCCTGTAATTGTCGCGTCTGAGGCAGCAACCGAGGTTCATGTCGATCTCATCAAACCGATACTTCGCACTTCTGCACCATCCGAAACCGCTTCTCTTGGCTGGCGCATCGTTGAAAGCGGAAAACCGGATCCACATTTCGCTAACGCCGATCTCCGGTTCCGCACAATGCGCCGGAGTGCTGCCAAATTGCTGACGGCAGGTTCGAGCCATCATCGCACCGCGGCATGAATACGCGACAGCATTAACGAAAAGCCCGCCGGTGAGGCGGGCTTTCGCGTCTTAATTTGCATGGGCGGCCGCTCAGTTGGCCGCTGCCACATCGACCTTCGCAGGAGCCTGAGCCCGCTTCTGGGGCACGGTCTTCGTGGACGGAGCCGCCTTGGCGTGAGCCGGAGCGATCTGGACCGTCTCCGCCACAGGCTGTGAAGCCGAGGTGCTGAACAGATCCGTCACGTTGCCGAACATCTTCTTGTAGAACGGCGTCTCCTGTGAGGAGGCCCCTGCCGCGGCAGGGGCCACCGGAGCGGTCTGCTGCGTTACCGCCACACGGCTCTCGGCCTGACGGGTTTCAGGCTGCGAGGCCGGAACCTCTTTCATCGAGGCGAAGGCGAGCGCGGTCGACGGCGTCTCGATCTTCTCGCGGCCGCTATCGTCGAGCGCGATCTGCTGCGGGCCCGAGGAGATGCCTTCTGTGCGGCTCACGAAACCGAGCTTGCTGTCGGACACGCCCGTCGCATTGGCCAGCGCCGCGCGGAAGGATTCGTGCGTGTCGCCATCGTTGTAGACGAGCTTGATCGGCTTCTCGCCCTTGGCGATCAGATCGGCCACCTCCTGCTCGTCATGACGCTGCTTCTGCGCCACGGCGGACGCGGCGCTCTCATCGACATTGAACAGATAGCGCTTGTCGGCAACCGCCACACGCAGCTCGTCCTTCGTGACCTCGAAGGTATCGGAGCCTTCCTTCAGGTTCTTCCAGAAACCGATATTCGGGTCGAGACGATGCTTGGCCACGTTCTCCGCCGTCATCCGGAACGGATAGGACTGGAACTGGAAGCCGCGCTGACCGGCACTCAGGGCCTCGCGGGCGATGGCGTAGATCTCGGCGATGTTCTGGTCCGTCATGGCAAAGCAGCCGCGCGACGAGCACGCGCCATGCACCATGATGTCGCCGCCGTTGCGGCCGAAGGACCGGTCGAAGGCGTTCGGATAGCCGGTATCGAACGACAGGTAATAGGCTGAGTTCGGGTTCATCTGCGCCGGGGTGACCGTGTAGAAGCCCTCCGGCACCTGGCGGTCGCCTTCCCTGGTCTTGGGGCCGAGCTGGCCCGACCAGCGGCAGATCGGATAGGTCTTGAGGAGCGCGTACTTGCCGTTGGAACCGCGCTTCCAGACCTCCAGCTCCGATTCCTTCTTGTAGGCCCGGACCAGGATCGGGTCATCCTTGGACATGCCCTTGGTCGACATCAACGCCATGGTGGCCGACGGAATCGGCGTCAGGTGGCGTGTGGAGCCTCTGGAGAGATTGTCGTCCTGGCAGGCAGTAAGCGCGAGCACCAGGCTCGCGGCCAATGCAAAACGCTTCATCATGGGGGACCCCGCAATTTTTGATCTGCCGGACGTTTTGCCGGTCAGTTCCCCTTTAACCCCTAAATCGTTAGCCTTAACTGGTCATTACTGCAAGCGGAGCCGTGATGAAGTTATGATTAAAGGAAGGTAAAAAATCCGCCTGCGAAGGGTTTTGGCACCGCTCATCGGAGGGAAACGCATCTCTTCCGAGGTAAAGCGGGACCCGTGCGGCAGAAAGGAGCCCGTCCGAGCCGGGCGAGCCACGAAATCGGCGAGGCGAATCCTAGAGCTTGCGGCCGATATTGAGGAACTTGTCGGCGCGGTGATCGCGGATCTCAGCCGGGCCCATATTGCCGAGATCGTGCAGGGCTTCCTCGATGGCATTGCCGGTGGCCTGGATAGCCGCCTGAGGCTCCCGGTGGGCGCCGCCCACGGGCTCCGTGACGATGCCGTCGATGATGCCGAGCCGCAGGAGGTCCTGGGCCGTGATCTTCATGTTGGTGGCCGCATCCTGCGCGCGAGCTGCATCGCGCCAGAGGATCGAGGCCGCGCCTTCCGGGGAGATCACGCTGTAGATGGCGTGCTCCAGCATCAGCACCTTGTTGGCGGTGGCGATGGCGATGGCACCGCCCGAGCCGCCTTCGCCGATCACGACGGAGACATTGGGAACGCCCAGGGACAATTGCATCTCGGTCGAGCGGGCGATGGCCTCGGCCTGTCCGCGCTCCTCCGCCTCGATGCCGGGATAGGCACCCGCGGTATCCACGATGGAGATCACCGGTAGGCCGAAACGATCCGCCATTTCCATGAGACGCACGGCCTTGCGGTAGCCCTCGGGGCGGGCCATGCCGAAATTGTGCCGGATGCGTGTCTCGGTGTTGTGGCCCTTCTCCTGGCCCATCACGCAGACGGGCTGGCCACGGAAGCGACCGAAGCCGCCGACAATCGCCTCATCCTCGGCAAACTTGCGGTCTCCGGCGAGCGGGGTGAACTCGGTGATGAGCCCGGCGCAGTAATCGACGAAATGCGGGCGCTGGGGATGGCGCGCCACCAGGGTCTTCTGCCAGGGCGTGAGCTTGGCATAGAGCTCCTTCAGGGCGTCGGCGGCCTTGACCTCCAGGCGGGAAATGTCGTCGGTGATGGAGACGGCGTCCCGGTTCTCACCAAGCGCCCGAAGCTCCTCGACCTTGGCTTCCAGCTCGGCGACGGGCTTTTCGAAATCGAGATAACTGCGCATCAGACTCTGTGAAAATGAAGGCCGGCGTGGCCGGATAGCCCTGCCGAAGCGGGGCGGACACTGGCGTTTTGGAGGACTCAAGTCAAGTTGAGCCCTGCCTTACTCCCGTAAAACTCGGCGGAATCAAGGAGGGTGACCCCACCCGCGACGCGGGAGCCGCCGGGGCCGGAACGAAAACCGGGGACAGGCGCCGGGAGCGGCGTACCGCATGCACGGCTCCGGGCCGGTAAAGCTGCTTCGTCGCCTCCACGATGTGAAGGCCCGCGAACGGCAACGAAAACCCGGCGCCGACCTGCTCCCAGGCCTGGGCGCTCTGGAGCAGGAGGCGGTTGCGCAAGGGGGGCACATAAAGGGTTTCCGCCCAGCCTTCCGGCGAGAACCAGGTCTGGCGCATGAGGCTTTTGAGCTGCGAGCGGCTGTAGGGCTGCCCATAGCCGAAGGGCGTCGTGTCCATGCGGGCCCACAGGCCACGCCGGTTCGGGGCCACCAGGATGATCCGACCGCCGGGGGTGAGAATGCGCCAGATCTCATGCAGAAGTTCGCTCGGACTCTCCACGGTTTCCAGGGCATGGACCACGAGAACCCGGTCGATGGAGGCATCGGGCAGGGGCATCATCAACGGGTCGACGAGCGCCGAGGCCGAGGCGCCGGAGCGGGGCCAGTTCACGACGCCCTGGTTCGCCGGCATGAAGGCCAGTGTCCGCTCGCTTTCGTCCTTGATCGCCGAGAGATAGGGCGGCGCGTAGCCGAGACCGAGCACGCGCAGGCCGGTGAGCGGCCCCCAGAACCGGTCGATGGCGCGTCCGACGAAGCGGCGCGTCACGGCACCCAAGGGGCTGGCGTAGAAGCCGCGCAGATCCGTGATATCGATGCTCATGGTCGAAACGGAATGCCTCTCGATCCGGTCCGGCAGGGGTATTGCGAGGATCCGGGTCTGGTTTCACGCGCAGACTGTTCCATGATAGCTCAGAGCACATCAAGAGAAGGTGCCCCGATGTCCGCCCAGATCCACGCCTTTCTCTGCCTTCAGGACAATATCGGTGTTCTGGTCCACGATCCCAATACGGGAGCCTGCGCGGCCATCGATGCGCCGGAGGAGGGCCCGATCATGGCGGCTCTCGCCAAGACCGGCTGGAAGCTCACCGACATCCTCGTCACGCATCGCCATTCCGATCACGTGCAGGCCATCGAGCCCCTGAAGCGCCGCACCGGCTGTCGGGTGGTGGCCCCGGTCAAGGCTCGCGAGGCGGTGCCGTATGCCGATGCCTATGTGCGCGAGGGCGATACGGTGATCGTGGGCGGTCTTCAGGCGCATGTGTGGGAGACGCCGGGCCATTGTATGGATCATGTATCCTACTGGTTCGCGGCGGATCGCGCTCTGTTCGCCGGCGATACCCTCTTCACTCTCGGGTGCGGGCGGATGTTCGAAGGAACCTATGCCGGGTTCTGGGCCTCGCTTCAGCGTCTCGCTGCCCTGCCGGACGAGGCGCAGGTCTATTGTGGGCACGATTACACGCTCTCCAACGCACGCTTCGCGCTCGCCGCCGATCCCGACAACGAGGCGCTGAAGGCGCGAGCGGCGGAAGCGGAGAAAGCCAAGGCCGAAGGCCGCTTCCTCGTGCCGACGACCATCGGGCAGGAAAAGGCGGCGAATCCTTTCCTGCGGGCCGGGGAGCCTGCGCTCGCGAAATCCGTTCATAAGGAAGGAGCAGCGCCCGTGGAGGTGTTTCAGGCCTTGCGCGAATGGAAGAACAGGTTCTGATGAAGGCATGACCTTGCCAGGAGCGGACAGCCGTATGAACGATCACAGCCTCATCATCGGGCTTGAGAGCCGCCTCCTGAATGCTTGGCCCTCGTTCGATTATCAGCTCTATGACGGCTGGGTCCTCCGCCTTGCGAACGGTTATTCGAAGCGTGCCAATTCCGCGACGCCGTTCCGGCCGGACATCGGCCTCGACGATGAACTGCTCGATTACATGATCGCGCGCTTCGTGGAGGCCAATGTTCGTCCGACCTTCCGTCTCAACGGAGTGGAGACACCCGATGTCGACGAATTGCTGAAGCAGCGCGGCTTCAAGGATATCGAGCCGACGCATGTCCTCACGGCTCCCATCAGAAACGGCGATTGCGAGGCCGATCCCGAAGTGAGCCTGGAGCCACAGGTTTCCAAGCGCTGGGTGCGGGCGGCGGCAGAATCCTATGGTGGCGACAAGGCCGATGACGAGAAGCTGATGAGGATCGTCTCCCGCATCCGCCAGAAGGCGGCATTCGCCACGCTCAGCCTCGACGACAGGCCGGTGGCCTGGGGATTGGGCGTGGTCGAGCGCGGCTATATCGGTCTTTACGACATCGTGGTCGCGCCGGACCTGCGCGGCATCGGCTTAGGTCGTCGCGTGGTCGCGAGCCTCATGGCATGGGGCTGCGGGCAGGGGGCGCACACCGCCTATCTCCAGGTGCGCGAGGAGAACGAGATCGCCCGCTCGCTCTATGGCGCGCTGGGCTTCGAGACGGCCTACCGCTACACCCATCGAGTCATGCCGGGGCGGTCTTCTTCGATGTGAGAGTGGCGATCAGGGCGCCGGCTACGATGAGGCCGCAGGCCAGCGCCAGCGTCAAGGTCGGCTCGGCATAGCCGGCGGCCACCAGGAGCAGGGTCGACAGAACCGGTGTCGCATAAGAAGCGACACCGAGGAAGCGGATGTCGCCGCGCTTCATGCCGATGTCCCACACATAAAAGGCCGCACCCACAGGGCCAAGGCCGAGCGCCAGAAGGGCGAGCCATTGTACGTTCGTCTCTGGCCAGACGGTCGTCTCGAAAATCAGATGGCAGACGAGGCTCAGGAGCGACGTCATGAGGCAAAAGCCCGCCACCGCGTCCGTGGGCACTTGACCGAAGCGGCGGGACAGGACCGAGTATCCGGCCCAGACGAAGGCTGCGATGAAGGCGCAGATGTAGCCGGGCATGTATTCGGCGCGCGCATCGAAGGCGCCACGCCCGGCGATCAGCACCACGACGCCGGCAAATCCGAGCAGTGCCCCCGCGATATGCGACCGCCGCAGATGCTCGCCCGGCAGCAGCGAGGAGAACAGGACGATCAGAAGTGGCCAGAGGTAGTTGATCAGGCCCGATTCAGCCGGCGGCGCCCAGCGCAGGGCCGCGAAATAGAGTGCGTGATAGCCGAACAGGCCGCCGATCCCCAAGGCCCAGACGATCGGCTTCTGGCGCAGGGCCCTGAGACCCTGAGGGCGTACGATCCAGCTCACCACGCCGACCAGACCGCCAACGAGGAAAGTCATGGCGTTGAGCTGGAATGGGGGGATCGTGCCCGTTGCCGCCGTGAACAGGGCGAGCATGGACCAGAGCAGGATGGCGATGAGGCCGATGGTGGTGGCGGTGCGAGTCGTCATGGCCGCCACCTACCACGTCTTCTATGGAGAAGCGAAGCTCCGGGGGCCGAATTGCCGGGACGTCAGTAAGTCGTGCGCCCGCCGCTGAGATCGAAGGTGGCAGCCGTGGTGAAGGAGTTCTCCTCGGAGAGCATCCAGACCACCATGGCGGCGATCTCGTGCAGTTCGGCGAAGCGGTCTCTCGGGATGCGCACCCGCATGTACTCGATGAATTCCGGCGTGAGGGAATCGAGGATCTTCGTCTTGGCGGTGGTGGGCGTGATGCAGTTCACGGCGATGCCGGTCTTGGCCAGCTCCTTGCCCAGGGATTTGGTGAGCCCGATGATGCCGGCCTTCGCGGCGCTGTAGGCGGCGAGGTTCGGATTGCCCTCCTTGCCGGCGACCGACGAGATATTGACGATGCGGCCGTAATCGTTCTCCAGCATGATCGGCACGATGGACCGGCAGCAGTTGAACGTGCCCGTCAGGTTGACCTCGACGACGCTGCGCCACTCGTCGACGGAGTACTCGGCCAGTGGTTTGACCGGACCGGTGATCCCGGCCCCATTCACCAATCCGTCGATGCGTCCGAAGGCGCCACGGGTCTGCTGCGCAGCATGGTCGACCGACAGGCCGTCCGATACGTCGACGCTCAGCCCGATACAATCCTTCGAGAGCGCAGCGGCGCTCGCTTCGGATTCGTCGGGGCGAAGATCCCAGATAGCGACCTTGGCGCCTGATTGCACGAGGCGCTCGCCGATTGCATAGCCGATGCCGCGAGCCCCCCCTGTGATCACGACGGTTTTGTCCGCCATGTCGATGCGGTTCATCGTTCAGGTTCTCCGTGTTGCAGGCAGGATTCAGGGCTGCGATCCCGGAGCGCAGTCTAGAACTGCGTCCGGGACGATGCTCCGCACGTCAGGCCATGTACTGCCCGCCGTTGACGGACAAGGTCGAGCCGGTGACGAAGCCGGCCTCGTCGGCGGCCAGGAAGAGCACGCTGCGGGCGATCTCCTCGGCTTCTCCGAGACGGCCGACGGGAATGAGCGGCAGGATCTTGGACTTCAGAACCTCTTCGGGAACCGCCTTCACCATTTCGGTAGCAATATAGCCCGGCGCGATCACGTTGACGGTGACGCCCTTGTTGGCGTTCTCCTGCGCCAGGGCCTTGG
>NZ_VOSK01000122.1 GCF_009296175.1 Microvirga tunisiensis | reverse complement strand
CCCAACAGCTCCAGCACCAACCGCTTCAGATCGGCGTTCGACAGGCCATCAAGATCCGGGGCCGGTGACATGCAGGGGATTGAATCAGAATTGTCGCTGCGCCGGAACCCCGACCCGCCAGCTCAGCCCGGACTTTTGCCAATGTTACGGAAAATGCCGGTAACCCTTTGGCAGCCAATGTGGAAAACCTTCGGCTGATCGGGCTCGTTATTCAGGGCGCGGGCAACGAACTCAATAACCTCATTGCCGGCAATGACGCGAACAACTACCTGTATGGTCTCGATGGCGATGATACGCTCGATGGCGGACTTGGCGACGAAACGCTCGTGGGCGGAGGTGGCACAGATACGGTCATCTATGCTGGGAAGCTATCGGACTACACTATCGTAACCAAGAATGCCGAGCGCGAACTGACTGGGTCAGGTATCGGCACTGATACTCTGCGTGACATAGAGATCCTACAATTCTCAGACGGTCGTCTGATCGGCAAAGTGTGGGAGCCCAATCCGGTCGACCCTGGCAACCCCCGCGATCCTGGAACTCCTGGCGACTCCGGCACTCCTGGCGGCACCGGCACTCCGATCGGTCCTGGAACTCCTGGCAATCCCGGCACTCCGAGCACTCCCGGCGATCCTGGAATTCCCGCAGTTCGGACCGAAGTCCGCAACGGCACGTCCAAGGCGAACACCCTCACCGGCAATGACAACATCAACATCATGAAGGGCCAGGGCGGCAACGATGTGATCAAGGGCCGTGGCGCGGATGACAAGCTCTACGGCGGCACTGGCAACGACAAGGTCTATGGCGAGAGCGGCGACGACTGGCTCTACGGCGACAGCGGCAACGACCTGGTCTATGGCGGGATCGGCAACGACCGTGTCTATGGCGGCGCCGGCAACGACAAGGTCTATGGCGATGCCGGCAACGACCACGTGAATGGCGGCGGCGGTCACGACACGGTCGTCGGCGGTTCCGGCGACGACGTGATCGATGGCGATTTCGGCAACGACATCCTTTACGGGAATGCGGGAAGCGATGCCTTCGTGTTCAGCGACAAGCTCGGGACACCCAGCACTGATCGCAAGGTCAACTTCGACACGATCAAGGACTTCAACGTCACGTCCGACAGCCTCTGGCTCGACAACGCCATCTTCAGGAAGCTCGGGAGCGGGACGTCGTCGGATCCGGGACAGTTGAACAAGGAGTTCTTCGTCACCGGCACCAAGGCACGCGAGAAGGACGACTACCTGATCTACAACAAGAAGACGGGCGTCCTCAGCTACGATGCCGACGGATCGGGTTCCAAGGAGGCCGTGGAATTCGCACAGCTCTCGAAGAACCTCAAGCTGACCTACAAGGACTTCTTCGTGATCTAACGCGTCGGAATGAAAGAGGGCCCCGGCCAACGGCTATGGGGCCCTTTCTTTTTGATCTTTTGAGCAGAGCAAGAATGCGGCCGGCTTAGGCCGCTTCAGAATCGCTCACTCACATGAGCTGCCGCTCAGCGGACGGCGGCAAGCCGTACCGGTTCACGGCTGCGTGTCTGCTCGACCCGTTGACCGAGCACAGCCGAGAGCTGCGCGGCGGCCGTCGAGGCCCGTTCGCGCACGGCGGCGTCCACGAGCGTGCCGTCGATGAAATTACTCTCGCTCGCATAGACGGCGGTCGGGATGGTGAGCGCCTCGAAGAAGCCGAAGAGCGGGCGCAGATAATGCTCGACGACGAGGGCATGGCGCAGCCCACCGCCCGTCGCGGTCAGCAGCACGGGCACGTCCCTCAGCGCGTCGGGCTCGACGAGGTCGAACAGATGCTTGAACAGGCCCGTATAGGATCCCTTGAAGACGGGGGTTCCCACGATCAGGGCATCCGCGGTCTCGATGTCCCTGAGGACGCGGGCGGCGTCCGACGCCAACTGCGTGCGCGAGAAGGCACCGCCGAGACCAGGTCCGATTTCCACCAGATCGTGAACGACGAAGTCGACCGATCGAGTCCGCCCGATTTCGGCACCGATCGTTTCGACAAGAGACCGTGTCTTGGACGGGCGGCGGAAGCTGCCGGCGATGCCGACAATCCGAGGGTGCGTCATGGAGAACCCTTTCTGATGCGAGGCGTCCTTTGCCTCGCAGCACCTTGGCATCGGATCCAAAAATGGATTCCACTTTTGGAATTGATCCGATGTTCCCTTTCCTGGCTGACGCATCGCTCGGCGCGAACCGACGGTTCGCGTCAGTGAAAACCGTGTCCACTTTTCCGCGCAATGCGCTAGCGTTTGAACACGCGGCGCAAGTTGCTCACACCTTAAATCACCGCGGTTTTCGCAGGCTCCAGAGCCCTGAAAACAGCAGCAGGTTCATCCGCGATATCCGCTCTGTCAACGCAATTGTTCTTTAAACCGAACAAAAAGAAAAATTTTCTCTTTTGCAGTGCTTTGGGAGATTCTGCCGCGCGAGGTGCGTCCGGCTTCGACCGAAGCGGATCGGGCCGCCGGTCCCAAGGGAGCAAAGGCAGTGGATCGAAGTTGAGTGATCAGAACGACAGGTGACAATCCACAGAAGGATCTGTAAGGACAATCCGGTTTCACGTCAAAAAAGAAATAAATAATCTATTCCACATAAGAAAGATGCGAAGTGGCCGCCCATGGAGCCCTGGACCTGATCGGAAAAACGCCTCTCGTCGAGGTGACGAGTCTGGACACCGGTTCGTGCAGGCTCTTCCTCAAGCTTGAGAGCGCCAATCCCAGCGGCTCCATCAAGGACCGTCCGGCGCGCGCCATGATCGAAGCGGCGGAAGCCGACGGACGCCTGAAACCGGGCGGCACCATCATCGAGGCGACAGCCGGCAACACCGGCGTCGGTTTGGCGCTGGTCGGCGCCAGCAAGGGCTACCGCACGCTCCTCGTGGTGCCGGACAAGATGTCCCGGGAGAAGGTCCTGCACGCCAAGGCCCTGGGCGCCGAGGTCGTCATCACCCGGTCCGATGTGGGCAAGGGCCACCCGGATTATTACCAAGACCTCGCCCAGACGATCACGAGCAGGACGCCCGGCGCCGTCTACATCAATCAGTTCGAGAACCCCGCCAACCCGGCCGCCCACGAGGCGAGCACCGGCCCTGAGATCCTGGAAGGAATGGAGGGCGACGTGGATGCCGTCGTGGTCGGCGTCGGCTCCGGCGGCACCCTCACGGGCGTCGGGCGCTATCTCAAGAAAGCCTCGCCCAAGACCGCAATGGTGCTGGCCGATCCCGCGGGCTCGATCCTCGCCCCGCTGGTCGAGACCGGACAGATGACCGAAGCCGGCTCCTGGGCCGTCGAGGGGATCGGCGAGGATTTCGTCCCGCCGAACTGCGACCTCTCGCTGGTGAAGAAGGCCTATTCCATCGGCGACAAGGAGAGCTTCTCGGCAGCGCGAGAGCTCCTGCGCAAGGAGGGCATCCTGGCAGGTTCCTCCTCCGGCACCCTCCTCGCGGCCGCCTTGCGCTATTGCCGCGAGCAGACGGAACCGAAGCGGGTCGTCACCCTCGTGTGCGATACGGGCGCCAAGTACCTGTCGAAGGTGTTCAACGATGCCTTCATCGCGCAGGAAGGCTGGCTGGACCGCAAGACGACCGGCACCGCGCGCGATGTGGTGATCAATCCCTTCGGCGAAGGCGCGACCATCTTCGTGTCGCCCAGCGAGACCCTGCGCTCCGCTTTCGCCCGCATGCGTTCCTCCGACATCTCGCAGCTGCCGGTGATCGAAGATGGTCATGTGGTCGGGCTCATCGACGAAAGCGACATCCTCGATGCGCTTGTCGCCAATGAGGGCACTCCCCAGAGCGTCTTCGACAAGCCGGTGCGCGACGTGATGGTGTCGCGCCTGCAGACGATTTCCGCCGATGCTCCCGTCAAGGAGCTTCTGCCCCTCTTCGCAGCCGGTCTCGTGCCGGTGATCATGGATGGCGACACCTTCGTCGGTCTCGCCACCCGCATCGACCTCATCAACTTCTTCCGGATCAAGGCCTCATGACCGCCCGCAACCAGCTCGATTTCGCCACCCGCTGCATCCATGCAGGCCAGTCGCCGGATCCCACCACGGGTGCGGTGATGATGCCGATCTACGCCACCTCGACCTTCGCGCAGGAAAGCCCAGGCGTTCACAAGGGCTTCGAATATGCCCGCTCGCAGAACCCGACCCGCATGGCCTTCGAGCGATGCATCGCGGATCTCGAGGAGGGCACCGCGGCCTACGCCTTCTCATCCGGACTCGCGGCGAGCGCCACCGTGCTCGACATGCTGGAGCATGGCTCGCACATCGTGGCTTCCGACGATCTCTACGGCGGCACGCGTCGCCTCTTCGAGCGCGTGCGCAGGAAATCGGCCGGGCTCGACATAACCTATGTCGATCTTGGGAATCCGGATGCGGTGAAGGCGGCTCTGCGTCCCAACACCAAGTTCGTCTGGGTCGAGACGCCCACCAACCCTCTCCTGAAGCTCGCCGACCTCGAAGCCATTGCCGCAGCGACGCGCGGGCACGGCACCTGGCTCGTCGCCGACAACACCTTCGCCAGCCCTTGGGTGCAGCGCCCGCTCGAATTCGGCTTCGACATCGTCGTGCATTCCACGACAAAGTACCTCAACGGCCATTCCGATATGGTCGGCGGTGTCGTCATCGTGGGCCAGAATGAAGAGGTTCGGGAGAAGATCGCCTTCCTGCAGAACGCCGTCGGTTCCGTCTCCGGACCCTTCGACAGCTTCCTGGCCCTGCGCGGCCTCAAGACGCTCTCGCTGCGCATGGAGCGGCACTGCACCTCGGCGCTCAAGATCGCCCAGTTCCTGGAAAGCCATCCAGGCGTGGACGGCGTGATTTATCCGGGCCTCGCCTCGCATCCGCAGCACGAGCTGGCCAAGCGCCAGATGCGCGGCTTCGGCGGCATCATCACCGCCCGCATCAAGGGCGGCCTCGACGGCGCGACACGCTTCCTGGAGCGCTGCCAGCTCTTCACGCTCGCCGAGAGTCTGGGTGGCGTGGAAAGCCTGATCGAGCATCCGGCGATCATGACCCATGCCTCCGTGCCGCCGGAGGTCCGGGCTGAGCTCGGCATCGACGATGGCTTGGTGCGTCTGTCGGTCGGCATCGAGGATGCGGACGACCTGATTCAGGATTTGCGCTCGGCGCTGTCGTAAGCGATTAGCTCCTTAGTCGTGGTCCCGTGCCTCGAAACATGCGCTCGTCATCACCGGCCTTGTGCCGGTGATCTCGATCGATTGAGGCGCAACGCTCTTCCGGATCGGGATGGCCGGGACAAGCCCGGCCATGACGAGGAGAGGGTATCGCCATGTCATTCCGGGGCCGCGCAGCGGAGCCCGGAATCCATAAACACGACGTATCAAGGAAGAGCGTCCAGCATTGCATTTCTTTCCGCAACGCTGGCGGCTATGGATTCCGGGCTCTCGCTGGCGCTCGCCCCGGAAAGACAGTGAGAGCATCCTTTCCTCGCCTGCGGCTCGCCGGGGATGACAAGGACCGTCACGCAACCGGCGAGAATCGCCCGACGAGCTGGTGACGGTCACCAGGATAGGTGATCCTCGCCTCGGTCACGAAGGCGCCCGCCTGCCAGGTGCGCCGCTCCAGCACGAGACAGGCGGTTCCCGTTTGAACCTGCAGGCGCTTCGCCATCGTGCTGTCCGCGTTGACGGCGCGCACGATGTGCTCCGCATCCGTCCAGGGAACGCGCCGCAGCAGCCATGTGCCGGGCGGGTCGTCCTTGAACGCCTCCTGGTCGGCTTCGGGCACGGTAGCCAGGTTGATCAGGCGCTGCTCGAAGGCTTGCGGCACGTCATCCATGACGTGAAGCGTGGAGAGGCAGAGCATCTTCGTCTCCACCGGCAGACCGGTACGCTGTGCGGCGGCGGCATCGATGGGTTCGATGGAGCGGTGCAGGATCTTGAAGCGATATTCGATGCCGGCCCGCGCCGCCTCGAGCGCGAAATCCTGGATCTGCAGCACGGCCTGCTGGCTGCTCGGCTCCGCCACCACCGAGCCCGCCCGGCGTCGCCGCGTGATGAGGCCGTTGGCGGCGAGCGTCGACAGCACCTTGTTCACCGTCATGCGCGAGCAGCCGTATTCGGTCATCAGCTCGTGCTCGTATGGAATGCGATGGCCCGGAGACCACTCGCCCGACATGATCCGGGCCTCGATATCGTCGCGGATGCGCTGGTGCAGATGTTTCATGCCGCCTTCAGTCTTCTCTCATGCCAGGATCCGAGCCATGGCGCGCCCGTAGCGAGCGCGGATCGTTTCACGGTGAATGTGCCGGCCGCTCCTGACAACGGCATTGCCCGCAACAAACACCGTGTCGATGGCAGCCTTGCCCGCGACGAACACGTAAGAATCGATCCAGCGGTCCCCTGAGACGGCGGCGAGGTCCGGGTAGCCGGCATCGAGCACCACGAGATCGGCGCGCTGCCCTGCCTCGATGGCTCCGATACGACGGCCGAGCGCCCGAGCGCCGCCTGCCAGCGCCCTGTCATAGAGGCTGCGCCCGGTCGATTGGCCCTCGCGCCGGGCCAGGACATTGCGGGCGCGGTGCTTGAGGCGCTGACTGTACTCGAACTGCTTGAGTTCCGCCGACGCCGAAATCTCGATGTTGGAATCCGACCCGACGCCGAACCGGCCTCCGGCCGCGAGATGGTCGGCTCCTTCGAAGATGCCGTCGCCCAAATTGGCCTCCGTGATCGGGCACAGGCCCGCGACCGCGCCGCTCATCGCGATGCCTTTGACCTCCCGCGCATCGAGATGGGTTGCGTGGATCAGGCACCAGCGCCGGTCGACAGGCGCGTGGTCGAGCAGCCATGCGACGGGGCGCTGGCCCGACCATGTCAGGCAATCCTCGACCTCCTTCACCTGCTCGGCGATGTGGATGTGGATCGGCCCCCCGCCGGCCAGCGGCACGACATCGCGGAGGCTCTCGGGCGTGACGGCGCGCAGGCTGTGCGGCGCGACGCCGATGACGGCATCATCGAGCTCGGCCACGGCCTTGCGAGCACCTTCGAGCAGCCGGGCATAGCTGTCCACGTCATTGATGAAACGCCGTTGGCCCTCAGTCGGCGCCACGCCGCCGAAGCCGCCTTGCGCATAGAAGACCGGCAGGAGTGTCAGGCCCATGCCGGTCTCCTGTGCCGCAGCCGCGATACGATGGGAGAGCTCCGCGACATCGGCATATGGGCGGCCGTCGACATCACGATGCAGATAATGGAACTCGGCGAGCGCAGTGAAGCCCCCCTCGAGCATTTCCATCATGGCGAAGGCCGCGATGGCCTCCACATCGTCCGGAGTGAGTGAGCCGAGGAACCGATACATGACCTGCCGCCAGGTCCAGAAGCTGTCCCCTTCCGGTCCTCGGGTTTCGGCAAGCCCCGCCATGCCGCGCTGGAAGGTATGAGAGTGCAGGTTCGGCAATCCGGGAAGCGCAATCCCGGCGATGCGCTCGCGTCCGTCGGCGGAGGCATTCGCATGGACGGCGAGGATCATCCCGCCGTCGATGTCGATCCCGACATTCTCCGCCCAGCCGTCCGGCAGAAGGGCGTGATCGAGAATGAGCCTGCGCATGCTGACACCTTCACTGTCGATGGCCCCGGACCACAGCCGCCAAAAAGCCATGCCGACGCCGGACCATCAGAGCCGATCGAATACATCTAGACAATATCGATCTTTCGCGATTATGTATAGACATTATCGCAACCTCACCGGAGCAGGAACATGCGCTTCGACCGGGTCTGGTTCAATGCTCGCCTTGCTACTCTGGCCGGTGACGGTCTCGGCATCGTCGAGAGCGGAGCCGTTGCCGCCAAGGATGGCCGGATCGCCTTTGCCGGACCGGCGAAGGATCTCCCGACCGGTTGGGATGCGGCCGAGCGGATCGACTGCCAAGGTCGCTGGATCACCCCCGGCCTCGTCGATTGCCACACCCATCTCGTCTTCGGAGGCGACCGGGCGCATGAGTTCGAGCTGCGGCTGAACGGCGCGAGCTACGAGGAGATCGCCCGCGCCGGCGGGGGCATCGTCTCCACCGTGAAGGCCACCCGCGCAGCAACCGAGGATGAGCTCGTCGCCAGCGCCCTGCCCCGCCTCGACCATCTCATCGCGGAAGGCTGCAGCACCGTCGAGGTCAAGTCGGGCTATGGCCTCGACCTGCAGACCGAGGCCCGGTCCTTGCGCGCCGCGCGGCGTCTTGCCGACGTGCGCCCCGTATCCATCACGACCACTTTCCTCGGCGCCCATGCCCTGCCGCCGGAGGCGAACGGCGACAAGGAGGCCTTCATCGACAAGGTCTGCCACGAGATGCTGCCGGCGCTTGCCCGCGAAGGACTAGTCGACGCGGTCGATGCCTTCTGCGAGGGCATCGCCTTTTCCCCTGAGCAGACGGCCCGCGTGTTCGACGCCGCCAAGGCGCATGGTCTGACGATCAAGCTTCACGCCGACCAGCTCTCCAACCTGCACGGCGCGAAGCTCGCCGCCGATTATGGAGCCCTATCCGCCGATCACCTCGAATACACGGACGAGGATGGGGCTGCGGCGATGGCGAAGGCGGGCACGGTCGCGGTGCTTCTGCCGGGCGCCTTCTACATGCTGCGGGAGACGAAAGCGCCGCCGGTTGCCGCCTTCCGTAAAGTGGGCACACGCATGGCGCTGGCGACCGATTGCAACCCCGGCACCTCACCGCTGACATCGCTCCTGCTCACCATGAACATGGGCGCGACCCTGTTCCGCATGACGGTCGAGGAATGCATCGCCGGCGTCACGAGAGAGGCGGCGCGCGCCCTCGGAAAGCTTGGTGAGATCGGCACGCTGGAAGCGGGCAAGTCGTGCGATCTCGCGATCTGGAACATGGAACGCCCGGCGGAGCTCGTCTACCGCATCGGATTCAACCCGCTTCACGCCCGTGTCTGGAGAGGACAGTGACTCAAGAAGTAATGCTTCATCCCGGCTCCGTTTCTCTGACCGATTGGGCACGAGTCTATTTCGGCGCAGAGGTGGCACTCGATCAGGATTGCCGCGCCGCCATCGAAGCCGGCGCCAGGACCATCGAGGCCATCGTGGCCAAGGGTGAGCCGGTCTATGGCATCAACACGGGGTTCGGGAAGCTCGCGAGTGTGCGCATCGGCACCGCCGATCTCGCGACTCTCCAGCGCAATATCGTGCTCTCGCACGCGGCAGGCGTCGGTGAGCCCCTGCCGATTGCGGTGGTGCGGCTCGTCATGGCCCTCAAGCTCGCGAGCCTCGCTCAAGGAGCGTCGGGCGTGCGCTGGTCCACCATCGAGCACCTGACGGCTTGCCTGCGCGCCAACCTCATTCCTGTCATTCCTGGGCAAGGGTCGGTGGGTGCCTCGGGCGACCTGGCTCCCCTCGCCCACATGACGGCAGCGCTCATGGGCGTCGGCGAGTTCTTCGTCGACGGCGTGCGCATTCCGGCAGAAACAGCTTTGGCACAAGCGGGCCTCGCGCCGTTGGCGCTTGGTCCGAAGGAAGGTCTTGCGCTTCTCAACGGCACGCAGGTGTCGACCGCGCTTGCGCTGGCCGGCCTGTTCGAAGCCGAGCGCGTGTTCCGCGCCGCGCTCGTCACGGGCGCATTGGCGACCGATGCCGCCAAGGGTTCGGACGGACCATTCGATGAGCGCATCCAGAAGCTGCGGCGCCACCGCGGGCAGATCGAGGTCGCCGCATCCCTGCGCGCCCTGATGCAGGGCAGCGCCATCCGCGCGTCTCACCTCACCAACGATGACCGCGTGCAGGATCCTTATTGCCTGCGTTGCCAGCCCCAGGTGATGGGCGCGGTCCTCGACCTGCTGCGTCAGGCGGGCGAAACGCTCGGCACCGAAGCGAATGGCGTGTCCGACAATCCGCTCGTCTTCTCGGAGACCGGAGAGGTCATCTCCGGCGGCAACTTCCACGCGGAGCCGGTGGCCTTCGCGGCCGATATGATTGCCATGGCTCTCTGCGAGATCGGCTCTCTCGCCGAGCGGCGCATCGCCATGCTGGTCGACCCGGCCCTCTCGGGCCTTCCCGCCTTCCTGACGCCGAAACCCGGGCTCAATTCCGGCTTCATGATCCCGCAGGTGACGGCGGCGGCTCTCGTATCGGAGAACAAGCAGCGCGCCTATCCGGCGAGCGTCGACTCGATCCCGACCTCCGCCAACCAGGAGGACCATGTCTCCATGGCGACCCACGGGGCAAGGCGCCTCCTCCCGATGGCGGCGAATACCGCCAACGTCATCGGCATCGAGCTGCTCGCCGCGGTTCAGGGCTGTGACTTCCACGCCCCCATGAAATCGAGCGTGCGCCTCGAGCGTGCCCGCGCGCTGCTGCGCACGGAAATCCCGCACCTCGATGACGACCGGCACATGGCGCCCGACATGCAGCAGGCCACGGCTCTCGTTGTTTCCGGCGCCCTGGCGGAAGCCGCCGGCGTCGACCTGCTGCCGCTCGTGACCGATGAGGTTCGAGCATGAGCGAGTATCCGGACTGGCTCACTGTCGTCCGTGGAGAAGCGCCGCTCGTGGTGAGCTTGCCGCATACCGGCACGGAGATTCCCGCTGCGTACGAACGCGGCCTCGTCTCGCCCTGGCTGGCGCGCAAGGATGCGGATTGGTGGATCGAGCGACTCTACGATTTCGTCGCCGACCTCGACGCAACCGTGATCCGCACCACGATCTCCCGCACGGTGATCGACGTGAACCGCGACCCGTCCGGCGTCTCGCTTTATCCGGGACAGGCGACAACCGAGCTTTGCCCGACGACGACCTTCGACGGCGAGCCGCTCTACGAGCCGGGGACAGAGCCGACGGAGGACGAGATCGCCGAGCGCCGCGTCCGTTTCTTCGATCCCTATCATGCGACCCTTCGCGCGGAGATCAACCGGCTGCAGGCACGGCATGCCACAGTCGTAGTCTATGACTGCCACTCGATCCGCTCGGTCATACCTCGCCTGTTCGACGGCACCCTGCCCCACTTCAACATCGGCACCAATGGCGGCACCACCTGTGCCCCATCCCTGAGCGACGCCGTCGAAAAGATCTGCCTCGGCAGCGGCTTCAGCCACGTCGTCAACGGCCGCTTCAAGGGCGGCTACATCACGCGCAGCCTCGGCGATCCGCGGGCCGGTATTCATGCCGTCCAGATGGAGCTTGCCTGCCGCGGCTACATGAAGGAGCCGCCCGGCCCTGTAGCGGAATGCGAGTGGCCCAGCGTCTACGACGAGGATTATGCCGCGCCCATGCGGACGGCACTCACTCTCATTCTTCAAACCTGTCTCACCTTCGCCCGTTCCAAAGCCTGACCCGAGGATCCGTCCCATGACCCGCATCGACAACGCCCGCGTGATCCGCGCTCCGCATGGCACCGAATTGTCGGCCAAGAGCTGGCTGACGGAGGCGCCCTTGCGCATGCTGATGAACAACCTCGATCCCGATGTCGCCGAGAAGCCAGGCGAACTCGTCGTCTATGGCGGCATCGGCCGTGCCGCGCGAGACTGGGACAGCTTCGACCGCATCGTGGCAGCTCTCAAAAACCTTGAAGCCGACGAGACGCTCCTCGTTCAATCGGGCAAGCCGGTCGGGGTGTTTCGCACCCATGCGGATGCGCCGCGCGTGCTGATCGCCAATTCCAATCTCGTGCCGCACTGGGCCACTTGGGACAAGTTCCATGAGCTCGATCGCAAGGGGCTCATGATGTACGGCCAGATGACGGCCGGCTCCTGGATCTATATCGGCACGCAGGGCATCGTGCAGGGCACCTACGAGACCTTCGTGGAGGTGGGTCGTCAGCACTACAACGGCGATCTCTCCGGCCGCTGGATCCTCACCGGCGGCCTCGGCGGCATGGGCGGCGCGCAGCCGCTCGCCGCCACGATGGCGGGAGCCTCCTGCCTTGCGGTGGAGTGCCAGCCGAGCCGCATCGAGATGCGCCTGCGCACGGGCTACCTCGACCAGCGCGCCGATACGCTCGACGAGGCACTCGCCATCATCGAGCAATCGTGCCGTGACAAGAGGCCGGTCTCCGTCGGCCTCCTCGGCAACGCCGCCGAGATCTTCCCCGAGATCTACCGCCGCGGCATCCGTCCCGATGCGGTGACCGACCAGACCTCGGCGCATGATCCGATCAACGGCTATCTGCCGAAGGGCTGGACGCTTAGCCAGTGGGACGCCAAGCGCGAGAGCGATCCCAAGGCCGTGGAGCACGCCGCCAAGCAATCCATGGCCGCGCAGGTGCGCGCCATGCTCGACTTTCACAGGGCGGGCGTACCCACCCTCGATTACGGCAACAACATCCGCCAGATGGCGAAGGAGGAAGGCGTCGACGACGCCTTCGACTTCCCGGGCTTCGTGCCGGCCTATATCCGCCCGCTCTTCTGCCGCGGCATCGGGCCGTTCCGCTGGGCAGCGCTGTCGGGCGATCCGGAAGACATCTTCAAGACGGACGCCAAGGTGAAGGAGCTGCTGCCGGACAACAAGCACCTGCACAACTGGCTCGACATGGCCAAGGAACGCATCAAGTTCCAGGGCCTTCCCGCGCGCATCTGCTGGGTGGGCTTGGGCGATCGTCACCGGCTCGGCCTCGCCTTCAACGAGATGGTCGCCAATGGCGAGTTGAAGGCGCCCATCGTGATCGGCCGCGATCATCTCGATTCCGGCTCGGTCGCCAGCCCGAACCGCGAGACGGAAGCCATGAAGGACGGCTCTGATGCAGTGTCCGACTGGCCGCTCCTCAACGCGCTGCTCAACTGCGCCTCCGGCGCGACCTGGGTCTCGCTGCATCATGGCGGCGGCGTCGGCATGGGCTTCTCGCAGCACTCGGGCATGGTGATCGCCTGCGACGGCACGCCGGAAGCGGCCAAGCGCATCGAGCGTGTGCTCTGGAACGATCCAGCGACCGGCGTGATGCGCCACGCGGATGCCGGCTACGACATCGCCATCGACTGCGCCCGCGAAAACGGTCTCAATCTTCCGAGCCTGCGGTGATGACGGCGCGCGTCTTCCGCAATGAGGATCTCGTCCGCGTTCCCTGGAAAAACGACGGCGGCACCACCGCGGAGGTTGCCGCATTTCCGGAAGGCTCCACATTCGAGACCTTCGGATGGCGCATCAGCATGGCGGATGTGGCCTCCGACGGGCCGTTTTCGCTCTTTCCCGGCATCGACCGCACGCTGATCCTGGTCGAGGGCGACGGCATCGAGCTCGACGTGGAGGGCATCGCTTATCCGCTCGACAAGGCCACCCCCAAGCTTTCCTTCTCCGGTGACGACATCACCATCGGGCGGCTCCTCTCGGGCCCGATCCGCGACCTCAATGTGATGACGCGGCGCGGACAGTTCCGGCACCGGGCGCGGTTCATCGAATCCGGCGTGGCGCTGCTGTCGGACGACACGATTGTCGCCTTTCTCGTCCCGCTCGATGGTCCTTTCGACGTGACGCTCGATTCGACGATCCATTCACTCCAGGCGCTCGATGCGCTAATGCTCGAGGCGACGCAGGAACTTGTCCTGCTCTCCGGGACCGGCCGTGCGATCCTCGTCGAGATCTCGCCTGACCCGTCGACATAGGAGCCAATATTTGATGCGCGATGCCCAAAACAGCGGCAGGTCAAAATGTCTATACATTTGACATTGCCGCTCCGGCATGGTGCCATTCGCCCGCTCGAAAAGAATGCCCGGCGCCTGAATTCCTGGAACCTACCGGAGAGCGCGATCGGCGAAACGAGCCAGAGGATTTGGATAGAACGGAGGCTGCAATGAAGGCGGTATTGGGTAGTTTGGCCGTGTTGGCGCTGGCGGTCGGGTCCGCCTCGGCGCAGGAGACGAAGGTGGCCATCGGCATCTCGGGCTGGACGGGCTTCGCGCCCCTGACGCTCGCGAAGGAAGCCGGCATCTTCAAGAAGAACGGCCTCGACGTCACGATCAAGAAGGTCCCGCAGGCCAGCCGCCACCTCGCCATCCAGTCCGGCGACATCCAATGCGCCGCTACCACGGTCGAGACTTGGATCGTGTGGAACGCGAACGGCGTCCCCACCAAGCAGATCTTCCAGCTCGACAAGAGCTACGGGGCTGACGGCATGGTGGTGAAAAACGACATCGCTGCCATCAAGGACATCAAAGGCAAGCAGGTGGCCGCCTCCGCGCCCGGCACGTCGCCCTACTTCGCCCTCTCCTGGATGCTGAAGAAGAACGGCCTCTCGGTGAAGGATGTGACCGTGGTCAACATGGAGCCCGGCCCGGCTGCGCAGGCTTTCATCGCCGGCCAGAACGATGCGGCCATGACCTACGAGCCTTATCTCTCCTCGGTGCGCGCAGCCCCTCAGGCCGGCAAGATTATCGCCACGACCCTCGATTATCCGATGGTCATGGACACCTTCGGCTGCACGCCGAAATTCCTTGCCGACAACCCGAAGGCCGCGAAGGCCTTTGCCGACAGCTATTTCGAAGCGCTCGACATGATCGCCAAGGATCAGGCGAAGGCTTATGAAATCATGGGTGCGGACGTGAAGCAGACCGGCGAGGCCTTCGGCAAGTCGGCCCAGTTCCTGCGCTGGCAGAACCGCGAGGCCAACAAGAAGTTCTTCTCGAGCGAGTTCAAGACCTTTTCGGCGGAAGCCGCCGACCTGCTCCTGGAGACCGGCATCATCAAGCAGAAGCCCGACATGGAAGCGCTGGCCGATACCAGCTTCATCCAGTAACGCTCTCCCTATCGCGGCGGCGGCCCGGTTCCACGCGGGCCGCCGCCTGATCATTTCCTCACAAGCACCCTCCGGCACGCCAGGTCCGGATGGCAGAGCAGATCCTTCATGCCTCGTCCTCTCGAACCCGTCAGCCAGGGCACGCGCGTCACGCTCGGCATTTCCTTCTTCATCCTTTTCCTCGCCGCGTGGGCCGTCGCGACCCTTGGCGGCTTCGTTTCGCGGACCTTCCTCGCCGATCCGATCACCATGGTGCAGGACGGATGGCTGCTGCTCACCCGCTTCGGTTTCATGGGCGATATCGGCATCACGGTCTGGCGCGTCGTCGGCGGCTTCGTCCTTGCAGCAATCGTCGCCGTGCCGCTCGGCATCATGATGGGCGCCTACAAGTCCTTCGAGGCTTTCCTCGAGCCTTTCGTGTCCTTCGCACGCTATCTGCCCGCATCGGCCTTCGTGCCGCTTCTCATCCTCTGGGCCGGCATCGGAGAGATGCAGAAGCTCCTCGTCATCTTCATCGGCTCCGTCTTTCAGATCATCCTGATGGTCGCGGTCGCCGTGGGCAACACCCGTCGCGATCTCGTGGAGGCCGCCTACACGCTGGGCTCCAAGGATCGGGGCGTGGTGAGGCGCGTGCTCATCCCCGCCAACGCACCGGAGATCGCCGAGATCCTGCGCCTCGTTCTCGGCTGGGCCTGGACCTATGTGATCGTCGCGGAGCTCATCGGCTCGTCCTCCGGCATCGGACACATGATCATCGACAGCCAGGCGCTTCTGGCCACCGGTCAGATGATCTTCGGCATCATCGTCATCGGCGTCATCGGCCTCATCTCCGACTTCCTGTTCAAGGCTCTCAACCGCTCGCTCTTCCCGTGGAGGCTCGCATGACCGGCGCGATCCTCCAGATCGACAGCGTCTCGCGGGTGTTTCCGGGCGTGCGCGGCGGCGCTCCCGTGCGCGCGCTCGAGCCCACGAACCTGCAGGTGGCTCAGAACGACTTCATCACCATTCTCGGCCCCTCCGGCTGCGGAAAATCCACGCTCCTGCGCATCGTGGCAGGCCTCGACCGTCCGAGCGGCGGACGCGTGCTGCTCAATGGCCGCGAGATCAAAGGCCCGGGTGCGGACCGAGGCATGGTGTTCCAGTCCTATACCCTGTTTCCGTGGCTGACGATTGCTGAGAACATCGCCTACGGCCTGCGCGAGAAGGGCATGCCGAAAGCGGAGCGTCAGGAGATCGTCGCGTCCTACACCGAGAAGGTGGGCCTGCGCGGCTTCGAGAATCATTATCCGAAGCAGCTCTCCGGCGGCATGCAGCAGCGCACCGCCATTGCCCGCGCACTCGCCAACGATCCGGAAATCCTGCTCCTCGACGAGCCCTTCGGCGCCCTCGATAACCAGACCCGCGGCCTGATGCAGGAACTGCTGCTGGGCATCTGGGAACGCGAGCGCAAGACCGTGCTCTTCGTCACCCACGACATCGAGGAAGCGATCTTCCTCGCCTCCCGCGTCATCGTCATGTCCGCCCGCCCCGGCCGCATCAAGGCCGACATCCCCGTCGACCTGCCTCACCCGCGACACTACACGATGAAGACCACGCCGGAGTTTTCAAACCTGAAGGCGCAGCTGACGGAGGAGATCCGCGTCGAGGCAATGCAGGCGGAAGGCGTGCATTAGCACTCTTTGCAGCCACAATGCGTACGGCGTAAGGCACTCCCGATATCCTTCCGGGTGAATTGACGCTTCGGCCTTCTTCAGGCGACGCTTCGTGTCATTGATACGGGGAAGGCACGATGCTCAAACGCCTGTTAGCCGGATCCATCCTGATCGCCAGCGGCACGCCAGCCATGGCCGATATCGTCATCGATCAGGCGATGATCACCGCCGGCGAGTTGCGTGTCGTCGGACGATTGAGCAAACCACGGCAGGTGTCGATCTTCCTCGATGAACGCTTCGAGACGAAGGCCGATGCCAACGGGCGGTTCACCTTCCGGATCGCCTATCATCCCGCCAGCTGCGTCGTGAACCTCCAGGCAGAGAATGAGCAGCGGCAGGCGGTTGTCGGCTTCTGCGGCCAGAAAGGTCCGGAAGGATCGGGCGCAGCAGAGCAATCTGCGGCCGTCGAACCCGTCCGCCCTGGGCCTGCAGGCCCGCCCGGCCCTCAAGGCGAACCCGGGCGCGATGGAGCCCCCGGGCCAAAGGGCGACCCAGGATCGGAAGGACCTCCCGGCCCGCAAGGGGCTGCAGGTCCTCCCGGGCCGCGCGGAGAGCCCGGACCGGCGGGCCCGGTTGGGGCGCAAGGGCCCGCTGGACCTCCGGGACCAGCAGGAAATACGGAAGCGCGGGCCGTCCCTGAAGGGCAGCCAGGCCCTGCGGGCCCAGCGGGTCCTATCGGGCCCGAAGGCCCGGCGGGTCCTCCCGGCCCGCAGGGGCCACAGGGGCTTGCAGGCCACCAGGGACCGCAGGGACCTCAGGGGACGCCGGGGCTGCGGGGAGAACCAGGACCGGCCGGCCCACCTGGTCCGATCGGACTGGCTGGTCCTGTTGGCGCGGAAGGATCTATCGGGCCCGTGGGGCCTGCCGGGCCTCCGGGACCGCAAGGTGTCGCCGGAGGCATCGGGCCGATCGGACCTCCAGGCCCCATCGGCCCGGCTGGGCTCACGGGTCCTGCCGGACCTCCGGGTTCCATCGGTCCGGAGGGAAAGATGGGACCTGAAGGGAAGCCGGGGCTCGCCGGAACGATTTTGCGCGTCTTCGTGCAGGAATGCGCATCCCAGGGTCGATGCATGGCGCGCTGCGAGCAGGACGAGTACCCGGTCAACGGCACCTGCAACCGTGGCGACCGTCTCGATATGGATGAAGCCGGCGTGTACTGCTTCTCCACTGCCGAGAGCCCGAAAGGGATGATCGCCCGGGCGATCTGCGCGAAGAAGTGACCGACCGGACCGTCGAGAAAGGCCCGCCTCCGGTCCGTTAGTCGTCACCGATCAGAGGCGGGCAACAGGACTGGTCCAGAGGAATTAACGAACCGCGTGGCTGTCTTTGCGAGTCGGCATCGCGGCCTCATCCACGAGGCTGGGAGCAAAGGTGCCGTTGAGCGGATGCGGGTTCCATGGGGTGTCCGATGAGGACACCACCTTGAGCGCCCCGAACCAGCGATGCCTGAAGCGCGTAGCAGCTCTCAGGTCGTCGAAACCCACCAATCCCCATTCACCGAGCAGATGATAGAATTCCCAGCTTTCCCCTTCCTCGTCGAGCCATCGGACGACCTCATGGTTTAGGTCTCGCCCGCTCTCGTTCCAGACACGCCAGTCATTGACCATGAAGACATAGGGCCAGTTCTTCGAATAGGCGTCGACGCCGTAGCAGGCCGAGGATGCCATTTCCTCGTCGCGCCATGTTGCGGCAATGGTCCTCTTCAGCTCGTCCAAGTTCGTCATCGTCCAGGTCTCAGATTGCGCAATCCACGCATTGGGAGTGCATCATGAAATTAAGGATAGCATAGCTATAACCCAGGAGTAGTAGATAAAATGCTTCTGCATGGCACAGCGTTCCGAACCTGCTTCATGAACGGCGACGGCCCCCATCGCCACGGAACGAGCCAAATTTCGCTTGTGGAAATGATCCTAGAATCGGACCCTGCTCGGAAGCGTTAGCAGGTTCAGCGATTTCAACGACTTCCTGCTTCTCGTAAGTGGTAATCCTAAAGATGCAGGGAACGAATGCCTCTCAAAGCACCTATCTGGTTAATAGGTGCAGGGAGACTTGCATGAAGCCAGACCATGTCGAGCTTGTCGCGCAGGCGTTTTATGCCGCCGAATATTCGGGCGACTGGGACGATGCTCCCGAGATCCTGCAGCAGCAGTTCAGGGATCTGGCCCGCACGGCCATTTCGCTTCTGCATCGGCAGGTCTCCCATTGCCGATCCTCTCTCACGCCGGCGAAGGTCTTGGAAGCCGCTCATGATGAGAATAGCGTACAACTCCCGTCCTGATTGTCGCTGCAGGTCAGGCGAGGGCTAGCGAACAAACATGCCCGACCCTCTACGTTCAGATGGGAAGGCAAAGTCAGTGCCGTGTTAAGGTAGCCGAATAACGCTACGCTACGGCAGGTCCAACCCATGTCATCTGCAGCAGGAAAGACCATAATCGCCGTGGCATCCCTCATGGCCCTCGTCGGGTGCCAAAGCACCGCGGGCTCGATGACCACCGCAGCCCCTCATACCGCTGGCATTGATGAGTCCGGATCCGCCTCAGCGAGCGCCCATGCCGAACTAATTCCTCTGCACAGAGATTATGACTCTTTGGCGCGTGGGTCTCTCGGGACGGTGTTGGGATAGGCACGGCCCATCTTGGCGCGGGCTTGTTCGGTGGTGAACATCCACTTGATCTCGGCACCGGAGGCGTTGCGCGCACGCTCCCAGGCGGCGATCTCGCGTTCAAGGCACCCACGATTGTCGATGCGCCGAGCCAGGCACTGGCGCTTGAGCACCCCGATCTCAATCTCGGCCATGTTCAACCAGCTTGCGTGCTTGGGGGTGAAGTGGGCCTCCAGCCGCCTCAAGATGCGATGCGCGTCGGGGGCCGGAAAGGCCTCGTAGAGCGCTCCGGGCGTGTGCGTCGAGAGATTATCCAGCACCACCCGGATCCGCTCAGCCTCGGGGTAGTGCACATCGGCCAGCTCCTGCAGGCTGGCGGCAAAGTCGTGTGCCGTGCGCCGTTCGCTGACTGTGACGTGGCGCCAGGGGCAGT